>CAJYQC010000065.1 GCA_913776885.1 uncultured Variovorax sp.
CGCGTGAGGTCGGCGCCGCGCACCACCAGGTAGCTCAGCGCATAGCCCAGAGCGCCGCACACAGCGAGCGCGAACACGAGGCCGCTGAAGGGCTCGCTCCAGCCGTACTTGGCGAGCAGCCCGGCCGCGTAGGCGCCCGCGCCGAAGAACGCCGCATGGCCCACGGTGAGGATGCCCGCGTAGCCCAGCGCCATGTCGAGCGACACCGCGAACAGGCCGAAGATCAGCACCTGGCTCATCAGCGTGAGCTTGTCGGGCAGCAGGAAGAAACTCGACGCCAGCGCGAGCCAGAAGGCCGCTTCGGCGATGCGCAGCTGTGCGGGGGAAAGGTTCAGGGCTTTCATGCGAGCCCCTTCTTCGCGACGATGCCGTTCGGCCGCACCAGCAGCATGACGATCATGAAGACGTAGATGAGGAATGCGCCGGTCTCCGGCAGGTAGTACTTGCCCGCCACGTCGACGATGCCGACCAGCAGCGCCGCGATGAAAGGCCCCGTGACCGTGCCCGCGCCGCCGACGCAGACCACCATCAGGAAGTAGACGAGGTACTTCAGCGGAAACGAGGGCTCCAGCCCCAGCATCCCCAGGCTCAGCGCGCCGCCCATGCCCGCGAGGCCGCAGCCCAGCGAGAAGGTCAGGAAGAAGAGCCGCTGCACGTGGATGCCGGTGCCGCCGGCCACGCGTTGGTTGTCGACCGCAGCGCGCACCATCGCCCCGTAGCGCGTCTTGCCCAGGCCCAGCAGCAGCGCGGCCAGCACCAGCACGCCGCAGACGATCAGGAACAGCCGGTAGCGGCCCACTTCCAGGCCCGCCAGCGAGACCTGCCCGTCGAGCGCCGGCGGCAGCGCGAAGGGCTGCATCGTCGGGCCGAAGAAGTAGGTGAAGGCCGCGATCGACACGAACACCACGCCGATCGACAGCAGCACCTGGTCCAGCGGATGCGCGCGGTACAGGCGCCGGTAGAACACGAACTCCAGCACCGCGCCCAGCAGCGCTGCCGCCAAGAAGGCGGCGGCCAGCGAGAGGCCGAAGCCCACGCCGAACCGGCTCATCAGCACGCTCGCGGCATAGCCGCCCACCATCGCGAAGCTGCCGTGTGCGAGGTTGACGAAATTCATGAGCCCCATCGTGATGGACAGGCCCACGCCGATGAGGAAGAGGAGCATGCCGTAGGCCACTCCGTCGAAGATCACGATGCCCATGAATTTCCTGCTGGCTGACTCGCTGGCTGATTGACTGAACGATCGGTCTGCAGCGCGCCTACTTGGCGGCCGCGCCTTCCTTCGCCGGGTCCTTCACGCGCTCGAACTTGTCGAACTCCACGTTCACCAACTGGCCGTTCACGCGCTCGGTCTTGCGGATGTAGACGGTCTGCACGATGTCGCGCGTGGCCGGGTCGATCTCCACCGGGCCGCGCGGGCTTTCGAAGCTCAGGCCCTTGAGCGCGTCCATGAACTTGTCGCCGGCGGTGTCGCCCTTGGTCTTGGCCAGCGCGAGGTCGATGGCGGCCATCGCGTCGTAGGCGGTCACGGCGAAGTAGCTCGGGCGCAGCTTGGTGCCATTGTCGGCGGCGAAGTCCTTCACGAACTTCTGGTTCTTGGGCGACGGATGCGCGAAGGAGTAGTGGTGGCTGGTGACCAGGCCCAGCGCCACGTCGCCGGTGGCGTCCAGGTAGCTGTCGTCGGTTGCCTCGCCGGTGGCGTAGAGCTTGATGCCGGCCTGCTCCATGCCGCGCTCCTTCCAGACCTTCAGGAAGGCCGGCGGCATCACGCCAGAGGGGAAGAAGAAGAACACGGCCTGGGGCTTGGCGTCCTTGATGCGCTGCACGTAGGCCGAGAAGTCGGGGTTGTTCATCGGCGTGCGCACCTCGCCCGAGACCTTGCCGCCGCCGGCGGTGAAGGTCTTCTTGAAGGCGGTCTCGGCATCGACGCCCGAGGCGTAGTCGGCGACCACGGTGTAGGCGTCCTTGATGCCTTCCTTGAGCATGTAGCGCGCCATCGGGTCGGTGACCTGCTGCACGGTGAACGACAGGCGCGCCACGTAGGGCGAGCTGGTGGTGATGGCCGACGAGGCCGCGTTCATCACGATGGTCGGAATCTTCGCCTGCGTGGCGATGGCGCCCACGGCGTAGGCATTGGGGCTGAAGTCCAGGCCGGTGAGCACGTTCACCTTGTCGCGCACGATGAGCTCCTGCGCGATGCGCTTGGCGGCGTCGGGCGCGGGGCCGGCAGTGTCCTTCTTGATGATTTCGACCATGCGGCCGCCCACCTTGCCGCCGTGCTCCTTCAGGTAGAGCGCGATGCCGGCGTCGAACTGGCGGCCGTAGTCGGCATACGGGCCCGAGTAGGTGGCGATGAGGCCGATGCGCAGCGGCTCGTCTGCCGCATGCGCCGTGGCGCCCGCGAGGCCGAGGCCGGCCAGCAGCAGGGTCGAGAGGAGGGTTCTCTTGGTCATCGTCATGGAAAAGGACCTTTCAGGTGGAGTGGATGCGCCCGAGCGGGCGCTGCTTTCGTGTAACCGGGTGCAAGCGAAGCGGACGATGATGCCCGACGCAAGCGTCAGACCTGCGTATCGGGTACGCGCACCGTGAGGCCATCGAAGGCCGCCGTGATGCTGAGCTGGCAGCTCAGGCGCGAGCCGGGCCGGCGCTCCGCCGCCACGGCATCGAGCAGCGCGCTCTCCATGTCGTCGGGCGGCGGCAGCAGGTCGATGAAGGCGTCGTCCACGTAGACGTGGCAGGTGGCGCAGGAGCAGCAGCCGCCGCACTCGGCATCGATGCCGCGCACGTTGCCGCGGATGGCGGTCTCCATCACGCTGGCGCCGACCTTGGCGTCGAGGTCGCGCGTGGTGCCGTCCTTAAGGATGTAGTGGATCGTGGGCATAGGGTTTTCTTCAATGGTGAACACCGCGGAACCGGCTTTGCCGGGCCGCTGGTGTTGCCCCCTGCAAGGGGGTTGGAGGCCACACGAAGTGGGCAAGCCTGGGGGTGTGCGTCATGTTTTAGAACAGGTCGAAGTACTCGCGGTGTTCCCACTCGCTGACTTCGAGGTTGAAGCGGGCGATCTCCGCTTCCTTGATGTGGCAGAGGTAGTCGACGAAGGTCTTGCCCATCTGCGCGTTGAGCATCTCGTCGCGGCGCAGGCAGGCGAGGGCGTCGCCCAGCGAACGGGGCAGCTGCTCGGCCGGCGTCTCGTAGGGCGCGTCGGCGGAGGGGCCGGGGTCGATCCGGTTGCGGATGCCGTCCAGGCCCGAGAACAGCTGCGACGCGAGGTACAGGTACGGATTGGCCGTCGGCTCGCCCACGCGGTTCTCGATGCGCGAAGCGCTCTGCCCCACGCCGCCGAGCACGCGCAGCATCGCGCCGCGGTTGTCCTTGGCCCAGATCGCGCGGTCGGGCGCGAGCGAGAAGGGGCGGTAGCGCCGGTAGCCGTTGATGGTGGGGCTCGCCAGCGCCGCGGCGCCGCAGGCGTGCGCCTTGAGGCCGCCGAGGTAGTGCATGCCGGTCTCGCTCAGCGGCTGGCCGCCCGCGGCTTCCGGCATGAAGGCGTTGACACCGTCGCCCTTGCGGCGCAGCGACTGGTGCAGGTGCCAGCCGCTGGACATTACGTTCGGGATCTTCGGCCGGCACATGAAGGTGGCATGCAGCCCGTTGCGCTGGCAGACCTGCTTGATGGCGCTGCGCAGCAGCACCATGGTGTCGGCGGGCATGACGCCGGCCGTGGGACCGAAGGTCAGCTCGAACTGGCTGGGGCCGAATTCGATCTCGAGCGAGCGCAGCGGCAGGCCCAGCGCCATGAGCTGCGAGCGCAGCAGCTCCATCAGCCCGTCGACGCGGTCGTAGCGCAGCTCGGTGAGGTACTGGTGGCCGTGCGAGAGCAGCGACACGCGCGGCGGCTCGCCGGGCTGGCCCGAGTCGGCCAGGCCCATGCGCGCGTCGTCGAGCTTGAAGACATGGAACTCCACCTCGAGGCCGGCGATGAAGTCCAGCCCCAGCTCGTCGAGCTGGCGCACCGCGCGCTGCAGGATCTGCCGCGTGGCGAAGGGGCAGGGCTTGCCGTCGGCCATGTAGGCGTCGCACATCACCCAGCCGGTGCGCGGCGACCACGGCAGGACCTTGAAGGTGGCGGGGTCGGCCACGATGGTGAAGTCGGCTCCGCCCTGCAGGCCCTCGACCGCGAAGCCTCCGCCCTGGGTGAACACCGGGAACACGGTCTTGTGCGACGTGTCCTTGGCCAGCAGGGTCGAGGTGAGGTTGACGCCTTCCCAGAAGGCCGAGCGCGCCTCGGCCGCGACCAGCGTCTTGCCGCGCAGGATGCCGTGCTGGTCCGGCCAGGCGAAGCGGACGAGGTCGACCTCGCCGCCGTCGATGCGGCGCACCAGTTCCCTGGCCTGCGCGTGCTGGTCTTCGCTCCAGAGGCCGAAGCGGTCGACGAATGTGTGGCTGCTCATGGCGCTTGTGTCCTGTGAGCGGGGCTCAGGCGGCGGCCAGGCGTGCGGAGGCCCAGTCGGACTTCATTCGCCGCGCGCGGTCGGCGTCCTGCCAGTAGGCCTCGGTGGCGGCCTCGTCGGCGACGTTGCGGCCGATGCCGTCGATGGAGGGCGGCCCGGTCATGGCGCTGGCCTGCGCGGCGTCGATGACCATCGGCGCACCTTCGCCGGCGAGCGTGGCCTCGATCGCCTTCACCAGCACGCGGCGGTAGGCAATGATCCCCTTGTCGGTGCTGCCCAGGTGCTCGCGCGTGCGGTCTTGAATGGGGCCCTGCGACTCCACCGCCCACTGGTCGTGCACGTTGATGTCGTCGCCCATGCCGGTGTAGGTCTCGGTGAGCTGTTCCTTGACGCTGTAGCCGTAGTTGTTGCGCTTGTTCTTGCGCGAGGTGTAGTCGGGCAGTTCGTAGAGCTTCAGGCGCTGCTCGCGCATCTGCTGCTTGTCGACCGGGCCGGTGAAGCTGGTGAAGATGGCGTACCAGTAGCAGTGCGTGTCGTCCACCGGCACGTGCCACTGCGAGATGGTCATCTCGGAGCTCATCGGGATCACGAAGGCCTGCGGGAACACCAGGTTGGTCACGCGCACGTGGGTGGTGTCCTCCGACAGCTTGCGCAGCGCCTTCAGGCGGAAGCCGTAGTCGGTGGGCTCGACGCTGATGTCGGGCCGGTCGTACTCGCGCAGCACCTTGGTGATCGGCATGTCGGAGTCGGCCGAGGCGCCGCGGAACTGCTTGCCGTAGCTCTCGGAGGTGTCCTCGTCCTCGAAGAAGCGGTGCAGGTACGAGGCATGTGCCGGGTCGATGCCCACCTCGAGCGCCTGCAGCCAGTTGCACTCGAACAGGCCCTTGAACGCGAAGGTGTGGCTGTCGGGCGCGACGAAGCAGTCGAACTCGGGGAAGGCCGGGGGCTCGCCCTCGCCGATGTAGGCGAAGACCACGCCGCTTTTCTCGACCACCGGATAGGCCGACTGCTTGATGCGGGTGCACAGCTTGCTGGTGGCGGGCTCGGCCGGGGTCTCGAGGCAGTTGCCCTTGGCGTCGAACAGCCAGCCGTGGAAGGCGCAGCGCAGGCCGCCGTTCTCGAGGCGGCCGAAGGCGAGGTCGGCGCCGCGGTGCGGGCAGTCGCGGTCGAGCATGCCGAGCTGGCCGTTCTCGTCGCGGAACAGGACGAAGTCCTGCCCCATGAGCTTCACCGGCTTGACCGGGCGCGGACCCGCCAGTTCGTCGGCCAGGGCCACCGGCTGCCAGTACCGGCGCAGCAGCTTGCCGGCGGGGGCGCCGGGTCCGACGCGGGTGATGAAATCGTTCTGCTCTGCGCTGATCATCGTGCGGGCTCCATCGTGGGGACTGTGGAAAGAGGCTTGCAGCCATTGCATGCAACTGTATGCATTGTCTTGGTGATCCTCGACCCCGGTCAAACTTTCATCTGCAAAATTGCCCCAACCTGGGGCCTGCGAAGGCCAAAACCAGGGTAAACGCTGAGCGTATCGTCGGTTTTTGACACTCGTTGTGAAGCAATGCATGCAACAACCGAGCCAGAGTAAATACGCTGCGTGCAATGCGGGGCCCGTCTCCTAGAATTCGTCCATGGACTCCCAACAATCCCGCGTGCTCGTGCAACTGCGCGACATGATCCTCAAGGGCGAATTCGGGCCCGGAGAGCGGCTGGCCGAGATCCCGCTGGCCGAGAAGCTGGAGGCTTCGCGCACCCCGGTGCGGCTCGCGCTCGCCAGCCTGGAGCACGAAGGGCTGATCGAGCAGTCGCCCAGCGGCGGCTACCAGATGCGCCGCTTCACCTCGCAGGAGGTGGCCGACGCCATCCGCGTGCGCGGCGTGATCGAAGGCTTCGCCGCGCGCCTGCTGGCCGAGGACGGCGCCTCGCGCCAGCTGCTGCGCGACCTGAAGGACTGCCTGGAAGACGGCGACCGCGCCGTGAACAAGCCCAGCATGGAGCTCGACGACTACGCCGCCTACGTCGAGATGAACGACCGCTTCCACAAGCTGATCATCGAAGGCTGCGGCAACCTCGCGCTCAAGCGGGTGATGGACATGCTCGGCGGCCAGCCCTTCGCCGCGCCCAGCGCGATGCTGCCGATGCAGTCGTCGATGGAAGAGGGCCAGCAGTGGATGCGCCAGGCGCACCGCACGCACCACGCGATGGTGCAGGCCATCGAGCGCGGGCAGGGCTCGCGCGCGCAGGCGCTGGGCGAGGAACACGTCGAGATCGCGCGCATGAACCTCGACTACGCGCTGGAGCGGCCCGAACTCGCGGCCGAGCTCATGCCGGGCATCAAGCTGGTGGCGAAGGGCCGCGGCGGGGCCTGAATCCCGAACGCCGGCGCCGGCCTCCGCCTGACGGCGCGGCGCTCAGCTGCTGAGGGCGCGCCGCGGCGTCACCACCGCCTCCACCGCCGCACCCACCGCCAGCAGCCTGTGGTCGGTGTTGCCGATGCCGGCCACCATCAGCCCGACCGGCGCCGTGCCCGCGTCGTGGCAGGGCACCGAAAGCGCGCAGCCATCGAACAGGTTCACCACCGAGGGGTTGCGCAGCATGCGGGCGTTGATACGGTAATAGGTGTCGTCGTCCTTCAGCACCTCGGCGATGGGCGGCGCGATGTCGGGCGTGGTGGGCATCAGCATCGCGTCGTAGCTCGCGGCCGCGGCGTTGATCGAGCGGATGAACTGGCGGCGCAGTGTCTGCAGCTGCAGGTAGTCGGGCGCGGTGATCGTCTCGCCGGTCCTGATGCGGGCCAGCACGCGCGGGTCATACTTGGCGGCGCCGGTCTTGATGAACTCGCGGTGCCAGGTGAAGGCCTCGGCGGCGGTGATCATGCCGCGCGGGTTGATGGCCGGCGCCTTCGCGAACTCGGCCATCGGCAGTTCGGTGATGGTCGCGCCCGCGGCCGAGAGCTTGGCCAGCGCCGACGTGAAGGCCGCGGCCACGGGCGGCGAGAGCTCGTCCAGGAAGAAGGTCCTGGGCACCGCGAAGCGCAGGCCGCGCAGCGGCAGCACGCGCAGCGGCCGCGGCAGCTCCGCGGCGAGCACGGCGTCGAGCAGCGCGCAGTCCTCCACCGTCCAGGCCATCGGCCCTGCCGAGTCGAAGGAGGTCGACAGCGGCAGCACGCCGTCGAGCGGAACGCGCCGCTGCGTCGGCTTGAAGCCCACCAGTCCGTTGAGCGCGGCCGGGATGCGAAGCGAGCCGCCGGTGTCGGTGCCGATCGCGCCGGCCGCCATGCCGTCGGTCAGTGAGATCGCGCCACCCGAGGTCGACCCGCCGGGGATGCGGCCCGTCGCGCGGTCGTAGGCGTTCTTTGGCGTGCCGTAGTGCGGGTTGATTCCCAGGCCTGTGTAGGCGAACTCGACCGTGTTGGAGCGCCCGATGATGATCGCGCCGGCGCGCCGCAGCCGCTCGACCACGATGGCGTCGCGCGCGGCCGGCGGCTGGCCGGTCAGCACCGTCGAGCCGCCCAGCGTGGTGACGCCGGCTTCGTCGAACAGGTCCTTCAGCGAGATCGGGATGCCCGCAATGGGCGACGCGGCGGGGCGGCCGCTCTTGCGTTCGGCATCGAGCCGCGCGGCAGCGGCTCGGGCCGAATCGGCATGCACGCGAATGAAGGTGCGGGCGCCTTCGCCCGCTGGATTCTGGATAGCCGCCAGCGCCTCCTCCACCAACTGGCTGCTGCTGAGGCTCCCGGCGGTGAGGCGGCGCGACATCTCCGCCATCGAAAGCTGGCCCATGGCCCTGCTGGCGGTGGCCCCCGGCGGCTTCTGTGCGAGGGCCTGCGGGCAGAAAGAGAGCAAGCCGGTGGCCGCGGCTGCGCCGGCGGCCTGCTGCAGGAAGTGGCGACGTCGTTGTTGTTTCTGCTGCTGCGTCATGGCGCGCTCCCCCGTCGGTCGGATGGAATCGGGGCAGTCTACACAGCCGTCGCCGAGCACGCGTTGCCGGCCGTTACCGCGATGGCTGCCGGGGGCCGGGCACCTCGATCAGCAGTTCGGGCCGGTAACCCTCCTGCTCTCCGTTGCGCGCATAGCCCAGCGGATTGGCGACCACACGGCAGCCGTTCTTCAGGTAGTCGGAGGGGCAGTGCAGGTGGCCATGCAGCCAGAGCTGCGCGTGGGGCAGCAGCGCGTCGAGCGCATTGCAGAAGCCCGCGGTGCCGGGTGTCAGGCCGTAGCGCGGATCGCCGCTCTCCAGGCTGGGCGCGAAATGCGTGATGGCCACCGTGGTGCCATCGAAAGGCTCGGCCAGCGCCTGCGTGAGCCAGTCCTGGCAGGCGAGCGCCTGCTCCCGCAGCTGCGCGGCGAGGAAGGGCTCGCCGTTACGCATGGTGGCCGCTTTTTCAAGATAGAAATCGGCCGCGCGCATCGCCTTGCCGCGCTTCTTGAGCGCTTCGGCAAGGCTGTCGGTCGGCTCGGCGAGCGCGTCGAAATCGGCCCAGAGCGTGGTTCCGACGAAGCGGACGCCTTCGATCACGCGGGTTTCGCGCTCCAGCCAGATGATCTCGAGCTCGTCGCAGAGCGTGCGCAGGCGCTCATGGGTCTCGTCGAAGTCGGCGTTGTCGTATTCGTGGTTGCCCGGCACGTAGATCACCGGCACCGGCCATCCGTTGCGAGGCGAGAAGCGGCGCAGGCCGAAATCGGGATCGGTGAGGCGGGAACCCTGTTGGTAGGAGCCGATGTCGCCTGCCAGGATCAGCATGTCGGCGTCCGGAAGTGGCTCGGCCCGGAAGCGAGGGTGCGACTCCAGGTGCAGGTCGGAAAGCAGTTGCAGCTTCATCGTCGGGCCAGTCTAGGTGAATTGCCTCATGCATGACGTGCATAAGGCTTGGCTTGATTTGCTAGGGTTAACCCTTATTCTTGAAGCATCAACCACTCCAGCGCAGCCACGAGCCGCGCACCATCATGTTCAGCCTTCTCGCCCAAGTGGCCCGTTTCTTCCGTTCTTCAAGCACCAGTGCCCCGGCCAGCCACGCCGCCGCATTGATGGAAAGCGCCGACATCCGCGCCGGCCGTGGTGCCCACCATGCCCAGGAACTGCGCGCCGCCGCCAGCGCCTGGCTCAGCGTCGTTCGCTGATCCACTAATAAGTAGCAGCAGGAAAGCAGGTCAGTCGGGCATCTTCTGTCCGAGGACCGACCCGGCGAAAGCCGCGGCTGCAGAGCGCAACAACGCATTGCGCAGCCATTCGTGGGAGTGCCCGTGCTGGGCCCGCCGGTGCCAGATCGCATCCACATGCACCGGAGGCTGGTCGAAGGGCAGGTCGCGCAACACCAGCTGGTCGTCGATACCGGTCACCGTCACGAAGTGACGGGGCAGCACGGTCAGCAGATCCGAATTGGCCACGACCCTGCCCGCGGTGAAGAACTGATTCACCGTCACCACGATGCGTCGCTCACGTCCCATCGCGCCCAGCGTCTGGTCGATGAAGCCGTAAGGCCGGCCCGAAAAGCTCACCAGCAGGTGGCGCGCGGCGCAGTAGTCGTCGAGCGTCAGCGGCGCATTCGCCAGAGGATGGCCGCGCCGCATCACACATACATATTGGCCCAGGTAGAGCCGCTGGGTCTCGAAGGCCACTCCCACCCCCGACTGGCCGCGCGCCGCGAGGCTGGCGATCACCGCCGGGAAGTAGCCGACGGCCATGTCCACTTCCTCCTGCTCGAGCATTCGGCGCGGGTCGCGCGTGGTCAGCGGCAGCACGCGCAGTGAAATGGCCGGCGCCTCCTGCTCCGCGATCTGCACCAGGCCCGGGATCAGCTCGGCCGCGGTCGCGTCGGCCATGGCCAGCAGGAAAGTGGTGTCGGCCGTGCCCGCGTCGAACTCGCCGGGGGCCAGCGTGTGCTGCAACTGGCGCAGGGCGTCGCGAACGGTCGGCCACAGGGCGAGCGCGCGAGGGGTGGGCTCCACGCCTGCGCCGGAGCGGCGTACCAGCTCGTCTCCCAGGACTTCACGCAGCCGCCGCAGCGCATTGCTCACCGCTGGCTGAGTGATCGAGAGGTTCCGCGCCGCGCGCGTGAGGTTGCGCTCTGCCATCACCTCGTCGAAGACGCGGAGCAGGTTGAGATCAAACGTGCGAAAGTTGACGTCCATCAGTTTTGTGAATGATAAACATCAGAAAGATAAAGTGGATAAACACTGGGGTAATCCCTAATATCACCCCATCGGCCTTGTTCGCCACCACTGATTACCAATGTCCCAGGAGGGATGCATCATGACCAGCTTCGTTCACGTTGACCAACCTACAGTCCACCCCGGCGTGCGTCGCGCCGAAGTGCTCTTCGGCCAGATCCAGGCCGCCCGCGCTGGTGCAAACGGCGCCCGCCCGCTCATTGCGCTGCTGATCGTCGCTGTCGCCGCAGCCGTGCTGGTGGTGACCGAGTCGCTCGTTTCCAACTGGAACGAAGGCGGCCTGCTCGCAGCATGGACGGTGTTCTGCGTCGCCGCAATCGCATTGTTCGCGCTGTTCGCAGGGTCGGTGCGTCAGAGCAGCCTTGCCGCTGCATGGCGCTCCGCTGCCCAACGCCGCGCTGCAGCACGTGCGGATGCTCGCTTCCTCGCCACCGCCCAAAGCGACCCGCGCGTCATGCAGGAACTGCAGACCGCGATGTGGCGTCAGCAATCCGAAGGCAGCGTGTCGGCAGCCGAAGCTGCAAAGATCGACGCACTCGCCCGCATGAGCGCCCGTTCGCAGGAAGTGCGGATGCCCACGCTGTACGAAGCGATGCGCCGTATGAACAGCTCGCGCTATTACTAATAAGTAGCGCTTGAGCTGGAAGAGGAAGCCGCCTTAGGGCGGCTTTCTTTTTTCGGGCTTGCTTTGTTCTCGTCGAATGGGCGTGTGAGGTTCAATCAGAAATAATCGAAGAGACGTTGACGGGTCGCCAAAATCTGTCATATACTCGTGGGCTTCGCTACTGACGGCCTGGTGTTGTTGAAGCGGCTGGTGTCTTGGGATGCTGGTTGTGGGTGGTGAAGAAAGTCTTCG
>CAJYQC010000066.1 GCA_913776885.1 uncultured Variovorax sp.
CGCGGGCTCGCTGGTGGCCGCGCTCGCAAGCTGGCTCGACGTGCGCGCGCGCGGCCCGCAGGCGCGCTGGCTGGTGCGCATCGAAGACGCCGACACCGAACGCTGCCTGCCCGGCATGGGCGAGCACATCCTCCAGCAGCTGGCCGCTTGCGCCCTGCTGCCCGACGAGCCCCCCGTATGGCAGACCCGGCGCACCGACCGCTACGAAGCCGCCCTGGAGCGGCTCAAGGCGCGCGGCCTGGCCTATCCCTGCGGCTGCTCGCGCAAGGACATCGACGAGGCGCTCGCAAGGCTCGGCCGGCGGCACGAACGCCACGGCGAGCGGGTGTACCCCGGCACCTGCCGCGACGGGCTGCACGGCAAGCCCGCGCGCGCATGGCGCTTCGCTACCGAAAGGTTCGAGGCTGCTTCGCCATACGCCGCCGGAGCTCTCGGCGAGGCGCACACCGGCCGGGTCTGCTTCACCGATCGCCGCCTGGGCCGCCAGTGCCAGGACGTGAGCCGCGAGGTCGGCGACTTCGTGCTGCGCCGCGCCGACGGTCCCTGGGCCTACCAGCTCGCGGTGGTGGTCGACGACGCCGAGCAGGGCGTGACCGACGTGGTGCGCGGCGAAGACCTCGCCGACAACACCGCGCGCCAGATCCTGCTGCAGCGCGCGCTGGGCTTTCCGACGCCCAGCTACCTGCACACGCCCCTCGTGCGCGGCGCCGACGGCGACAAGCTCTCCAAACAGAACGGTGCGACCTCCATCGACACCAGCTCTCCGGCCGCAGCCCTGGCGGCGCTCGACGCCGCGGCGCGCGTGCTGGGCCTGAGCCCTGCCACGGCCTCCGATTGCCCCGCCGCGCTGGCCGCCTGGGTGCCCCAATGGCGCGATCTCTACAATTCGCGCCCGTGATGAATCTTTCCGATACCGTGTCCAACGACCTCCCGCCGGGCCATGACGAGGGTGCCGACGAAGGCGCCGACAAGCCCCATCCGCTGCACCGCCGCCTCAAGAGCTTCGTCAAGCGCGGCGGCCGCACCACCGAGGGCCAGGCGCGCGCCTTCTCCGAACTGGGGCCGCTGTACCTCGTGCCCTACAAACCCGAGCCGATCGACCTGACCGCCACCTTCGGCGGCCGCGCCGGCCCGACGGTGCTGGAGATCGGCTTTGGCATGGGCGAGGCCACCGCGCACATCGCGACGGTGCTGCCCGACACCAACTTCTTCTGCTGCGAAGTGCACGAGCCCGGCGTTGGCGCGCTGCTCAAGCGCATCGGCGAGCAGCAGCTGTCGAACATCCGCATCTGCGCGCACGACGCGGTTGACGTGCTCGACCACATGCTGCAGCCCGGCACCCTGGCCGGCGTGCACGTGTTCTTTCCCGACCCGTGGCACAAGAAGCGCCACAACAAGCGCCGGCTGATCCAGCCCGCCTTCGTGACCAAGCTCGCCCAGCACCTGCGCCCCGGCGGCTACATCCACTGCGCCACCGACTGGCAGCCGTATGCCGAGCAGATGCTCGAAGTGCTCTCGGCCGAGCCGCTGCTGCGCAACACCGCCGAGGGTTATGCGCCCAAGCCCGAGTACCGCCCGCTGACCAAGTTCGAGAACCGTGGCATCAAGCTGGGCCACGGCGTGTGGGACCTGGTGTTCGAGCGCAAGGCCTGACGCCCTCGCATCGGCCTACCCGGGCGCTGCCGGATTGAGCCTGCCGCCGCGGCATGGCACGATCCCGCGGATGACCAGCAGCAAGACTGACGCAGAGCAGCTCCATCTGCGCGACCTCGCCCGGCTGCGCCGGGTGCGCGATCGCATCGACCGCGAATATGCGCGAGCGCTGGACGTGGAGGCTCTCGCCTTCGGCGTGCACATGTCGGCAGGCCACCTCAGCCGCCAGTTCAAGCTCGCGTACGGCGAGGCGCCCTATTCCTACCTGATGACGCGGCGCATCGAGCGCGCGATGGCGCTGCTGCGCCGGGGCGACCTGAGCGTCACCGAGGTCTGCTTCGAGGTCGGGTGCTCGTCGCTGGGCACCTTCAGCACGCGCTTCACCGAGCTGGTGGGCATGTCGCCCAGCGCCTACCGCCGCGAGGCCGCCATGCAGACCGAGGGCATGCCGCCGTGCGTGTCGAAGCAGGTCACGCGACCGATCAGGAATCGAGAAGCGCCGGCCCCGCGGTCGAACCTAGACTGAGCGCTCCTCGACAACAACACACCGGAGCGACCACGATGAACATCAGCATCCACGCGAGTTTTCTTCCGCACAACGACCCCGAGGCCTCGCTCGCCTTCTACCGCGACCTGCTCGGCTTCGAGGTCCGCAATGACGTGGGATACGGCGGCATGCGCTGGATCACCGTAGGCCCCGCGGGCCAGCCCGCCGTGTCCATCGTGCTCGCGCCGCCGGCCGCCTACCCCGGCATCACCGACGACGAGCGCCGCACCATCGCCGAGATGATGGCCAAGGGCACCTACGCCGCCATCCTGCTGGCCACGCCCGACCTCGAAGGCACCTTCGCGCAGCTGCAGGCCAGCGAAACGGAGATCGTCCAGGAGCCGACCGACCAGCCCTACGGCGTGCGCGACTGCGCGGTGCGCGACCCCGCGGGCAGCCTGATCCGCATCCAGCAGCTGGGCTGAGGCGCAGAGACGGACCGATGAGCACCAAGGCGACGAAGAAGACGACCACGGCCGCAAAGACAGCCGCAAAGACAGCCGCAAAGACAGCCGCAAAGACGACAGCGAGGGCGGCGGCACCTGCGAATGCGCAGCACGCCGCCGACAGCCGCGACCTGATCCGTGTGCACGGCGCGCGCGAGAACAACCTCAACAACATCAGCATCGAGATCCCGAAGCGCAGGCTGACGGTGTTCACCGGCGTCTCGGGCTCGGGCAAGAGCTCGCTGGTGTTCGGCACCATCGCGGCCGAGTCGCAGCGGCTGATCAACGAGACCTACAGCGCCTTCGTGCAGGGCTTCATGCCCACGCTGGCGCGGCCCGACGTCGACATGCTCGACGGCCTGACCACCGCGATCATGGTCGACCAGCAGCGCCTGGGCGCCGACCCGCGCTCGACCGTGGGCACGGTCACCGACGCCAACGCGATGCTGCGCATCCTGTTCAGCCGCCTGGGAAGGCCGCACATCGGGCCGCCCGGCGCCTTCGCCTTCAACGTGCCTTCGGTCAGCGCGGCGGGCGCAATCACCGTGGAGCGCGGTGCGAAGACGAAGACGGTGAAGGAAAGCTTCAACCGCATCGGCGGCATGTGCCCGCGCTGCGAAGGGCGTGGCGCGGTCACCGACTTCGATCTCGCCGAGCTCTACGACGACGGCAAGTCGCTCAACGAAGGCGCACTCAAGATTCCCGGTTACAGCATGGAAGGCTGGTACGGGCGCATCTTCCGCGGCTGCGGCTTTTTCGACGTGGACAAGCCGATCCGCAGGTTCACGAAGAACGAACTGCACGACCTGCTCTACAAGGAGCCGACGAAGATCAAGGTGGACGGCATCAACCTGACCTTCGCGGGGCTGATCCCGACGATCCAGAAATCATTCCTGTCGAAGGACGTGGAAGCGATGCAGCCGCACGTGCGCGCCTTCGTGGAGCGCGTGGTGACGTTCTCCACCTGCCCCGAATGCGAAGGCACGCGGCTCGCGGCGCCGG
>CAJYQC010000067.1 GCA_913776885.1 uncultured Variovorax sp.
GAGCTGGTGCACGCCCTGGAAGATCACCTTGCGCTCGGTGCCCTTCATGTGCAGCACGCCCTTGTAGCGCAGCATGCGCGGGCCGTCGATGTTGACGATCGCGCCCAGGAAGTCCTCCAGCCGGGCCGGATCGAACGGGCGGTCGGCGCGGTAGACGAAGCTCTTCACGTCGTCGTCATGGTGATGGTGGTGGCCATGGCCTGCGTGCTGGTGCGAGGGATGGCTGCAATGCTCGCCGTGCTCGTGGTCATGGTCGTGGTGGTCGTGCCCGTGGCCATGCGCATGGCCGTGGTCGTCCTCTTCCTTCAGGAAGTCGGGGTCGATGTCGAGCTTGGCGTTCAGGTTGAAGCCGCGCAGGTCGAAGATGTCCTTGAGCGGCACCTCGCCGAAATGCGCCTTCTGCTGCGGCGCGCGCGGGTTCATGTGCTTCAGGCGGTGGATCAGCGCATCGGTCTCCTCGGCCGAGACCAGGTCGCTCTTGCTGATGAAGATCTGGTCGGCAAAGCCCACCTGGCGGCGCGCTTCCTGGCGGTCGTTGAGCTGCTGCGGCGCGTGCTTGGCGTCCACCAGCGTGAGGATCGAGTCGAGCAGGTAGCTCTCGGCGATCTCGTCGTCCATGAAGAAGGTCTGGGCCACGGGGCCGGGGTCGGCCAGGCCGGTGGT
Organism: uncultured Variovorax sp.; assembly: GCA_913776885.1. Taxonomy (GTDB): domain Bacteria; phylum Pseudomonadota; class Gammaproteobacteria; order Burkholderiales; family Burkholderiaceae_C; genus Variovorax. Next base: position 664 of record CAJYQC010000067.1, read on the forward strand.
CTCGATGACCACGCGGTCGAAGTCCAGCAGGCCCTGGCGCTTCTTGGCGGCCAGCAGCTGCAGCGCCTCGCGCAGGTCTTCGCGGATGGTGCAGCAGACGCAGCCGTTGCTCATCTGCACGATCTGCTCCTTCGACTCGGTCACGAGGATGTCGCTGTCGATGTTCTCTTCGCCGAACTCGTTCTCGATGACCGCGATCTTCTGGCCGTGGGCCTCGGTCAGGATGCGTTTGAGCAGCGTGGTCTTGCCCGAGCCGAGAAAGCCGGTGAGGATGGTCGCGGGAATGAGGGCCATGGGGAAAGTGCTCCGGGTGCGGAAAACGGGGAATGGGGGCCGTGGAAGGCGCGGCCCGGCAGTTTAGCCAATGCCACTGAGTTGCGTTGGCGGCAGGGTCAAGCCTGCTTCAGGCGGGCTTCCTGACCACCACCAGCCCCTTCAGATACTCGCCTTCCGGGAATTCGATGGTCATCGGGTGGTCGGGGGCCGCGCCCAGCCGCTCGGCGATGTAGCCGTCCACGCCCGCGTCGAGCCCGGCCGAGGCCACGATCTTGTGGAACAGGTCGGCGCTGATGCCGCCCGAGCACGAGAAGGTCAACAGCACCCCTCCCGGCTCCAGGATCTTGAGCGCCAGCCGGTTGATGTCCTTGTAGGCCCGCGAGGCCCGCTCGGCATGCGCCACCGTGGGCGCGAACTTGGGCGGATCGAGCACGATGGCATCGAAGGTGCGGCCCTGCTCGATGAACTCGCGCAGCACCGTGTTGACGTTGGCGTCGAGGAACTCGGCCTCGATGCCCTGCCCGCCGGCGGCATCGAAGCCGTTGAGCGCCAGATGCCCCCTCGCCCGCTCCAGCGCCGGCAGCGACGAATCGACCGACACCAGCTGCGCGCCCTCGAGCGCGCCCGCGGCCTTCAGCCCGGCCAGCGCCGCCACCGTGAACCCGCCCGTGTAGCAGAAGCAGTTCAGCACGCGCCTGAAGCGCCGGTGCTGCGCCAGCTCGGCGAAGCGCTGGCGGCTGTCGCGCTGGTCGAGGTAGAAGCCGGTCTTGTGGCCGGTGGCGATGTCCAGCGACAGCTTCCAGCCGTGCTCGCGGATGACGATTTCGGTCGGCCCTTCGCCGCGCAGCCAGCCGGTGACCGGCTTCAGCCCCTCGCGCTCCCGGCCGCTCGCGTCGGAGCGCTCGTAGAGCTTCGAAAGGCCCGTGGCCTTGAGCAGCGCATCGGCCAGCGCACCCTTCCAGCGCTCCACGCCGGCCGAGAGGAACTGAGCCACCAGCGTGTCGCCGTAGCGGTCGACGATCAGCCCCGGCAGGCCGTCGGCCTCGCCGTGCACCAGCCGCACGCCATCGCTCTGCAGGTCGAACAGGCCGCGCGCGGCCACGGCACGGGCGCACAGCGAGGCGAGAAAGGCCGCGTCGATGCGCTGCGTCTCGGTGAAGCTCCAGGCCCGCGCGCGGATCTTGGATTCAGGGCTGAAGGCCGCCCATGCGAGAAAAGCGCCGTCGTGCGATTCGACGCGCACCGTCTCGCCGGAGTCGGCGCCGCCGCGCGCGATGGCGGATTCGAACACCCAGGGATGGCGGCGCTGCAGCGAGCGCTCCTTGCCGGGCTTGAGGCGGAGGGTTTTCATTGTTTCTTGTCGCTTACTTGTCTTTGTCTTCGCGGGCCTTGGCCCGCGGATGCGCCGCGTCGTAGACCCTGGCCAGGTGCTGGAAGTCCAGCCGCGTGTAGACCTGCGTGGTCGCGATGCTGGCGTGGCCCAGCAGCTCCTGCACCGCGCGCAGGTCGCTGCTGGACTGCAGTACGTGGCTCGCGAAGGAATGGCGCAGCATGTGCGGATGCACCGGCGCCGCGAGGCCGGCCTTCAGGCTGCGCTCGCGCAGCAGCTTCCATACCGCCTGCGACGACATCCGCATGCCCTTGCCGCTGATGAAGAGCGCGGCCGCGGCCTGCGGATCGCGCAGCCGGGCGGTGGTGAGCCCGGCGCAGTCGCCGCGCACCGCGAGCCAGTCGCGCAGCGCTTCGCCAGCCTTGGTGCCGATGGGCACGATGCGGCGCTTGCTGCCCTTGCCGAGCACGCTGGCCTCCATCGCATCCAGATCGACCCAGCCGCGCGCCGTGGCGCTGGCCTGCACGTCGAGCCCGGTGAGCTCGCTCACGCGCAGGCCGCAGCCGTAGAGCACCTCGACGATGGCGCCGTCGCGCGTCTCGGTCCAGGGGTCGGCCTCGGGGTCGTACAGCTCTGCGAGCCGAACCGCGTCGTCCACGCCCAGCGCCTTGGGCAGCGGCCGGCCGGCCTTGGGCGCGTGCACGTCCTGCACCGGGTTGAAGCCGACCAGCCCCTCATGCCCCAGCCAGCGGTAGAAGCTGCGCCAGCAAGACAGCACCAGCGCGATGCCGCGCGGCTCGCGCCCGGCGCCGTGCAGCTGCGCCATCCAGCGGCGGATGTGGGCGGTCTGCACGCGGTCCAGCGGCAGCTTCGCCTCGGCGGCGTGCTCGCGCAGGGACTGCAGGTGGAAGGCGTAGAGCTCGACCGTGCGCGCTGCGAGCCGGCGCTCGACGCGCACGTGCTCCAGGTATTTCTCGATCCAGTCCGAAGGAGTGGATGCCGCCGGCTCAGAAGAGATAGCCATGTCCGGCATTGTTGATGATGGCCGCCGGCTCGCGCAACGCGCCCTTGGACAACGGCCCGAGCGCCTGCCAGCAGGAAGTGGGCGCCGCGGCGTACTGCACGTCGAAGCTCTTGTCGAAGCCGCTCATCTTCACGAGACGCTCGACGCGCCACAGGTGGAAGGGCTCCGACACGATGACCACGCTGCGCACCCCCGCGGCCAGCAGCAGCGGGCGCGACAGCGACAGGTTCAGCCGCGTGGAGGTGGACGCAGGCTCCAGCACCATCGGCCCGGTGAAGCCCGAGGCGATGGCGTGTTCGGCCATCGTGATGGCCTCGATGCGGCTGTCCTCGGAATCCACGCCGCCCGAGAAGGCCAGTTGCCGCACGAGCCCGGCCCTGGCCAGCGCCAGGGCCGTGTCGACCCGGCCGGTCAGGCACGGGTGCGGCTTGCCGTCGAGGTACGCGCGGCTGCCGAGCACCAGCGCCGCATCGGCCTGGCGCTTGGGCGGGTTCGCGAGCAGGTCTGCGGCATGCCGCCAGTTGAGCGCACCGATGGCCGCATACACCAGCAGCACGCCCGCCAGCAAGACCTGCCAGGGCCGACGCAACCAGCGCGGGCGCTTCAAGGACGCAGCCGCGACAGCGCGCCCGAGGCCAGCTCGGCGATGCGCTCGAGGAAATCGGTGCCCATCTCGGAGTTGAAGCGCTGGGCATCGGGCGAGGCCAGCACCAGCAGCCCGAAGGCCGGCGCCTCGGGGCCGGGGCGCAGCGGGATCAGCGCGATCGACATCGCGGACTGCGGCTCCGGCAGCCAGCTGGAGGCCTCGAAGCCCGAATTCAGCCCGCAGTAGGGCGAGGTCAGCGAGGTGGCCAGCGCCTTCACGTCGTCGCTCACCCACTGGGCGTAGGCCTCGTTGAGGTACTCGCCGCTGCAGTCCCACACCTTGATGGCCGTCTGCGGCACCAGGAAGAGCGACTGCAGGTCGACCGCGATGCGGTACGGCAGGCTGCGCGGGTCGCGCGTGGTCAGCAGGCCCGTGGTCCAGCGCTGCAGGCGGTCGGCGATGACGACGTTCTCGGTGCCGTGGCGCATCATGTCCATCAGGCGATGCTCCAGCGCCTTGATCTTCTCGCGCAGCATCTCGGCCTGGCGCTCCTGCAGGCTCACGGCGCGGTTGCCGTGGGGGCTGGTCAGCTGCACCTGCGCCAGCAGCTGGGCGTGGCGCTCGAAGAAGTCGGGCGTGTTCGCCAGGTAGTTGGCGATGTCGTCTTCGGTGATCGGGTTCATGGCGTTGGCGTCGTTGATGTTGCTCGTGAAGTGGGTCATGGCAGCTCCGGCACCTCGATGTCGCCTTCGAAAACCGTGACGGCCGGCCCGGTCATCAGCACCGGCTGGCCCTCTCCCTGCCACTCGATCGTGAGTACGCCGCCGTGCGTCTGCACATCGACGCGGCGGTCCAGCAGCCCGAGGCGGATGCCCGCCACCACCGCCGCGCAGGCGCCGGTGCCGCAGGCCAGCGTTTCGCCGGCGCCGCGCTCGAACACCCGCAGCCTGATGCTGGAGCGGTCGACCACCTGCATGAACCCGGCGTTCACCCGCTGCGGAAAGCGCGGGTGGTGCTCGATCCGCGGACCCTGCTCGGCCACGGGGGCGGTGTCGACGTCGTCGACCACCTGCACCGCGTGCGGGTTGCCCATCGAGAGCACGGCCACGGAAACGATGGCGCTGCCGGCCTGGGTGCCCAGGGCCAGGTGCCACTTGTGCCAACCGCCCTCGGGCTGCGGGTCGAGCCCGGCGGGATCGAAGGGCACGCGGGCGGGTTCGAAGATGGGGGCGCCCATGTCGACCGTCACGCGGCCGTCGGCGCCCATGCGCGGTTCGATCACGCCGGAGAGCGTCTGCACGCGCACCTGCTGCTTGCCGGTCAGCTGGTGTTCGCTGACGTAGCGCATGAAGCAGCGCGCGCCGTTGCCGCACTGCTCCACCTCGCCGCCATCGGAGTTGTGGATGACGTACTGGAAGTCGATGCCTTCGCCCGGCGAGGGCCGCACCGTGAGGATCTGGTCGGCGCCCACGCCGAAATGGCGGTCGGCCAGGAAGCGGTATTGCGCGGCGCTGAGGCCCAGCGTGCCGCGCGTTTCGTCGAGCACGACGAAATCGTTGCCGGCTCCCTGCATCTTGGTAAAGCGGATTCGCATCCCGGGATTATCGCCACGGGCATCGCCCCTGGCGACCGCGGGCCCAAGCGCCCTGCCCTCTCGCCGCCCCTACAGCGCCAGGAAGTGATGCACCTGCGGCTTCTCCGGCCCGATATGGAACCGCAACGCCTCGCTCTGCAGGTCCGCATCGGCATGCGACACGCGGTGGTGCTGGCGCAGATGCTCCGCCCAGGATTCGACCAGGAACCACTCCATCACCCGCTCGGCGTCGCTCGTGTGCTCGTGCACGCCCCAGGCGTAGGCGCCGTCGCGGCGGCGCTCCAGCGACAGGCGCTTCATCACCTGCAGGAAGGCCTCGCGGTCCTCCTTGCGGATGCGGTACTCGACCTGGATCATCACCGGCCCGCGGTCATGCGCCACCGGCTCGGCCACGAGCGGCTCGGGCCAGTGGTGCGAGGCCTGCAGGTCGGCCTCGCCGGCCGGCAGCCGCACGCGGTGGAAGACCAGGCCCGCGACCACCAGCCCCACGGCGCCGGCCACCAGCGTCATCGGCACCCCGACCTGCTGCGCCACCAGGCCCCAGCCCAGGCTGCCGGCGGCCATCGCGCCGTTGAACACCGTCAGGTACACCGCCAGCCCGCGTCCGCGCACCCAGTTCGGCAGGATCGACTGCGCCACGCTGTTGAGCGTGGTCAGCGCCACGATCCAGCCCAGGCCCAGCACCAGCAGCAGCACGATCGCCAGCCACTTCGGCGGCGCGAAGAACAGGGCGCCCATCACGCCCGCCGTGAGCAGCGCGGCCAGCAGCAGCATGCCGTCGGCATCGAGCCGGGCGCGCAGCTTCGGCATCACCAGCGCACCGCCGATGGCGCCCGCGCCCACCGCACCGAGCAGCACGCCGTAGAAGCCGGCCGAGCCGCCGAGCATCTGGCGCGCCACCAGCGGCAGCAGCGCCCACACCGAACTGGCGAACAGGAAGAACACCGCCGCGCGCAGCAGCACCACGTGCAGCTCCTTGCTGGCGCGGGTGTAGCGCAGGCCGGCTCGGAAGGCACCCAGGAAGTTCTCCGACAGCGCGGTGTCTTCGGCCGGCGGGCGCTTCCACCACAGCAGCGCCGCGATCACGAAGACGTAGCTCAGCACGTCGACGCCGTAAGTGGCCGCCGCACCGAAGCTCGCGAGGATCAGCCCGCCCGCGGCCGGACCGATGGAGCGCGCGATGTTGATGCCCAGCGAATTGAGCGCCACCGCGCCCTTCAGGTCGGAGCGAGGCACCAGCTCGGGCACGATCGACTGCCAGGTCGGCCCCATCAGCGCCGCGCCGATGCCGCCCACGAAGGTCAGCGCGATCAGGTACTCCACCGTGAGCGCGCCGCTGTGCGAGAGCACCAGCAGCGTGCCGCTGACCGCGGCCAGCACCAGCTGCACGAAGATCAGGAAGCGCCGGCGGTCGAGGATGTCCGAGAGCACGCCCGCCGGAATGGCCAGCAGGAAGATCGGCAGCGTGGCCGCCGTCTGGATCAGCGCCACCGCCGTGGGGCTGGCCGACAGGTCGGTCACCAGCCAGGAGCTGGCCACGTCGCGCATGAAGCTGCCGATGTTGCCCAGCACCGTGGCGGCCCACAGCACCGCGAAGACCGGCTGGCGAAGCGGCGCGAAGGCGCCGGGTTGCGGGGCCGGCGCTGTTGCGCCGTGCGAGTCGTCAGCCATGTGCACGCTCCTTCAGGTCCAGCCAGGCCACCAGCAGGAAGCCGCCGACCAGGCCCAGGTGTTCGAAGAAGGAGTTTGCCGCCATGAAGCGCTCCTGCCCAACGGGCATCTGCCAGAAGCGCAGCGCCACGAAAGTCGCCATCAGCGTGAAGCCGGCCAGGGCCAGCGCGCCGAGCCAGCGCAGGCGGCCGGTGAGGATCATCGCGGCGGCGCCGAGCTCCAGCACGATCACGGCGATCGCCACGGGAACGGCGGGCGAGAGGCCGAAGTGGTTCATCTCGGCAACGGCCGCCGGGAAGTCGAAGGCCTTCTGCAGGCCGCCTTGCAGGTAGGCCGCGCACAGCAGCAGCAAGGCGACCCAGCGCAGCACGGGTGTGGTTGTCCAGCGCATCGTCATCTTCCTCACACCGCCCAGCAGGCACAGCCGAGCGCGCCCCAGAAGCTCTTGAGGTCGCCCACGGGCAGCTTGCTGCTCCAGGCCGTGGCGTGGCTGTGGCCGTGCACATTGCAGTTGTTGGCGCAGCCGCAGGACATGGCTGCATTGCGCATGACTTTCTGCAGCGGCGCCCCCTCCTTCTTGTCGGCCCAGCCGGCATAGCCCCCGAAGGTGCGCGCGGGCGACCAGTCGGGCATGGCCGGGGGCACCGAGCCCTCGTCATGCGAGGCGAAGGGGCCGGCGCCGTAGACCACCTTGCCGCCCACCATCGTCAGCAGCGCGGTGGTGTCGGCGATGTCCGATTCGGGGCAGGCGAAGAAGTCGCGGTCGGGCACCACCAGGTCGGCGAGCTGGCCGGCCTGGATGCGGCCCTTCTTGCCCTCCTCGTTCGAGAACCAGGTGACGTTCTCGGTCCACATGCGAAGCGCCTGTTCGCGGTCGAGCAGGTTGCGCTGCGGCGTGATCTGCAGGCCGCCCACGGTCTTGCCCGTGACCAGCCACGACAGCGACACCCACGGGTTGTACGAGGCCACGCGGGTCGCGTCGGTGCCGGCCGAGACCTTCAGGCCGCGCTCCAGCATGCGCTTGACCGGCGGCGTGGCCTCGGCCGCGGCGGCGCCGTAGCGCTCCACGAAGTATTCGCCCTGGTAGGCCATTCGGTGCTGCACGGCCACGCCGCCGCCGAGCGCGGCGATGCGGTCCATCGACTCCTCGGAGATGGTCTCGGCATGGTCGAAGAACCAGTTCAGGCCGGCCAGCGGGGTGTCCTTGTTGACCTTCTCGAACACGTCCAGCGAGCGGCTGATGGTCTCGTCGTAGGTGGCGTGCATGCGCCAGGGCCAGCGGTTCTGCGCGAGGATGCGCACGACGCCTTCGAGCTCGCCTTCCATCTCGGGCGCCATCTCGGGGCGCGGCTGGCGGAAGTCCTCGAAGTCGGCGGCGGAGAACACCAGCATCTCGCCGGCGCCGTTGTGGCGGAAGTAGTCGTCGCCCTGCTTGTACTTGGAGTTGGCGGTCCAGTTCAGGAAGTCTTCCTTCTCCTGCTTGGGCTTCTGCGTGAACAGGTTGTAGGCCAGGCGGATGGTGAGCTGGCCGTCGTCGGCAAGCTTGCGGATCACTTCGTAGTCGTCGGGGTAGTTCTGGTTGCCGCCGCCCGCGTCGATGGCGCCGGTCACGCCCAGGCGGTTGAGCTCGCGCATGAAGTGGCGCGTGGAATTGAGCTGGTAGTCGAAGGGCAGCTTCGGGCCCTTGGCCAGGGTGGCGTAGAGGATGGCCGCGTTGGGCTTGGCCAGCAGCAGGCCGGTGGGGTTGCCGGCGCTGTCGCGCACGATCTCGCCGCCGGGGGGCGCGGGCGTGTCCTTGGTGTAGCCCACTGCGCGCAGAGCGGCGCCGTTGAGCAGCGCGCGGTCGTACAGGTGCAGGATGAAGACCGGCGTGTCGGGCGCGACGGCGTTCAGTTCCTCGATGGTCGGCAGGCGCTTTTCCACGAACTGGTGCTCGGTGAAGCCGCCCACCACGCGCACCCACTGCGGCGCGGGGGTGATCGCCACCTGGCGCTTGAGCATGTTCATGGCGTCGGCCAGGCTGCGAACGCCGTCCCAGCGCAACTCCATGTTGAAGTTCAGGCCGCCGCGGATGATGTGCAGGTGGTTGTCGATGAGCCCCGGCAGCACGCGCTTGCCCTGCAGGTCGATCACGCGGGTGGCGCCGCCGGCCAGCGGCAGCACGTCTTCGGCGCGGCCCACGCGGGTGAAGCGGCCGTCCTTGATGGCCACGGCGTCGGCCACCGGGCTGGCGCGGTCCAGGGTGGTGAAACGGCCGTTGTGCAGGATCAGGTCGGGGGTTTCGGTGTTGGTCATGTTGCTGGAAAGAGAGGCGACCGCGAGGCCGGGGGCTGCGAGGGTGGCGCCGAGCGCTCCGAGGGAGCCAAGGAGGCGGCGGCGGCTGGGGTCTGAGGACTGGTTCATGCGTCGTGCCTTTCGGAGGACGGGGCCTGTGCCTTGTTGGCCGCGGTGGATTCAGGCTGCGCGCACTGGGGCAGCTCGCCGAACACATGCGGCTTGACCTGGTGATGCAGCCACGAGGTGGCCGCCGCTTCTGGCTTGATTACGCTCTTGATGAGCGGCGGGATCTGCTCGCCGAGCAGGATCCCCAGAAGCCCCACCAGGGCAATGACCGGCGGCGCGGGCGAGCGCACCTGGAAGAGTGCGTAGATCACGCCGACCAGCAGGCCGAGCGCGAGGGACAGGACATAGGGCTTCATGATCTCGTCGGCCTCGCTGTCGTCGCTTAGCCCTCGTGGGCGCCGAACATGGTCTTGGCGTAGGTCACGCCCAGGCCGTAGGCGCCGCCGACCTTCTTCGCGATGCCGGTTGTCAGCTCGTAGGTCTCGCCGCGGGCCCAGTCGCGCTGCAGCTCCAGCAGGTATTGCAGCGAGGTCATCGGCTGCGCGCCGGCCTGCACCATGCGCTCCATCGCGCGGTTGTGCGCCTCGGCCGACACGTCGCCGCAGGCGTCGGCGATCACGTACACCTCGAAGCCCTGGTCCAGTGCCGACAGAGCCGGGCCGACGATGCACACGCTGGTCCACAGCCCGGCCAGCACGATGCGCGGCTTGCCGATCTGGTTCACGCGGTCGATGACGGCGGCGTCTTCCCAGGTGTTCATCGAGGTGCGGTCCAGCATCGCCTGGCCCGGGAAGGCGTCGGTGATCTCGCTGAACATCGGACCCGAGAAGCTCTTCTCGGCCACCGTCGTGAGAATGGTCGACACGCCGAAGCCCGCCGCCGCCTGCGCCACCAGCGCCGCGTTGTTGCGCAGGTTCACCGCGTCGATCGAGTGGGTGGCGAAGGCCATCTGCGACTGAAAGTCGATCATCACCAGCGTGTGATCGGTGGGCTTGAGCAGCTTGGAACCGGCGGTGGGGGTGGCTTTGAGGGACATGTGAAAAACTCCTGCGGGTTGGTTGAATGTTCGATCTGATTCACAATCGCTTCCGGAGAGGAATCTCCTTGGCATGGAACGAATCATCGAGCCCGCAGAGGCTGCCATCGACGAAACTTTTCAAACTCGATGATCGAATTTTTCGAACATTGCTTTCCACCGCTCTTTTCGACCTTCTTCACGACTCCCTTCACCCTCGGGCCACCGCATGCTCAAACTCAGCCTGGAAGCCATCGAGATCGTCGACGCCATCGCGCGCCACGGCTCCTTTGCCGCAGCCGCCTCGCATCTCAACAAGGTGCCCTCCACCATTTCGTATGCCGTGGGCAAGCTGGAGGAGCAGCTCGGCATGCTGCTCTTCGAGCGCAACGGCCCGCGCGTGAGCCTCACCGCCGCCGGTGAAGAGATGCTCAAGGAAGGCCGATGGCTGCTCGGCGCCGCGAGCGACCTCGAGTCGCGCATGCGCCAGATCGCCACCGGCTACGAGTCGGAGATCCGCCTGGTGCACGACTCGCTCATTCCCACGCAGGCGCTGATCGGCGACATCCGCGCCTTCGAGGACCTGCGCTGCGGCACGCGGCTGCGCATCGGCTGCGAGGCGCTCACCGGCAGCTGGGAAGCGCTGCGCGAAGGCCGCGCCGACATCGTCATCGCCGCGGGCGACGGCCCGGCCGGCGGCGGCTACCAGGCTGTGACCGTGGGCAGCCTCGACTTCGCCTTCTGCGTCGCGCCCACGCACCCGCTCACGCGCCTGGGCCGCCCGCTGCAGCGCGGCGACCTGATCGAATGCAATGCCATCGTGGTGGGTGACAGCGCCCGCACGCTCTCGGAGCGCACTGTCGGCCTGATGGCCGGCCAGCCGCGCATCACCGTGCCCTCGATGCCCGCGAAGATCGCCTGCCAGGTCGCCGGCCTCGGCCACGGCTTCCTGCCACGCGCCTGCATCACGGAAGAGCTCAAGCGCGGCACGCTGGTCGAACTGCCCACCGAGGAGCCGCGCGCGCCAGAAGCCTTCTGGCTGGCATGGAAGACCGGCGCGCAG
>CAJYQC010000068.1 GCA_913776885.1 uncultured Variovorax sp.
CCCTGTCGATGCGCACTCACCACTTCCCGCGCAGCCATGGTGTCGGTGCGTCCGCTTGCGTAGTCGTTGATACCGTAGACGGCACGCGCAAACTCGACGGGAGCCTGCTTGAGCAATGCGGCCAGGCGCTTGTCGGCATGAGCCCGATCAACCATGGTCGATCGCGTATTCATCGAATCGCTTATCAAGAAAATGGAATGAAGTTGCAGAGCGACCAAGGTAGCACAAGTACGTGGCCGAGGTCTTTTCCTGCTTCATCACAAGGGGAGATATGTGCACCGGAGAAGCCGGTGCATCATCTGTTCATCTGGTCCGGTGGTTGGCCGGGGCTGAACAGAAATTGGTAGGCGCGATTGGACTCGAACCAACGACCCCCACCATGTCAAGGTGGTGCTCTAACCAGCTGAGCTACGCGCCTAAGTAATCGTTCGAGAAGCAGCTATTGTAGCAGGAGAAATCACGTTTTTCAGCGACGACGTGCAGATCGCACACCAATAACTGAAGTGACCAGTCCAAGGACCTGCGTGAGCCGCGCTGCGTCCGCGATTTCCACGGTGAACGTCATCCACGCGGTGCCCTTGATCGACTGCGTCTGCACGCCGATCACGTTCATCTTCTCGCGCGCGAAGACATCGGAGATATCGCGCAAGAGGCCCTGGCGGTCGGCCGCTTCGACGGCCACGTCCACCGCATACACGGGCGCATCGGCGCCCTTCTTCGGCAGGCCCCACTCCACGTCGATGACGCGTTCGGCATCCTTCGCGGCCATCGTGCGGAAGTTGCTGCAGTCGCCGCGGTGCACGCTGACGCCGTGCCCGCGTGTGACGAAGCCGCGTATCGCATCGGGCGGCGCGGGCTTGCAGCACTTGGCGAGTTGCGTCATCAGCGAAGACACCCCCACCACCAGCACGCCGCCCTTGCCCGACTTCTCGCTGCCGCGCGCCTTCTTGATGAGCACGCCGTCGTCGGGACCCTGTGCGGGTTCGGGCGGCCGCAGCAGCGTTTCTATGTTGCGCAGCGAGAACTCGTCCTTGCCGACGACTTCGAAAAGATTGTCGGCCGACTTGAAGCCAAGCTGCGAGGCCAGGTCTTCGAGCCGCACCGCAGTCTTGCCTTCACGCTGCAGCAGCTTCTCGACCGCCTCGCGTCCGCGCGCCACCGTCTCGTGCGTGATCTGCGCGTTGAACCAAGCACGCACCTTCGCGCGCGCACGGTTGCTGGCGAGATAGCCGAGCTCCGCATTCAGCCAGTCGCGCGAAGGACCGCCCTCCTTCGCCGCGATGATCTCCACCGTCTGGCCGTTCGAAAGCGGCGTGTTCAACGGAACCATCGCGCCGTCGACGCGTGCGCCTCTGCAGCGATGTCCCAGCGTCGTGTGCACGGTATAGGCAAAGTCGACCGGCGTCGCGCCTTGCGGCAGTTCGACGATCGCCGCATCGGGTGTCAGCACATAGATGCGGTCGTCGAACAAGCCCTGCCCCTGCAGGCCGCCCGAGAGGTCGCGCTCCCACGCCAGCAGCTGCCGCAGCACCGCGATCTTTGCGTCGTACTCGCCGCTGGCCCACACGCCCGCGTAGCCCTTGTGGCCCGCTTCCTTGTAGGCCCAGTGCGCCGCCACGCCATGCTCGGCGTGGTCGTGCATCTCTTCGGTCCGGATCTGGATCTCGATCGGCTTGCCGGCCTTGCCGTCCACCAGTTCACGCACCACCGTGTGCAGCGACTGGTAGCCGTTGGGCTTGGGGCGCGCGATGTAGTCGTCGAACTCCTCGTCGATGGGCTGGAAGTGCGAGTGCACCCAGGCCAGCGCCGCATAGCAGTCCTTCACGTCGGGCACCACCACGCGCAGCGCGAGGATGTCGAAGACCTGCGCGAAGTCGAGCGACTTGCCGCGCATCTTCTTCACAATGCTGTAGATGTTCTTGGGCCGCCCCTGCACCGCGGCTTTGATGCCCTCGGCCTGCAGCTCACGCTCGAGCTTGGAGCGCAGCTGCTCCACGTAACCCTCGCGCTCGACGCGCTTCTCGTCCAGGAGCCGTGCGATCAGCTTGTAGGTCTCCGGCTCGAGGAAGCGGAACGAAAGATCCTCGATCTCCCACTTCACCTGCCAGATGCCCAGCCGGTTGGCCAGCGGAGCGAACACCAGCAGCGACTCGCGTGCCACGCCCTCGGGGGCGGGCTGCTTGCTCGCAGCTGCATGCCGAAGCGTCTGCAGGCGCGAAGCCAGCCGCAGCATCACGACGCGCAGGTCGCGCGAGAACGCGAGCAGCATCTTGCGCACGTTCTCGGTCTGTACGCCGGCGCCCTCGATGTGGTGCCCCTGCGAAGCCGAGCGGGCCTGCTCCTGCACGCGCACCAGCTTGGTTGTCTCGACCGCGAGCGAAGCGAAGTTGTCGCCGAACACCTTGGCGATGACTTCTTGCGGGCGGTTCAGGTGCTGGCACGAATAGACCAGGTAGCTTGCCGCCTGCATCGCCTCGGAGCCGCCCATCTTCGCAACGATGGCGGCCACCGCGTCGGCATGCGCAAGCGTGTTCTCTCCGGTGTCCAGCTTCTCGTCGGCGATCAGCGGTTCGGCGAATGCGCGCGCACGCGCGAGCATGTTCTCCATCACCGGCGTGCGCTCGGCCGTTGCCGCGGACAGCGGGTAATCGACCATGACCGCCTCTGACGCGGTTGCCGTCTGCAGACTCGATGAATCGCGCTTCACGCTTCGCTCGCTCACTTGCTCAAATCAGTCGAAAAGGAACCCGGTGACGACAGCGATCTGAGCGGGGTCGACGAAGGTCGGCGCATGGCCCACGCCTTCGAACTCGACCAGCTTGGCACGCGGTCCGCGCTGCGTCATGGCCAGGGCCGTTTCGCGCGAAAGCAGGTCCGATTCGGCACCGCGGGTGAGAAGCGTGCGGGTCTCGATGGCGTCGTACAGGCTCCACATGATCGCACCGCCCTGCGCGGCGGCTTCGGGCGTGATGGCACGAAGCGCGATGCCGATGGCCGGGTCGTAGTGAAGCAGCCAGCGGCCTTCGCCACTTCCACCGCCGTTCGCCTCGAGCTTGGCAGAACCATCGGCCGTACGCTCAGCGGCCGGCACCACCATGTGCCGCGACAACGCCAGCCATTGCTGCGGCGTATGGGGACCGAAGGTGGTCGACAACGCCCACATCGCATCGGCCGCCGCCTGCACGCTCTCGAAGCTGCCGTTCTTGCCCACGTAGGCGCCGATGCGCTGCAGTGCGATGGGCTCGATCGTCGGGCCGACGTCGTTCGCGACGAAACGGCGGATAGGCCGCGCCAAAGGAAGTTCCTTGTGGCCCGCCAGCACGAATCCGATAAGCCCACCCATGCTGGTGCCGATGTAGTCGAGCGTGCCGATGGGCTGCTCGCGATGCAAATGAGCGAGCAGCGCGACCATGTCGGCCGCATACACCGGCACCTGGTAGAAAGAGGGATCGCGAAGCCAGTCGCTGCGCCCGCGGCCCACCACGTCAGGGCAGACCACTCGCACATCGCCGCCGGCACGCTCCACGATGGCCTGGGCCAGCAGGTCGAAATCGCGCCCCTGCCGGGTCAGGCCGTGCACGCAGACCACGACGTGTGCGCTGCCGGCGTCGCCCCATTGCCAATAGGCCATGCGGTGGCCGCCCTGGGCGTCATCGCACGCCACGTGATGAAGCGTCGGTTCGGTCATGGAAACGATGGTGTCCTGGTGCGGATAATTGTCTCGTCGCATCCTAATTCATCCGGAGATTGATCTTCATGCTCAAAGGCAAAACCGCGCTTGTCACGGGGTCCACCAGTGGCATTGGCCTCGCCATCGCCAAGTCGCTCGCCCAGCAGGGCGCAAACATCGTGCTCAACGGCTTCGGCGATTCCGCCACGCCCAAGGCGGAGGTCGAGGCGCTGGGCGTGCGCGCCGAGTACCACGGCGCCGACATGAGCAAGCCCGATCAGATCGAGGACATGATGAAGTTCGCCGCGTCGAAGTTCGGCCGCGTCGACGTACTGGTGAACAACGCCGGCATCCAGCACGTCGCCAAGGTCGAAGACTTTCCGCCCGAACGCTGGGACGCGATCATCGCGATCAACCTCACCAGCGCCTTCCACACCACGCGGCTGGCGATCCCCGCGATGCGCGAGGCCAACTGGGGCCGCGTCATCAACATCGCCTCGGCGCACGGGCTGGTTGCGTCGGCGCAGAAGTCGGCTTACGTGGCGGCCAAGCACGGCATCGTCGGCCTGACCAAGGCGGTTGCGCTGGAAACCGCGACCACGGGCGTCACCGTCAATGCGATCTGCCCCGGCTGGGTGCTGACCGCACTGGTGCAGAAGCAGATCGACGACCGCGCGGCGCGCGAAGGCATCACCGTCACGCAGGCCCAGAACGATCTCCTCGGCGAAAAGCAGCCTTCGCTGCAGTTCACCACCGTCGAGCAACTGGGCGGGCTGGCGGTCTTCCTGTGCTCGCCGGCTGCCGACCAGGTCCGCGGCCAGGCCTGGGCGATGGACGGCGGCTGGACTGCCCAATAGAGGGCAGCCCGCCGGCGGGGACCAGGCCCCGCTATCTATATAGCCGCTCTACTTGAGCTGCACCGAGCCTGACACGGTCACCATCACGGCGGTCTTGCCGGCCTCGACCGGCACCGCCGAATCGGCCGCGGAGAACGACTTGGCCTGCACCGCCATCATGCGCGGGCGGATCGGGCCGTTGTCGTTCGCGTTCACCGACACCTCGCGCAGCGTGTAGCCGCCGAAGCCGAAGCCCTTGGCCAGTTCGTTGGCCTTCTGCTTGAAGTTCTCGATGGCGATGTTCTGAGCCTCGGTCTCGGTCTTGGCCCGCTGTTCGCGGCTCAGGCCGAAGCCCACGTTGCCCACGCTGAGCGTGGTGATGCGCCCTGCCGTCTGGGTGATGCGCGGGAAGTCGCGGCCTTCGAGCACCAGTTCGGTCGAGCCCTGCCAGCCGTTGATCTTGCCGTCCTTGGTGTAGCGCGGTGACAGGCTGAAGTTGCCGGTGCGCACGTCGAGCTGGCCGGTCTGGGCGTTCTTCTTGGCTTCCGACAGCGCGGCGTCTAGCGCGGACTTCAGCTGGGTCTGCACGGTCGCGGCGTCCGCGGCGTCACGGGTGGTCACGAGCGTCATGCTCAGCATGTCCTGCTGGACTTCGACGGTGCCTGACGCGGTCAGCTGCAGCACGTTCTGCGGTACGGGCGCGACGACGTTCTGGGCCAGCGCGTTGCCGGCGGCAGCCAGGGCAGCGCAGGCCGCAAGCAGTTTGATCTTTTTCTTCATGGCGAAGTACTCCCGTTGTCGATATGAGAAGGCGGGCGCGCAGCCCGCCGCGGCTGGCCGGATGCACCAGCGCCGGATCAGCGGCGCTGGCTGCGCGACGCGCCCGGCAGCGTGCCAACGGCAGGCGGCGGCACCGGCACGATGCGCTCGGCCGGCTGCGATTCTGCCGAATTGACCAAAGCACCCGCGCCCGGCGGGGCCCATTGGCCGCGTACCTGCTGGCGAAGCTCGAACAGCTCGGCGGGCGTCAGGCGCCTGCCGGCGATGGCCTCTCCGCGGCGCTTTTCCTCTCGCTGCTCGGCCCGGTGGGCGGCGACGGCGTCGCGGACTTCATTGCGTCGCGCCTCGCCGACCCTGAAGAAGTCGCCAGACACCGCGAGCGAAGGACCGCAGGCGAAAACGAGGATGAGCGGCAGTGCAGGAAAAGGACGTCTCATTGAGGCGAAAGTCATCGGAAGACGCGACTTTGCCATTGCCGGACTAACGTCGGATGACCAGACAGCGAGCGTCCGCAAGTTTTGTAACTTAGTGTCAAACCCCGAGCAAATCCGCCTCAACCGCACCGCAACGCCTTCAGAATCGGCGCTGTTACAAATTCGACGTTGTAGAAATGACTCAAGTTCCCGCTCGCACCGACAAGATCGTGATCGTCGACGACGACGCCCGTATCCGCGACCTCCTGCGCCGCTACCTGACGCAGGAAGGCTTCGAAGTGATCGTGGCCGAGGACGGCAAGGCGCTCAACCGCATCCTGTTGCGCGACACGGTCGACCTGATCGTGCTCGACCTGATGATGCCCGGCGAGGACGGCCTTTCCGTTTGCCGCCGCCTGCGTGCCGCCAACGACCGCACGCCGATCATCATGCTCACCGCCAAGGGTGAGGACGTGGACCGCATCGTCGGCCTCGAAGTCGGCGCCGACGACTACCTCGGCAAGCCTTTCAACCCGCGCGAACTGCTGGCCCGCGTCCACGCCGTTCTGCGCCGCCGCCCGCCGCTCGAGGCGCCGGGCGCCCCCTCCACCGAGAACGAGACCGTCACCTTCGGCCCGTTCGCCTTCGACCTCGGCTCGCGCACTCTGAAGAAGGATGGCGAAGAGCTCTCGCTGACCACCGGCGAGTTCGCGATGCTGAAGGCGCTCGTGCGACATCCGCGTCAACCGCTGTCGCGCGAGAAGCTGGCGCAGCTGGCGCGCGGCCGCGAGTTCGAGCCTTTCGACCGCAGCCTGGACGTGCAGATCTCGCGCCTGCGCAAGCTCGTGGAGTCCGACGCCGCTGCGCCCCGCTACATCCAGACCGTCTGGGGCGTGGGCTACGTGTTCGTGCCGGACGGCACGGCCTGACGCCAAGTTGAAAGGTGGCCGTCGGCCAGCCCCCCAGACCCGGCGCTGCCCAGGAGGACGGCGCGCAGGTCACGATGCCGAGCCCGCTCGAGGCGAGCTCGCAGCGTGACCGCCGCCCCGGCCTCAAGCTGGGCTTCAGCCTTTTCTGGCGCACCTTCTTCCTGCTCGCTCTGCTGCTGATCGGCTGCACGGTCGCCTGGCTGCAGACTTTCCGCTCGCTTGAATACGAGCCGCGCGCCATTCAAACCGCGCACCAGATCGCCTCGCTCGTGAACCTCACGCGCGCTGCCCTGGTGTATTCCGACGCCATCACCCGGGTGTCGCTGATCAAGACGCTGGCCGACCAGGAGGGCGTGCGCATCCTGCCGCGCGAGCCCAACGACCGCTTCCAGCCCTACACCAGTGGCGCGCTCGACCTGCGCGTGACCGAGGAGCTCATCGAGCAGCTCGGCGAAGGCACCACCGTGGCCAGCCGCGTGAACGACGAGGCGGGACTGTGGATCGGCTTCACCATCGAGAGCGACACCTACTGGCTGCTGCTCGACCCCACCCGCTTCAGCCGCGTGGGCGGGCGCACCTGGCTGGTATGGCTGAGCACCGCCATGGCACTGTCGCTGGCGGGTGCTGCGCTGATCACGCGGCTCATCAACCTGCCGCTCAAGCAGCTGTCGCGCGCGACCATGCAGGTGCGCGAAGGCGAGTACGAAGCGCACCGGCTCGACGAGCGCGCCCGCACCAACGAGATCCGCGCAGTCAACATCGGCTTCAACCGCATGGCCGACCAGCTCGCCAAGATCGAGCAGGACCGCGCGATCATGCTGGCCGGCATCTCGCACGACCTGCGCACACCGCTGGCAGATCGGAAGAGCACACGTCTGAACTCCAGT
>CAJYQC010000069.1 GCA_913776885.1 uncultured Variovorax sp.
CCGCGCCCAGGTCGAGCACCGCGCGCATGACTTCGGGCTTGTAGGTGTCGATGGAGATCGGTACGTTCAGCCTGACAGCCTCGCGCACCACCGGCACCACGCGCGCCAGTTCGGCATCGAGCGGCACCGCGGGGCTGCCGGGACGGGTCGACTCGCCGCCGATGTCGAGAATGTCCGCGCCCTCCTTCAGCAACTGCTCGCAATGCTGAAGGGCCGCCTCGGTGGAGGCATGGGCGCCGCCGTCGGAAAAGGAATCGGGCGTGACGTTGACGATGCCCATTACCCGCGGCTGCGTGAGGTCGATGCGAAAGCGGGAGGTCTGCCAGAAGGCGCCGCCAGCCACCACCGCATGTCCGCCATCGAAAACGGGGCCAGAGGCCCCGTTTTGGTTTGACGCCAAGCTCGCGCTCACGCTGCGTTGGGAGCCGGGTCGGTCGTCACGGCCGGCGTGCCGCCGCTGCCGCCACCGCTGCCGGACGGCGGGATGCGGGGCGTCCAGTCCTTGGGCGGACGGGGCGCGCGGCCGGCCATGATGTCGTCGAGCTGCTCGGTGTCGATGGTTTCCCATTCGAGCAGCGCCTTGGCCATGGCGTGCATCTTGTCGCTGTTCTCCTCGATCAGGTGACGCGCCAGCGCGTACTGCTCGTCGATGATGCGGCGGACTTCGGAGTCGACCTTCTCCATCGTCTGCTCGCTCATGTTCGTGGTCTTGGTGACCGAGCGGCCCAGGAATACTTCGCCTTCGTTCTCGGCGTACACCATCGGGCCGAGAGCGTCGCTCATGCCGTACTTCATGACCATGTCGCGCGCCAGGTTGGTCGCACGCTCGAAGTCGTTGCTCGCGCCAGTGGTCATCTGGTGCATGAACACTTCCTCGGCGATGCGGCCACCGAAGAGCATGCTGATCTGGTTCAGCATGTACTCGCGGTCGTAGCTGTAGCGGTCCTGCGAGGGCAGGCTCATGGTCACGCCGAGCGCGCGGCCGCGCGGAATGATCGTGACCTTGTGGACCGGGTCGCACTTGGGCAGCAGCTTGCCGATGAGGGCGTGGCCGGACTCGTGGTAGGCCGTGTTGCGGCGCTCTTCCTCGGGCATGACCATGCTCTTGCGCTCGGGGCCCATGAAGATCTTGTCCTTGGCCTTCTCGAAGTCCTGCATCTCGACCACGCGCGCATTTCGGCGGGCGGCCATCAGGGCGGCTTCATTGCAGAGGTTGGCCAGGTCGGCGCCGGACATGCCGGGCGTGCCGCGGGCGATCACGCTCGGATTCACGTCCTGGCCCAGCGGGACCTTGCGCATGTGCACGCCGAGGATCTGCTCGCGGCCGCGGATGTCGGGCAGCGTGACGTAGACCTGACGGTCGAAACGGCCCGGGCGCAGCAGAGCGGCGTCCAGGATGTCCGGGCGGTTGGTGGCAGCCACCACGATCACGCCGAGGTTGGTTTCGAAGCCATCCATCTCGACCAGCATCTGGTTGAGCGTCTGCTCGCGTTCATCGTTGCCGCCGCCGAGGCCGGCACCGCGCTGGCGCCCGACCGCGTCGATATCGTCGATGAAGATGATGCAGGGAGCGTTCTTCTTGGCGTTCTCGAACATGTCGCGGACACGGGCCGCGCCCACGCCGACGAACATTTCGACGAAGTCGGAGCCGGAGATCGAGAAGAAAGGCACCTTGGCCTCGCCGGCGATCGACTTGGCCAGCAGCGTCTTGCCGGTACCCGGGGGGCCTACCAGCAGCAGGCCGCGAGGAATGCGGCCGCCGAGCTTCTGGAAGCGCTGCGGGTCCTTCAGGAAGTCGACGACTTCACGGACTTCTTCCTTGGCCTCGTCGCAGCCTGCGACGTCGGCGAAGGTGACCGTGTTGTTGTTCTCGTCCATCATGCGGGCCTTGCTCTTGCCGAAGCTGAACGCCACGCCCTTGCCGCCACCCTGCATCTGCCGCATGAAGTAGATCCACACGCCGATCAGCAGCAGCATCGGGCCCCAGCTGACCAGCAGAGTCATGAGCAAGGAGCTTTCCTCGCGCGGCTTGACATCGAACTTGACGTTGTGGTCGATCAGGTCGCCCACCAGGCCGCGGTCGAGCACGGTGGCGGTCGTGCGGATCTTGCGGTCGTCATTGGTGACGGCGACTATCTCGCCGCCGGCTGCGCCTTCAGGAATGACGGCGCTCTTGATCTGGTTGCTGCGGACCTGATCCAGAAACTCGGAGTAGCTGACTGTCCCCGAGCCGACGCCACCGCGGGTGTCGAACTGCTTGAAGACAGTGAACAACACCATGGCGATGACGAGCCATACGGCAACTTTGGAAAACCACTGATTGTTCAAACGAAGCTCCAGGCTAAAGCGCGTGACAGATGAATGAAAAAACGCGCTGTGGGTACGCAATTGCGCCCCATTTTAGGCTTTTCAAGCTACGAAAAGCTGGCATTTCCCTAATGCAGCCATAGCCTGACATGGGTTTGCGCTGCAAAGGATGTTGCTCCGGGCGGTATCAAGGCGTATCCACTGCCTTCAGTCCTACCCCGACGAGGAAGGTCTCGGCCGATTTGTCCCGCGAGGCCTTGGGCTTGAACGGTTTCACGACACGGAAATTCGCCTTGAAAAGCTTCACCAGTTCGTCGTAGCCACTGCCGTGGAAAACCTTGGCGACCAGCGCCCCCTCTGGCTTCAGGTGGTTCTGGACGAAGTCGATGGCCAGCTCAATCAGGTGCGAAACGCGGGCGGCGTCGGCCGAATGGATACCCGAAAGGTTGGGCGCCATGTCCGAGACTACAAGATCGGCCTTGCGCCCGGCGAGCACGCCGAGCAGCTGCTGCAGCAGGTCGTCCTCCCGGAAATCCCCCTGCAGGAATGTCACGCCCTCGATGGGCTCCATCGGCAGCAGGTCGAGCGAGACGATGGTGCCGTTCAGTTCGCCCGCCGCCGCCCCACCAGGCGACATGCGCCGGCGCAGGTACTGGCTCCAGGCGCCCGGGGCGCAGCCGAGGTCCACCACCAGCTGGCCCGGCTTGACCAGGCCGAGCGATTCGTCGATCTCCTTGAGCTTGTAGGCGGCGCGAGCCCGGTAGCCCTCCTTCGTGGCGAGCTTCACATAGGGGTCGTTGATATGGTCGTGCAGCCACGCCTTGTTGACTTTCTTGCTTTTGGCTTTGGTGCTCATGAGGGCCTTCGTGTACGGGTCGATAATACGGGGATGCCCGCCATTCAACTTACCCCTGCCGAGCGCAAGGTGCATCGCGCCGAAGCTCACCACCTGGATCCGATCGTCATGGTCGGTGGAGACGGGCTCACCCCTGCCGTGAAGAAGGAAGCCGACGCGGCGCTCAAGGCCCATGGCCTCATCAAGATCCGCGTCTTCTCCGATGACCGTCTGGCCCGCGACGCCATGCTGCGCGAACTGGCCGACGAGCTCGATGCCGCCCCCATCCAGCACATCGGCAAGCTGCTCGTGCTGTGGCGTCCCAAGCCCGAGAAGGAGCGCGTGGTCGACGAAGACCGCATGCCCGGCCCGCGCGACGTGAAGATCGTCAAGTACAGCAAGCGCGGCGGCCAGCGCCCTGAGATCAAGACCCTGCGCGTGCTGGGCAACCAGCGCCTCACGCCGGGCGGCACCATCAAGCGCGCCAAGGCGAAGCGGCCGCTGTCGGACAAAAAGCGCAATCAGGCGGACTGAACTTGGCGATAGTGCAAGGCGCCCAGCGCCATATCCTCTGCATGAAATGGGGCACGAAATACGGCCCCGAGTACGTCAACCGGCTCTACGCAATGGTCCGCCGCCACCTCAGCGGCGACTTCAAGTTCGTGTGCCTGACCGACGACGGCAACGGCGTGCGACCCGAGGTGACCTGCCTGCCGATTCCGCCGCTGAACCTGCACCTGGCCCCCGGCCAGCGCGATGGCGCCTGGAAGAAGCTCACCACCTTCGAGAAGGACCTGCACGGCCTGCGCGGCCCCGCCCTCTTCCTTGACCTCGACGTGGTCGTCGTGGGCAGCCTGGACGCCTTCTTCGAGCAGCCGGGCGAATTCCTGATCATCCACGACTACGACCGCCCCTGGCGGCGTGGCCGGATCACCGGCAACTCCTCGGTCTACCGCTTCGAGCTCGGCGCCCATGCCGACGTGCTGGCGTATTTCCGCGCCAACATGGACAAGGTGCAGGCCGAATACCGCAACGAGCAGACCTACCTGTCGGCCGCGCTCCACAAGCAGGGCAAGCTGGCCTACTGGCCCGACGGCTGGTGCCCGAGCTTCAAGTACCACGGCATCCCGACCTGGCCGACCAACTACTGGGAAGAGCCCTTCGTGCCCGAAGGCGCCCGCATCATGGTGTTCCACGGCGAATGCAACCCGCCGGACGCGCTGGCGGGCCGCCGCAACCGGGCTTTCCGATTCATCAAGCCGGCTCGCTGGGTGGCGCAGTACTGGAAAGAATAGACAGGAAGCGACCGACAGAGGCAAAAAAGGCGGCCCGAGAGCCGCCTTTTTTCGTTGCCGTGACGTGACAATCAGCCCGCTGTGCGGCCTCCCACGCGCCACAGAACCACGCCGGCGCAGAGCCACTGCACGAAGTACATCCCGGTGCCCATGGCATGCCAGAGCTTGAGGTTATCCCGCGCCACGATGCGCGGTGCCACCGCGTATTGCTGCAGCAGCGCCAGCAGCAGCGCGCCCAGGATGAAGAAGATGGTCGTCATCGCCGGGCCGCTCATGCGCTCGTCGGCCTTGGAACGGAAATGGATCAGCAGGATCACCCCGCATGCGATGGCAATCCAGCTCTGCGCCTCGAACAGCTGCGCCGCGAAATTGCCCGCCACCGCCGGATTGCCCAGCTTGGCAAAGAGCATCGGCACGACGAGAAAACCGACCGTTGTCAGGCTGCCCCACCAGAAGGCAGCCAGCATCAGCGCGATACGGTCTTTCAGGTCCTTCATGCGCGCGGCTGTCAGAGGTAGCTGACCGCCACGATCTCGTAGCGCTTCAGGCCGCCGGGGGTCTGCACCTCGGCGGTATCGCCCTCTTCCTTGCCGATCAGCGCGCGGGCGATCGGGCTGGACACGTTGATGAGGCCCTGCTTCAGGTCGGCCTCGTCCTCGCCCACGATCTGGTACTTGACGGCATCGCCGCTGTCTTCTTCCTCGAGCTCCACGGTGGAGCCGAACACCACCTTGCCGCCCGCGTCGAGTTCGCTCGGGTCGATCACCTGCGAGGCGGAGAGCTTGCCCTCGATCTCCAGGATGCGGCCTTCGATGAAGCCCTGGCGGTCCTTGGCGGATTCGTACTCGGCGTTTTCGCTGATGTCGCCCTGCGCGCGCGCTTCGGCGATCGCATTGATGACGGCCGGACGGTCCACCGACTTGAGCCGGCGCAGTTCTTCGCGCAGCTTCTCCGCGCCGCGCTTGGTGATGGGGATGGTCGCCATATCTAGTTCTCCATAAAGCGAAACCGCCGAACGCTGCCGTTCGGCGGTCGATGGGGGACTGCGCTCAAACGAGCGTCCGTCCTGTCAGCCGGCTCAGGATGGCGAGCGGGCTCGAAGCGGGATTGTATTGCTTGGAAGCGTCCAGGTGGAGGGTCTGCTCGAGCATGTACTGGCCCGCCATCACCGCATGCGAGGTCTGGTCGGAAAAGCAGACCCACACCGAACCCGGCGGGAACTTGGCGGTCTCCTGCGGCGAGTTTTCCTGATAGGCCGTGTCCGACTTCATGCCGTCGTGCAGCTGCAGCATCAGGTGGTCGTATTCGCTTCGGAACGACTTGGTCACGTGCAGCACCTGCAGCAGCTTGGCCTGCCAGCGCGAATAAGGCTTGGCGCGCGGCAGGAAGCGCTTTGCGATGTCCTCGAAGGGCTCGCCCACGCGCCACACGCGCGGTGCGCCGTCGGGGTTCACGTTGGTGAAGACGCGCAGGATGCGCTCGCCGTAGTTCGGCCGCGATGGGAACGCATCGACGTGCAGACGCCGGTCGTCGGCACGCCACGACTGCACCCGCGTCTCGACCTGCGCCGGACGGTAGCTCGTGGGCGCCAGCCGCAAAGCCGGCGCGTAGTGCGGCAGCAGCCCATGGATGAGCTGCGTAGCCTGCGCCCTGAAGCGCCCCACCATCGCCGCCGCAGTGCGCTGCACCGTCTCGTCGCCCACGGCGCCCTTGAGCTTGCCGTGGGCGTCGAGGCTGATGTTGCGCACGTCGGGCGACAGCAGGCTGGGCGTGAGCAGGCTGCGCTCCTCGGGCAACAGCTCGAAACCCAGGCGCGGAAAGTACAGCACCTTGCCCGCCTCCAGTTCCGCGATCCACGCCTCGTTGGGCGTGGCCGCGTTCCAGTCGGTCAGGCCGAGTTCGACGAGCTGCGTTTCCATGGTCGCGACGACGCTCAGGCCGTGGCCAATTGCGCGTGCATTTCCTGCACCGAGATCACGCCGAGCTCGTCCATGAAGCCCATGCCTTCCACCGCGGCTTCGGCGCCGAAGATCGTGGTGAAGGTGGTCACGCGGGCCTGCAGCGCCGAGGTGCGGATCTGGCGCGAGTCGGTGATGGCGTTGCGGCGCTCCTCCACCGTGTTGATGACCAAGGCGATCTCGTTGTTCTTGATCATGTCCACGATGTGCGGACGGCCTTCGGTCACCTTGTTCACCGTCGCGCACTCGATGCCCGCGGCATTGATGGCGGCGGCCGTGCCCTTGGTCGCGATCAGCTCGAAGCCCAGCTTGGCCAGGCCGCGCGCCACTTCGACGGCACGTGCCTTGTCGTTGTTCTTCACCGAGATGAAGACCTTGCCCGACTTCGGCAGGTGCGTGCCCGCGCCCAGCTGCGACTTCACGAAGGCTTCGCCGAAGGTCTTGCCAACGCCCATCACCTCGCCGGTCGACTTCATCTCGGGGCCGAGGATGGTGT
>CAJYQC010000070.1 GCA_913776885.1 uncultured Variovorax sp.
CCGCGAACTGCTGCGCGCCGGCGCGCGCCGCGACCGGATCAAGGCCAAGGTGTTCGGCGGCGGTGCGGTGCTGGCGAACATGACCACGCTCAACATCGGCGACCGCAATGCCGACTTCGTGCTGCGCTACCTGGGCAACGAACGCATCGAGGTCGCAGCGCAGGACCTGCGCGGCCCGCACGCGCGCCGCGTGTGCTTCGTGCCTGCGACGGGCAAGGCCATCGTGCGCAAGCTGCGCGCGCAGACCGAGGTGAAACAGGTGCAGCGCGAAGAGGGTGAACTGCTGCGCAGGCTCTCCGGCCAGCGCACCGCGTACGCCCCCGAACACAACAACAAGGGCAAACAGTGAGCAGCAAGAAAATCAAGGTGCTGTGCGTAGACGACTCGGCGCTCATCCGCAGCGTGATGACGGAGATCATAAACAGCCAGCCCGACATGACGGTGGTGGGCACGGCCGCCGACCCGCTGGTGGCGCGCGACCTCATCAAGGTCACCAACCCCGACGTGCTCACGCTCGACGTGGAAATGCCGCGCATGGACGGGCTGGAGTTCCTCGAGAAGCTGATGCGGCTGCGGCCGATGCCGGTGGTCATGGTGTCGTCGCTGACCGAGCGCGGCTCCGAGATCGCGCTGCGAGCGCTCGAGCTGGGCGCCATCGATTTCGTGACCAAGCCGCGCCTGGGCGTGCGCGACGGCCTTCTCAACTACACCGAGCTGATCGCGGGCAAGATCCGCACCGCCGCCAGCGCGCGCCTGCTGCCCGCCAGGAACGCGGCCGTGGCGCGGCAGGGCTCCGAGCCGCCGCAGGAGTCGCTGCTGCGCAGCCCGCTGCTGAGTACCGAGAAGCTCATCATCATCGGCGCGTCCACCGGCGGCACCGAGGCCATCCGAGAGGTGCTGCAGCCGCTGCCGCCCGATTCGCCCGCCGTGATGATCGCGCAGCACATGCCCGCGGGCTTCACGCGCTCGTTCGCGCAGCGCCTGGATGGCCTGTGCCGCATCAACGTGAAGGAGGCCGAGCACGGCGAGCGCGTGCTGCCGGGCTATGCGTACATCGCGCCGGGGGGCTTCCACCTGTCGCTCGCGCGCAGCGGCGCCAACTACGTGGCGCACCTCGACCAGGAGCCGCCCGTCAACCGCCACCGGCCGTCCATCGACGTGCTGTTCGATTCGGCCGCGAAGCATGCGGGCAAGAACGCCATCGGGATCATCCTGACCGGCATGGGCAAGGACGGCGCCGAGGGCCTGCTGCGCATGCGGCGCGCCGGCGCCCACACGCTGGCGCAGGACGAGGCCAGCTGCGTGGTCTTCGGCATGCCGCGCGAGGCCATTTCGCTGGGCGCGGTGGACGACGTTTCGCCCCTGGCAGAAGTCAGCCGCCGCGTGCTGGCGCACCTTCGCACGTTCGGTGAACGTACGAACCGAGTTTGAGAGCAAAGAAAACGACCTTGGAGTTGGAAATATCGTGATCGACAAGAGCATCAAAATCCTGGTTGTGGACGACTTCCCGACCATGCGCCGCATCGTGCGCAACCTGCTGAAGGAACTGGAGTTCCACAACGTGGACGAGGCCGAGGATGGCGCCGCCGGCATAGAGAAGCTGCGCGGCGGCAACTTCGGCTTCGTGGTGTCGGACTGGAACATGCCCAACATGGACGGCCTGACCATGCTGCAGACCATCCGCGCCGACCCCGAGCTCAAGAAGCTGCCGGTGCTGATGGTCACGGCCGAGGCCAAGAAGGAGAACATCGTCGCCGCGGCGCAGGCCGGCGCCAACGGCTACGTGGTCAAGCCCTTCACCGCCGCCACGCTGGAGGAGAAGATCACCAAGATCTTCGAGAAGCTCGCAAAGGAAGCGGCGTGACATGAGCCAGAACACTTCTTTGGCCGCAGAGCCGGTCAACAACACCACCGAAGAAATCCTGGGCCGCATCGGCCAGCTCACGCGCCAGCTGCGCGACGGCCTGCGCGAGCTGGGTCTCGACAAGCAGGTGGCCAGGGCCGCGCAGGCCATTCCGGATGCGCGCGACCGCCTGAGCTACGTGGCCGAGACCACCGAGCGCGCGGCGCACCGTGCGCTCAACGCGATCGACGTGGCGCAGCCGCTGCAGGAGGCGCTGGCCACCGACGCCAAGGGGCTGAGCAAGCGCTGGGAAGAGTGGTTCAAGAACCCCATCGAGCTCGACCATGCGCGCGAGCTGGTGCTCGACACGCGCGGCTATCTCGACGGCGTGCCCGAGCGCGCGAGCGCGATCAACACGCAGCTCATGGAGATCCTGATGGCGCAGGACTTCCAGGACCTCACGGGCCAGGTCATCAAGAAGATGATGGAAGTGGTCAACGACGTCGAGACGCAGCTGCTGCAGGTGCTGATCGACAACTCGGCGCCAGAGAAGCGCCACGAGGCCGCGCAGAGCCTTCAGAATGGCCCGCAGATCAAGCCCGGCAACCCCGAGGCCGTGACCAACCAGGCACAGGTCGACGACCTGCTGGAGAGCCTCGGCTTCTGATCCCCGGCGAGGGGGCGGCCCGGGCCCTCTCTCTCGTACCCTTGCGTCCCGCTCTTTCCTTTCCTCAACCACTTCCGTTCTATTGTCCGAACTGCAGGGCTATCAGGGCCCTGATCGACAGATTGTTCCGGGGGGCCGAATCCAATAATTTGGCCATGGGCAAGGCGTACTTCGCCAGTGCTGGTTCGGAGCATGAATGGCTGAGGAAAGCGATCTCGAAAAAACGGAACCCGCCTCCGAGCGGCGCCTCGAAAAGGCTCGCGAGGAAGGCAACGTAGCCCGTTCGCGCGAACTCACCACCTTCGTGATGCTGGGCACTGCCTGTGCCGGCCTGTGGCTGGCGTCGGAGTCGCTCGGCACCAGCATGAACGGCGCGCTGCGCATGGGCCTGCAGTTCGACCGCGCCAGCGCCTTCGATCCCCAGTACATGCTTTCCCGCACCGGCCTGATGTCCATGCAGGCGCTGGGTGCCATCGGACCGATGTTCGCGATGATGATCGTCGCCGCCGTGGTCGCGCCGATGATGCTCGGCGGCTGGCTCTTCTCCACCAAGTCGGTGGCGCCGAACTTCGGCAAGCTCAACCCGTTGGCCGGCATCGGCCGCATGTTCTCTTCCCAGTCGCTCGCCGAGCTGCTCAAGGCGCTGGCCAAGTCGACGCTCATCGGCGGCGTGGCGTGGTGGGTGGTGTCGCGCGACATCGGCACGCTGATGGCCCTGATGGCGCAGCCTGCGCAGTACGCGCTGCCGCACGCGCTGGTGCTGGTGGCCAAGCACTGCGTGCTGATCGCCGCCACGCTCTTCCTGGTGGCGCTGATCGACGTGCCCTTCCAGCTCTGGACCTACTACCGCAAGCTGCGCATGTCGCGCGAGGACGTGCGCCAGGAGCACAAGGAAAGCGAAGGCGATCCGCACATCAAGGCCGCGATCCGCCGCCAGCAGCAGCAGATGGCGCGCCGCCGGATGATGTCCGAGGTGCCCAAGGCGGACATCGTGCTGACCAACCCGACGCACTTCGCCGTCGCACTCAAGTACCACGAAGGCGGCATGCGCGCGCCGCGCGTGGTGGCCAAGGGCACGGAGCTCGTGGCCGCACGCATCCGCGAGCTGGCCAAGGAGCACAAGGTGGCGATCCTCGAGGCGCCGCCGCTCGCGCGCTCGCTCTACAGGCACACGAAGCTGGGCGACGAGATTCCCGCCGGCCTCTACACAGCAGTGGCCGAAGTGCTGGCCTGGGTCTACCAGCTTCGCCGCTGGAAGGCCGAAGGCGGCGAAGCGCCGCGCACGCCCACCGATCTGCCGGTTCCCGCAGACCTTCAATACAGCGCCGCCGATGCGGCTGAGCAAGCCGCATGAATGCGATGACAAACCTGATGCGCATGCCGGCGCGCTTCTTCCCGGGCTCGCAGCTCAAGGGACTGGCCGGGCCGATCCTCATCATCCTCATCCTGAGCATGATGGTGCTGCCGCTGCCGCCGTTCCTGCTCGACCTGCTGTTCACTTTCAACATCGCGATGTCGGTGATGGTGCTGCTGGTGAGCATGTACACGATGAAGGCACTGGACTTCGCGGCCTTCCCGGCGGTGCTGCTGTTCTCCACGCTGCTGCGCCTGTCGCTGAACGTGGCCTCCACGCGCGTGGTGCTGATGAACGGCCACACCGGCCCCGACTCGGCGGGCAAGGTGATCGAGGCCTTCGGCCACTTCCTGGTGGGCGGCAACTTCGCGGTGGGCGTGATGGTCTTCATCATCCTCGTGCTCATCAACTTCATGGTGATCACCAAGGGCGCGGGCCGCATCGCCGAGGTGGGCGCGCGCTTCATGCTCGACGCGATGCCCGGCAAGCAGATGGCCATCGACGCCGACCTCAATGCCGGCCTGATCGGCGAGGACGTGGCCCGCAAGCGCCGCACCGAGGTGGCGCAGGAAGCCGACTTCTACGGTTCGATGGACGGTGCCAGCAAGTTCGTGCGCGGCGACGCGATCGCGGGCCTGCTGATCATGGTGATCAACATCATCGGCGGCCTGGTGGTGGGCATGGTGCAGCACGGGCTGGACTTCTCCACCGCGGGCAAGACCTACACGCTGCTGGCCATCGGCGACGGCCTGGTGGCGCAGATCCCGGCGCTGGTGATCTCCACCGCCGCGGGCGTGATCGTCTCGCGCGTGACCACCGACGAGGACGTGGGCAGCCAGCTCACGGGCCAGCTCTTTTCCAACCCGCAGGTGCTGTTCCTCACGGCCGGCATCGTCGGCCTGCTGGGCATGATCCCGGGCATGCCGAACCTGGCCTTCCTGCTGATCGCGGGCGGCCTGGTGTGGCTGGGCCGCGGGCTGCTGCAGCGCAAGCCGAAGCAGCAGGCCGCGCAGGAGGCGGCCGCCGCGCAGGCAGCGAACATCGCCGCGTCTTCCGCCGAGACGGCCGAGGCCACCTGGGACGACGTCGCCATGGTCGACCCGCTGGGCATGCAGGTCGGCTACCGGCTGATTCCGCTGGTGGACCAGTCGCAGCAGGGCGAGCTGCTGGGCCGCATCAAGAGCATCCGCAAGAAGATCGCGCAGGAAGTGGGCTTCCTGGTGCCGGTGGTGCACATCCGCGACAACCTGGAGATCAAGCCCAACACCTACATCATCACGCTCAAGGATGTGGAGATCGGCCGCGGCGAGGCCTACCCCAACCAGTGGATGGCCATCAACCCGGGCCAGGTCAGCGGCACGCTGCCCGGCACGCCCACGCGCGACCCGGCCTTCGGCCTCGCGGCGACCTGGATCGACGCCAGCCTGCGGCAGCAGGCGCAGGTGTACGGCTACACGGTGGTCGACGCCTGCACCGTGATGGCCACGCACCTGAACCACCTGATACAGACGCATGCCGCCGAGCTGCTGGGCCGCCAGGAGGTGCAGCAACTGCTCGACCAGATCGCCAAGACCGCGCCCAAGCTCACGGAAGACCTGGTGCCGAAGGTGCTGTCGCTCAGCACGCTGCACAAGGTGCTGCAGAACCTGCTCGACGAGGAAGTGCCGATCCGCGACATGCGCACCATCCTCGACGTGATGGCCGAGCACGCCCCGACCGTCAAGGACCCGACCGAGCTCACCACGCTCACGCGCCTGGCGCTGGGCCGCGCGATCACGCAGCAGCTCTTCCCGGGCGACACCGAGATGCACGTCATCGGCCTGGACGGCTCGCTCGACGCGGTGCTGCAGCAGGCGCTGACCAACAGCAGCGGCATCGAGCCCGGCATTGCCGACAACCTGCTGCGCCAGGCACAGGCGGCCATCACCCGCCAGGAGCAGATGGGCCTCGCGCCCGTGCTGGTCGTGCAGCACTCGCTGCGGGTGCTGCTGTCGCGCTTCCTGCGGCGCAGCCTGCCGCAGCTCAAGGTGCTTTCGCACGCAGAGATTCCTGATTCCCGAACCATCAAGGTCACCACCGCCATCGGAGGACGAGGTTGAATTCCCACCAACAGACAGACGTGCGCACCACTGCGCGTAAATTCATCGCGGCCACCAGCCGCGAAACCCTGCGACTGGTGAGGGAGGCGCTGGGCGCCGACGCCATCGTGCTATCGCACCGCGTCACGGCGCAGGGCGTGGAGATCGTCGCGATGGTCGAGGGCGAGGTGCAGGGCGTGGTGCAGCAGGGCAGTGTGCCTGCGCAGCCCGTGGCAGCAGCGGCTGCCGCAGTGCCTGTGGCGCCGGTTGCCGCACCGGTCGTTGCTTCAGCGCCGGCACCTGTGGCCCGCGCAATGCCGGTGCCTCCGGTGCCCATCGCATCCGCCGCTCCGGCCGCGCCGGTCCCTGCGGTCCCGGCAATTGCAGCACCTGCTGCGGCACCCGCCGACACCGTGCTCGAAGAGCTTCACTCCATGCGCGGCATGATCGAGGAACAGCTCGCCAGCGTGGTGTGGAACGACAGGCAGCGGCGCGACCCGGTGCGCGGCCGCCTGTTGCGCACGCTGCTGGGCGCGGGCTTCAGCGCGCGCCTTTCCAAGGCGATGCTCGAGAAACTGCCCACCGGCCGCACCTATGCCGAAGGCATGGCCTACGTGCGCTCGGAGCTCATCCGCGCCGTGCCGGTCCATGAAGACGAAGACGCCCTGTTCGCCCAGGGCGGCGTCTATGCGCTGATCGGCCCCACGGGCGTGGGCAAGACAACCACCACCGCCAAGCTGGCGGCGCGCTGCGTGATGCGCTTCGGCGCCGACAAGCTCGCGCTGGTGACCACCGACAGCTACCGGATCGGCGCCTACGAGCAGCTGCGCATCTACGGCCAGATCCTCAATGTGCCGGTGTACGCGGTGAAGGACGCCGCCGATCTGCACCTGGTACTGCGCGACCTGCGCGACAAGCACATGGTGCTGATCGACACGGTGGGCATGAGCCAGCGCGACCGCGCCGTGCCCGAGCAGATCGCCATGCTGGGCCAGAGCCCGCGCCCTGTGAAGAAGCTGCTGCTGCTCAACGCCACCAGCCACGGCGACACGCTCAACGAGGTGGTGCACGCCTACCGCCACGGCAATGAACTGGCCGGCTGCATCTTCACCAAGGTGGACGAGGCCACGCACCCAGGCGCGCTGATCGACACCGTGATCCGCCACCGCCTGCCGGTGCACTACATCTCCAGCGGCCAGAAGGTGCCCGAGAACCTGATGCAGGCCGACCGCGCGCAGCTGGTGGACAGCGTCTTCCAGCCGCGCCAGCACAGCCCGCTGTTCGTGCCCGCCGAGAGCGACCTGCAGGAAGACGCCGCATCCGGCGCCGCTTCGCAGCAGGCAGTGCAGAAGGCGCAGGGCGAGACCGACCTGCTGCGCCTGAAGTACCAGAACCTGATCCGCGCGATGGCGCACGACGCGCAGGAGCTCGCCACCACCGC
Organism: uncultured Variovorax sp.; assembly: GCA_913776885.1. Taxonomy (GTDB): domain Bacteria; phylum Pseudomonadota; class Gammaproteobacteria; order Burkholderiales; family Burkholderiaceae_C; genus Variovorax. The sequence goes on from CAJYQC010000070.1 coordinate 7,384, forward strand.
GAGCGCGCTCGCTGGCGCGCAGATCGGCTTCGAGCGCGCACGTTCGCTGTGGCGCCAGGCCACCGACGAGCAGGCGGGCCAGAAGACAGTGCTGCAGGACCTGCTGGTGCATGCGCGCAGCGAGGTGGCGGCCGGTTGCGAAAGCCACGTGCTCGCGCTCTGCGGGCAGGTCGGCCTGCGCTCCAACGAAGGCGGCGATGCCTACGAATGCCACGGCAGCCTGCTGCTGTCGGACCGCACCGGGCTGCCGATGGCGGCGCCCAACCAGTGGCTCTCCACCGCGGCCACACGCGGCACGAAGGACGCCGCGCGCAAGCCCGGCGCACGCCAGGTGCCGTGGCTTCGCCAGCAGGACTTCGGCACGCGACCGATGGTCCATCTGCTGACGCGGCTGCCCGGTATCGAGGCCATGGTGCAGTGGCAGGCCGCCAGCCAGCGCTGGCTGGCACGCGCGCCCGGTTCCACCGCCGTGATCGACTCCCGCACCGGCGCGCCCGACCCGCTCGCGCTCATGGACTTCGAGTTCGGCGAGGGCCGGCCCGTGCACTTCCGCGGCAAGGCCGCACTGCTTGCAGAAGCGCAGGCCGACGTGCTGCTGCGCTTCAACGCCGCGGCCATGGCCGCGGGCATCGCGCGCGACGAGATGCCGGCGCTGCGCTGCATCGCCACCCGGGTGGTCGATGCGCGTACCGGCAACCTGCTCGCGCTGAGCCACGCGCTCTCGAACGTCGGCACAGAGGTTCCCGCGCAGCAGCTGGCCCGATGGATGGGCTGGGCGCTGGACGCCGAGCCCTGCTTCCGCCTGCTGCGCGACGGCGTGCAGCTGGTGGGCGGTATCGGTGAACTCGGTGATCCGGACATCATGAAGCGGCTGCTGATCGCCGGCCAGATGACCACCACCGTGTGGCGCCTGCTGCAAGCCGAGGGTGAATGGGCAGACCGCGCCCGTTCGTTGATGGGCCAGCTCACAGGCCGTCCCGCACGCAACGGCCGCGCGATGAGCGGCAGCGCGCTCTGTGCGGGCGTGGGCAAGCTCTTCCTGCTGCTGGACGCGCTCGGCACCGAATCGACAGCGCCGGTGCAGCCGCCCCGCGCGCTGGAGCAGCCGCAGAAGCTGGAGCGGCAGGATTGAGGGTGCAGCGATGAACAAGCTGGTTGCGGATCAGGCGGACGGCCTCCGGCGCCTGCTCGCGCCTGCCCGGGCGCGCGTGGTCGCAGTGGCCGGCATGGGGCGCGGTGCCGGCGCCACCACGGCCGCAATGAACTTCGCGGTGGCGCTGGCAGGGCAGGGCCGCAACGTGCTGATGCTGGACGAACATCGCCGCACCGACGGCTCGGCCTGCGAGGTGTGGGACATCGATCCGCCAGGCAGCCTGGCCGACGTGGCATGCGGGCGTCTTGCGCTGGATGGCGCCGGGGTGCGCGCGGCCTGCGGCGTGCACGTGCTGCCGGCTCTGCGCTGCGCGGCGCATGCAGCGGCCAACGAAGCCTCCGGCAGCGCGGTCGACCCGCGCAGGTTCTGGCACGACGGCGTGGTCATCATCGACGCGGCCTTCGACGCCGAAGGCCGGCTGTCGCCGCTCGCGCTCGGCGCCGACGACCTGCTGCTGGTGCTGCAGCCGCAGCCCGCATCGGTCACCTCGGCATACGCGGGCATCAAACGCCTGCACCACACCCACGGCCTGAAGCAGATGCGCTTCCTGCTCAACAACGTGGTGGACGCGCAGGCCGCACGCCAGATCATGAACAACCTCGCCCATGCGGGCAGCCGCTACCTCGCGCTGTCGCTGCAGCCTGCGGGCTGGGTGCGCTTCGATCCGCTCGTGGCCGACGCGTGGCGGCTGAAGAAGACCATCGCCGAGGCCTTTCCTGCGAGCCATGCGGCGGCCGACCTGCGTCGCGCCGCAGGCGAGATCGACCAGTGGCCATGGCCCGAGCCGGCACCGCTGCAGGCCGCGGCATGAGGCGCCCGCCCCGCACCGAGGAATGAAGGACGCACGTACGGCCATGTACACCGCACAAGGAACCATCGAGAAATCGCACCTGCTCGCGCAGCATCAGCCGCTGGTGCGCCGCATCGCGCTGCAGATGATGACGAAGCTGCCGGCCAGCGTGGAACTTGACGACCTGATCCAGGCCGGCATGCTCGGCCTGCTCGACGCATCTGCGCGCTACCAGGACAACCGGGGCGCACAGTTCGAGACATTCGTGAGCCAGCGCATACGCGGCGCCATGCTCGACGAACTGCGCGCCGCCGACTGGGGCTCGCGCGGCCTGCGCCAGTCGGCGCGCGGCGTGGAGAAGGCGATACAGGCGCTGGGCCACAAGCTCGGGCGGGCTCCCACCGAGGGGGAGATCGCCAAGGAGCTGAAGATCGACATCGAGGCCTACCAGTCGCTGCTGCAGGAGATTCAGGGCTGCCAGCTGCTGTACGTCGAGGATTTCTCCAAGGACGATGCCGACAACGGCTTCCTAGACAGCCAATCGCAGGATGCGCGCAAGGACCGCCGCAGCAGCGACGACCCGCTGGAGCAGCTGCTGGAAAGCGGCTTTCGCCACCAGCTGGTGGATGCCATCGCGGCACTGCCCGAGCGCGACCAGCTGCTGCTGAACCTCTATTACGAAGAGGAGCTGAACCTGCGTGAGATCGGCTCGATCCTCGAAGTGAGCCAGTCGCGCGTGTGCCAGCTGCACAGTCAGGCGATCAGCAGGCTGCGCGCGAAGCTCAAGGACGTGCTCTAGCGCTTGCCGCAGCCCTGATAGGGGGTCGCCGGCGCGCGCGATTAGGCTTTGTCCGTCAGCCAAGCGCGCCCGTCTCCGGCGCGATTCGCTTGCCCGGGCGCGCACGCTCGCAGCCTTGGCAAAGAATCGCAAGCAAAACCCTCGACCCTCCTCCAGGCTGCAGGCGAGCCGCCCCATCGGCGAGTACGCGCTCATCGGCTCGACCCACAGTTCGGCGCTGGTCCACCGCGGCGGCGACATCGAATGGCTGTGCCTGCCGCGCTTCGATTCGGCAGCGATGTTTGCCAGCCTTCTCGGCGACGAGCGAAACGGCCACTGGAGCATGCGCGCACGCGATCGCAAGGCGCGCATCTCGCGGCGCTACCTGCCCGGCACCGTGGTGCTGGAAACGACGATACGTACCGCCACCGGCGTTGCCCTCGTCACCGACTTCATGCCCAGGCCGGCGATCGACGGCACTCACGAGGTGGTGCGCATCGTGCGCGGCCTGCGCGGCACGGTCGGCATGCACACCGAGTTCCGCATCCGTTTCAACTACGGCGAATGGTGCCCGTGGATGGAGCGGCGCCACGGCGCGGTGTTCGCCACCGCCGGCCCGGACGCGGTGCGCATCAGCTCCGGCGTGCCGCTGGTCAACGAGAACTTCGCGAGCTTCGCCGACTTCGACGTGTCGGCAGGGCAGTCCATCGCGTTCAGCCTCGACTGGTTTCCCTCGCACCTGAAGCCGCCGGTGACCCGCGACGCCAATGCGCTGCTGGCGCGCACGGTTGCGGAGTGGAGCGCCTGGACCGAGCACTGCGGCTACTTCGGCGAATTTCGCGAGCCGGTGATGCGCTCGCTGCTCACCCTCAAGGCGCTGACCTACGAGCCCACCGGCGGCATCGTCGCGGCGCCGACCACGTCGCTGCCCGAGCTGCCCGGCGGCGAGCGCAACTGGGACTACCGCTTCTGCTGGCTGCGCGATGCGGCGCTCACGCTCTATGCGCTGATCGGCTCCGGCTACGTGGAGGAGGCCAGCGCATGGCGCTGGTGGCTGATGCGCGCGGTGGGCGGCTCGCCCGAGGAACTGCAGGTGATGTACGGCCTGCACGGCGAACGCTCGCTCACCGAGCTCGAGCTCGACTGGCTGAGCGGCTACGAGGACAGCCGCCCGGTGCGCATCGGCAACGGCGCGCACGACCAGCGCCAGCTCGACGTCTACGGCTCGGTGCTCGCGGCCTTCCATGCGGCGCGCAAGGCGGGGCTTGCCGACATGGAAAAACTGTGGCCGCTGGAGCGCGCCATAGCGAGGCAGCTGCTCGAGCTGTGGCGCGAGCCCGATTGCAGCCTCTGGGAGGTGCGCGGCGAGCCCCGCCACTTCGTGCATTCCAAGATCATGTGCTGGCTGGCCTTCGACCGTGTGATCGCGAGCGCCACCGAGTTCGGGCTCGAAGGCCCCATCGATCTCTGGCGCGCGGCGCGCGACGAGATCCATGCCGAGGTCTGCGCGCGCGGCTACGACGCCGCGAGCAACTCCTTCGTGCAGTTCTACGGTGCCGACTCGGTGGATGCGGCACTGCTGTGGATGCCGCTGATCGGCTTCCTGCCGATCCACGACGAGCGCGTACAGGGGACGGTCGCGCGCATCGAGAAGGAACTCGTCTTCCACGGCCTCGTGTACCGCTACCGCACCGAGACGGGCGTCGACGGCATGGGCGGCGGCGAGGGCGCGTTCCTGGCGTGCAGCTTCTGGCTGGCGAACGTCTACGTGGCGATGGGCAAGGTGCGCAAGGCGCGTGCGCTCTTCCGGCGCCTGCTCGCGCTGGGCAACGACCTCGGCCTCTTCGCGGAGGAATACGACCCGGTGGCGAAGCGGCAGCTGGGCAATTTCCCGCAGGCCTTCTCCCACGTCGGGCTGATCAACAGCGCACACGCGCTGGCCTCGGCGGCCGGCGGGGTGTGGGAGCTGGCGGACCTCGACGGGACGACGTCGGAGGTGAAGAAGAAGGCGAAGGCCGTGAAAGGGGCTGGAAAGAAGGCCGCAAAGAAGGGTGGAAAGAAGTCCGCAAAGAAGGGTGGAAAGAAGTCCGCAAGCAAGAGCGAGAAGTCCGACGAAGCCGAAAAGGAGCCGCCGGCCAGTGAGCGTTAGGGCGGGAACTCCTCGGCGCTGAACGCGCTGTGGAACGCTGCCGTTGCTGCGGCAAGGCGCTACAGGCTCGCGGTGATGCCGCCGTCCACATACAGGATGTGGCCGTTGACGAAGCTCGATGCGTCGGAAGCCAGGAAGATGGCCGCGCCGCCCAGCTCTTCCACGTCGCCCCAGCGGCCGGCGGGCGTGCGGCCGGACAGCCATGCGGTGAAGGCCTCGTCGGCCACCAGCGCCTGCGTGAGTTCGGTCTTGAAGTAGCCCGGGCCCAGGCCGTTGACCTGGATGCCGTGCTTGCCGAGGTCGATCGCCATGCCCTTGGTGAGCATCTTCACCGCGCCCTTGGTGGCGGCGTAGGGCGCGATGCCCGGGCGGCCCAGCTCGCTCTGCACCGAGCACACGTTGATGATCTTGCCGCTCCTGCGTTCGATCATGCGCTGCGCGACCGCGCGGCCCACCAGGAACACGCTGTCGATGTTGGTGGTGGTGATCCTGTGCCAGGCATCCACCGGAAACTCGGCGAAGGGCCCGCGATGCTGCATGCCGGCGTTATTGACGAGGATGTCGATCGGCCCGACTTCGGCCTCGATGCCGGCCACGCCGGCTTCCACGGCCTCGGCGTCGGTCACGTCGAAAGCCATGGCCTCGGCCGCGATGCCGCGGGCGCGCAGGGCGTCGCGCGCTGTGGTGAGCGCGGCGGCATCACGCGCATTGAGCACCACGCGGGCGCCCGCATTGCCGAGCGCGCCGGCCAGCGCAAAGCCGATGCCCTTGCTGGAGCCGGTGACGAGGGCGGTGCGCCCGGAAAGGTCGAACAGTTTCAAGGGGGTTCCTGGGGTGCTTGTTGAGGGGCGTGACTGGCGCCAGTCGGAAGAAAGTTACCGGTAGCCTCTGCTTGCGTCAATTGGTGAAACCTTTGCTGGATCCTCAATCTGCCATCGGCTAGAGTTACCGGTATCAATCTGGACCGATGCCAGCCCCAGGAGACACCCGCTTGACCGCTACCGCCGCCGCTTCCCCGCATGTGCTGATGATGGGCGCTTATCCAGAGTGGGACATGGCGCCCATGCGCGAGTCCTACACCCTGCATCGCCTGTGGGAGGCGCCCGACCGGCAGGCCTTCATCGCCGCGCATGCGCAGGAGATCCGAGCGATCGCCACGCGCGGCGAGCTGGGTGCGAGCGCCGAGCTCATCGCGGCGCTGCCGAAGCTGGAGCTGGTCGCCCTCCGATATGCGCCGCTGCACGGCAAGCATCAGGCCCACTGCCAGATCGGCCACGTCGCCGTTGAGCACGTCGGGCGTGTTGGCCACGCGGATGCCGCGCGCGCGGCACGCGGCGAGGTCGATGGCGTCGGTGCCCACGCCGTAGCAGGCGACCAGCTCC
>CAJYQC010000071.1 GCA_913776885.1 uncultured Variovorax sp.
CCCGAATGCGCGGGCCGCGACCTGAAGGACATCGCGGCCGAATGGGGCGTCTCGGGCGAGGAAGCCGCGCAGCGCCTGCAGCCCGGCAGCGCGATCTACTTCATGATGGACGAGGACGACGTGCAGCGCATCCTCGCCTTCGACGAGACCATGATCGGCTCCGACGGAATCCCGCTGGGCGACAAGCCGCATCCGCGCCTGTGGGGCACCTTCCCGCGCGTGCTGGGGCACTACAGCCGCGACGTGGGCCTCTTCCCGCTGGAGACTGCCGTGTGGAAGATGACCGGCCTGACGGCGCGCAACTTCGGCCTGCACGAGCGCGGCACGCTGAAGCCGGGCCACCACGCCGACGTGGTGATCTTCGATGCCGCGACGGTGCGCGACACCGCGAACTACGAATCACCGATGCAGCCGGCCGAAGGCATCGATGCGGTGATCGTGAATGGCGCCCTCACCTGGCGCAGCGGGGCGCACTGCGGGGCGCGCAACGGCCAGGTGATCACGCGGCGCGAAACGACTGCCTGAGCGGGCTCAGTCGGGCGCGTTCATCACCCGGTCGAACTCCTCGTCGGCCGGCACGTTGTCCGCGTCGAGTTCGCTCGCGTCGGAAAGATCGATGCCCGTCTCCTCCGAGAGGTCGTCGCCCAGGTCGGCGTCGGGCTCCTCGAAATCGTCGACGGGCAGGTCGTCCTCATCGTCTTCGGCGGGCGAAGCGGATCGCGCGGTGGCGTTCATGATCTGTTCCTCGGCTTGTTTCTGACAGGCCCCCTATGGTGCGCCTGTTTCAGCCGTTCCGGTTCATCCGGCGCGAGGTGTCGGTGTCCGAAAGTTTCGCGCGCTGGCCGGAAGATCAGTCCTTGTGCACGTGGCCGTGCTCGCCGTGCCCAGGATCGTCATGGCCGTGCTCGTGCCCATGCTCGCCATGCGCGAGGCGGCTGACCAGCGTGACGAGCACGATGCCCGCCACCAGCCAGAGGATCTGCGCGGCCGTCTGGCGCGCCGGCAGGCGCTTCTGCAGCTGCGGGATCAGGTCGGCGAGCGCCACGTAGACGAAGCTGCTGCCAGCCAGCACCAGGAAGTACGGCAGCAGGCCGTGCAGCTGGTCGACCAGCCACCAGCCCACGATGCCGCCCAGCGCGGTCATGGTGCCGGCGAGCGACACCTTCACCAGCGCCGCGCGCTGGTTGGCGGAGCTCTGGCGCAGCACGACCAGGTCGCCGATGTGGTGCGGGATTTCGTGCGCCAGCACCGCCAGCGCGGCCACGATGCCCAGGCGCAGGTCGGCGGTGAAGGCGGAGGCGATCAGGATGCCGTCGCCGAAGCAGTGCACGCTGTCGCCGGTGAGCACGGCCCAGCCGCCAGTGCGCGGGCCGTGGCTGTGGTCATGGTCGTGTGCATGGACATGGCCGTGGTGGTGATCGTGGCCGTCTACCGCGCCCTTCTTCTCTTCGCCATGATGGTGCTCGTGCCCGTGGTGCCAGAGTTCCGCCTTGTCGAGCAGGAAGAAGAACACCAGCCCGAACAGCAGCACCCCGAACAGCAATCCCGGCTCGATGCGGCTTTCGAAGGCTTCGGGCAGCAGGTGCATGAAGGCAGTGGCGAGCAGCGCGCCGGCCGCCAGGCTCAGCAGGTGCTGCGGGTTCACGCCGCCCGAGCCGCTGCGCACGCCCACCTTCAACAGCAGGGCCGCGACCCACACGCTTCCGATACCGGCGACCAGGGTCGCCGCGATGATGACTATCAAATTCATAGCTGCTTGCGCAAGAAAGACGGCCGCCGGAACTTTTCCGGGGCCGCATACCGATCATAAAAAGAGAAAGGCCGTCACGAGGACGGCCTTCGGCGGAGGTTGGCTGACGGGCGCCGTCTTCAGGCGACGCCGTTGGCTTTGAACCAGGCCGTGGCACGCTGCCAGCCGTCTTCCGCCGCGCTCTTCAGGTAGCTGGGTCGGTAGTCGGCATGGAAGGCATGGCCCGCTTCGGGATACACGACGAAGTTCGAAGCCTTGGCCGCCGGGGTTCCATTGGCCAGAGCTGCTTTCATCTTATCAACCGTGTCAAGGGGGATGCCTTGGTCTTTTCCGCCGTAGAGGCCGAGCACCGGCGCCTGCAGGCTGGCCGCGACGTCGACCGGGTGCTTCGGCGTCAGTTCGCTGGCCTGGCCGACCAGGCGGCCATACCAGGCCACGCCCGCCTTGACCTTGCCGGTGGCCGCATAGAGCCAGACGATGCGCCCGCCCCAGCAGAAACCGGTGATGCCGGCCTTGCTGGTGTCGCCGCCATGGGCCTTGGCATAGGCCAGGGCGCCGTCCAGGTCGGCCATGACCTGCGCGTCGGGCACCTTGGAGACGATGTCGGCCTGCAGCTTGGGGATGTCGGTGTAGCCGCGCGGATCGCCCTGGCGCGCATACAGCTCGGGCGCGATGGCCAGGTAGCCGAGCTTGGCGAAGCGGCGGCAGGTGTCGGCGATGTATTCGTGCACGCCGAAGATCTCCTGCACCACCAGGATCACCGGCAGGCCGGTCTTGCCCTCGGGCGCCGCCGCATAGGCGGGCACTTCGAAGCCGTTGACGGTGTACTTGATGGGGCCGGCCTTCAGGCCGTCGGCCGGGGTGCTGATCGCGGTCTGCGCCCTCACAGGCATCACGGCTGCGGCGTAGCCCACGCCGATGGCGGCCTTGATGGCGGTGCGGCGGGTGGCACCCTGCTCGGTGCTGTCGCCGGGGCGAAGCGAGTCGAAGTCGGAACGGCTGTCGTCGTCGAGAGGCATGTATCGGGCTCCGGTTGGATCGTCGGACAAGGGACGTGGCGTCTTGGAAAAACGCACGCCGCAATGTAGGCGAAATCGGCCGGCAGCCCTATGTCCCCCAAACTTCAATGGGGTTGGCGCGCTCCGTAGGCCCGCCGTGCCAGCGCCGCCGCCAGCACCTGCGCCGGGTCGACCAGGTCGAGCCCCGCCACTGCGGCCGAACCCTGCAGGCCCAGGGGCACCTCGGTGCAGCCCATGATGATGGTGACGGGGCCGTGCCGCTGCGCCAGCCTCAGCGCCACTTCTGAAAAGCATTGCTCGGCCAGCTGCATGTTGCCGGCCTTCACGCCCTCGAAGATGCCGCGCATGATCGCCTGGCGCTCGTCGGGCAAGGGGATGTGGCAGCCCAGGCCCGCCTCGGCCAGCGCCTGCTCGTAGAGCCGCACGCGGTAGGTGCCCTCGGTGGCCATCAGCGCCACGCCGGACGCGCCCTGCCGGGCCAGGTGCTGCGCCGTCTCGCGCGCCATGTGAAGCAGCTCGATCTGCGGAAAGCGTTCCTGCAGGCTCGCGTGCCAGGCATGCGCCGTGTTGCAGGCGATGGCCACGGCGCGGCTGCCGAGCGCGGCGAGCCGGCCCATGGCCTGCAGCATCGGCTCCAGCGGCTGGTGCGCACCCTGCTCGGTGGAGGCCAGCGCATCGGTGCGGTCTGGCACCGGCACCTGCGCCAGCCAGTGCTCGGGAAAGGACTGGTCGCGCACCGGCTCGCCGCGCGCACGCAGCTGCTGCGCGCACGCCTGCACGAACAGCCGCACGAAGTCGGCGCCGGCCGCCGGGCCCATGCCGCCAAGAATGCCGACGACGTTGGTCGAACTCATGATCTCTCTGTCGCTATCTCTGTTTCAGGAATACCGCGGAACCGGCTTCGCCGGCCCGCTGGTATCGCCCCCCGGAAGGGGGAAGGCGTGCGCGACGCGAAGTGCGCGCAGCCCGGGGGTGGACTCAAGTCGCGGGCTTGTCGCTGAGGGCCTTGAGGTTTTCCTTCAGCTGCGGGCTCATCGGCAGGTTCAACGGCACGTTCTTCGGCGGGATCGGCTGCATGAACCACTTGTCGTAGAGCTTCTCGAATTCGCCGCTCTTCATCAGGCCCGCGAAGGTGTCGTCCACCAGCTTCTTGAAGGCGGGATCGTCCTTGGGCAGCATGCAGGCATAGGGCTCCACCTGCAGCGAATCGCCCACCACCTCGTAGTCGCCGGGGGTCTTGGCATTGGCGATCAGGCCGTACAGCAGGATGTCGTCCATGGCGAAGGCCGCGACACGGTCGCTCTCGAGCAGCAGGAAGGCGTCGGCGTGGTCCTTGCCGAGCACGATGTCCATGCCGAGGTTCTTGTCGATGTTGTACTTGCGCATGACCAGCACGTTGGTGGTGCCCGTGGTGCTGGCGATGGTCTTCTTCGCGAGGTCGGCGTAGTTCTTGATCTTGGACGACTTCTTCACGAGCAGGCGCGTGCCGGTATAGAAGTGGTTGATGGCGAAGGCCACGTCCTTGCCCCGCGCGGTGTTGTTGGTGGTGGAGCCGCACTCCAGGTCGATGGTGCCGTTGGTGATCAGCGGAATGCGGTTCTGCGAGGTCACGGGCATCAGCGCCACCTGCAGGTCGGGCTTGTTCAGCTTCTTCTTCACCGCTTCGACCACGGCATTGGAGAGATCGACCGCCATCCCGATCGGCTTGCCGGGGCCTTCGAGGTAGCTGAAGGGCACCGACGATTCACGGTAGGCCAGCGTGATCTTGCCGGACTGCGCGATCTTGGCGAGCGTGTCGGCGGCCTGGGCGCCCGTGGCGGCAAGCAGCAGCGAGGCGGCGATGGAGGCCATGGAGGCCGTCAGGACGGAGCGTTTCATTCGAGCCCTCATTCGGTTGAACTGAACAGGCGGCCAGTGTAGGAAAGGGGCAAGCGAATCCACAAATTCCAATAGCAGGCTGAGCCATGCCCAAAGGTTATGGGCGGGGGCGCTTTTGGCATTTCCGGTGCTGGCCGAGCGCGCCTACAGTCGTTACCACTGTCTCGAA
>CAJYQC010000072.1 GCA_913776885.1 uncultured Variovorax sp.
CCATAAACGCACTGAACGCCTCCCGCGCAGCCGGCTCGCGCAGCATGCGGCCGAAGCTCGCGCCCTCCTCGCCCATGCGTTCGAGCACGGCGGGCATCTGGCCCTGCTTCAGCAGGCGCTTGGTCTCGACCAGCGCGCTCAGCGGCTTGGCCGCGAGCTTGCGGGCCTGGGCCTGGGCGATGGCATTGGCTTCGGTCGGCGGCACCACGCGATTGACCAGGCCCACTTCGAGCGCGGCCTCGGCCATGAAGGGTTCGCCCAGCAGCAGCGCCTCTGCCGCGCGGTGGTAGCCCAGCATCTGCGGCACCAGCAGGCTCGAAGCCGCCTCGGGGCACAGGCCCAGGTTCACGAAGGGCATCGAGAACGCGGCGTTGTCGCCCGCGTAGACCAGGTCGCAGTGGAACAGCATCGTGGTGCCGATGCCCACGGCCGGGCCGCACACCGAGGCGACCAGCGGCTTGGGGAAAGTGGCGATGCCGCGCAGGAAGCGGAACACCGGCGATTCCTGCGTGGCGGGCGGCGCGTTGAGGAAGTCGCCGATGTCGTTGCCCGCGCTGAAGATCGTCGGGTCGCCCTGGATCAGCACGCAGCGCACGGCCGCATCGGTCTCGGCGCCGGCCAGCGCGTCGGCGAGCTCCGCGTACATGCCGCTGGTGATCGAGTTCTTCTTGTCGACGCGGTTGAAGGTGATGGTCATCACACCGGCTTCGGTGTGGACGAGGATGTCGCTCATAGAAAGATCCTTGAATGAAACGTGTGGTGCGTTTGGTGCCGCGCTCAGGCGGCCTCGAGTGCTTCGCGCACGAAATCGAGCCGGTCCTGGCCCCAGAACATCTCGTCGCCGACGAACATGGTGGGCGCGCCGAACACGCCGCGCTCCACGGCTTCCTGCGTGACGGCCTTGAGGCGGTCCTTGGTTTCCTGAGCGCCGGCCAGCGCGAGCAGCGCGCCTGCATCGAAGCCGGCATTCTGCAGGACGGTGCCGACGGTCGCCGGGTCGTTCAGGTTCTCAGGCTCCACCCACATCGCGTGGAAGACCGCGTCGACGTACGCGCCGAAGCGCTCGGGCTCCTTCCTCTGGATGCCGGTGGCGCCGCGCATCAGCAGCAGCGTGTTGATCGGAAAGTGCGGGTTGTGCGCGAAGGGCACGCCGTAGCGCTTCGCGAAGCGCTGGAGGTCGGTCGTCATGTACGGGCCCTTGGGCTTGATCTCGGCCGGCGAGTGGTTGCCGGTGGCCTGGAACACGCCGCCGAGGAGCATGGGCTTCCACACCAGCTGGGCGCCGGTGTCGGCACACACGTGCGGCAGCTGCGTCGCGGCCAGGTAGGCGGCGGGGCTGCCGAAGTCGAAATAGAAGTCGACGGATCGGGTCATGGGGGTCTCCATTCAGTGCTGTGGGGGGCGGACTTCCGGACGCAGAGGGCGCGAAGGTTGCGCGAAGAGCGCAAAAGATCCAAGACAAATCTTCAATTGCATTTTTCGCGTCCTCTGCGTCCGGAGTTTCAGTGCTTAAAACTTCTCGGACCAGGGTCGCAGGTCGATCTCGTGCGTCCAGGCATCGCGCGGCTGCGAATGGAGCATCCAGTAGGTGTCGGCGATGTGGTCGGGGTTCAGGATGCCGTCGCTCTCTTTCAGCGCGTAGCGCTCGGGAAAGTTGCTGCGGATGAACTCGGTGTCGATGGCGCCGTCGACCACCACGTGCGCGACGTGGATGCCCTGCGGGCCGAGCTCGCGCGCCATCGACTGGGCCAGCGCGCGAAGCGCCATCTTGGCGCCCGAGAAGGCGCCGAAGTTGGCGCCGCCGCGCAGAGAGGCGGTGGCGCCGGTGAAGATGATCGTGCCGCGATGGCCCCCTTTCTCGGGCAACTCGCGCGCCACCATGCGCTTGGCCACCTCGCGGCCGTTGAGAAAGCCCGAGAAGCAGGCCATCTCCCACACCTTGAAGTACTTGCGCGCGGTCTCGGTGAGGATGCTCTCGGGCACGTTGGCGCCGATGTTGAACACCATCACCTCGATGGGCCCGATGGTCGATTCGATCTGCTCGACGAGCGCGACCACCTCCTCTTCCTTGCGTGCGTCGCATGCGAAGGCATGGGCGCGGCCGCCGTCGGCCTCGATCTGCGCGACCAGCGGCTGCAGCTTGTCGAGGCTGCGCCGCGTGACGCAGGCGGCATAGCCTTCGCGCGCGAAGCGGCGGGCGATGGCGCCGCCAGTGGCGTCGCCGGCACCGACGATGAGCGCGGCTTTCTGCAGGGTGGCCATGTCGCTATTCCTTGTAGTAGACGATCTGGTTGGAGGTGGCGAGCAGCACGCCCTTCTCGCTCCACAGATGCGCCGTCTGGTCGAAGAAGCCGTTGAAGAACTGCTGGCCCGCGGCACGCCCCAGCAGGTAGCCGGTGCCGACCTCGGCGAGCTGCTGCGGCCCGGCGTGGAAGTAGGTGGTGATCGACACCGTGCCCGCCGGCACGTGCTTCGCGCGGCGCAGCCACACGCGCGGATAGAACATGTCGCTCATCGCGGCCAGCGATGCGAAGTCCAGCGGCCTGGGTTCGGCGTCGCGCAGCCAGATGCGGGTCTCGCTGCGGTTCAGGCTCTCGTCCCACTTCGCGGGAATGCCGCCGCTGAAAGGACGCATCTCGTACTGCTTGATCCACGCCACGCCCGAGGGGCCGATGCTGATGCGCTCGACCTCCTCGGGCCTGGGCGACTCGGGCATGGGCATGTCGCTCTCGCCCCAGGTCTCGCGGCGAGCGGCCGTCACCACCGTGGCGGTGGTCGTCATGTTGGGCGCGCCGCTGGCGCCGGCCTGGGTGATCTGCACCGTCCAGTGCTGGGTGGAGCGGTTGGTGCGCACGGCCGTGGCCTGGATGTCGAACGCGCCGGCTTCGAGTGCCGCCGCGTAGTTGACCGTGATCGCGATCGGCGTGCCAAGCACGTCGGGGTGCTGCATCACCGACTGCAGCGCGAGCGCCGCGGTGGTGCCGCCGAAGGGCCCGACCATGTTCCAGTAGTCGGGGCTGGTCATGCCGGTGAAGTGCCCCACGCGGATGTCGCTGTGGTGGATCTTCAGGGCCTTGTCGAAGGGGTGCGTGCTCGTCGTCATGGCGGCAGTGTGCCTGCGGTGGCCCGCCTCATGCAGTCGTGTGCGGGACGTTGGCTTGCTGCACCGCAGTAAGAGAGCAAGCGCGCACGGGAAGCGCCGCGCAACAGGCTTCGCGCGGCCGCGGGCGTTGCCTCTTGCGGGAAGGTCGGCACGGCGGCACCCGGTGAGCGAAGCCTGGGTATCCGGCTCAGACCCTTTCGAAGATGCCGGCTGCGCCCTGTCCCATGCCCACGCACATCGTGACCATGCCGTACTTCAGGTTCTCGCGGCGCAGCGCATGCACCACGGTGGCCGAGCGGATGGCGCCGGTGGCGCCCAGCGGATGGCCCAGCGCGATCGCGCCGCCCATCGGGTTGACCTTCGACGCGTCGAGGCCCAGCGTGTTGATGACGGCCAGCGACTGCGCCGCGAAGGCTTCGTTGAGCTCGTACCAGTCGATGTCTTCCTGCTTCAGGCCGGCATAGCGCAGCGCTGCGGGAATGGCCTCGATCGGGCCGATGCCCATGATGTGTGGCGGCACGCCCTTGCTGGCGAAGCTCACGAAGCGCGCAAGCGGCGTCAGGCCGAACTGCTTCACCGCCTTCTCGCTCGCCAGGATCAGCGCGCCGGCGCCGTCCGAGGTCTGCGAGCTGTTGCCGGCCGTCACGGTGCCGCGCGCGGCGAACACGGTGCGCAGCTTGGCCAGGCCTTCGAGGCTGGTGTCGGGGCGCGCACCCTCGTCGAGGTCGACGGTGCGGGTCTTGGCGATGGATTCGCCCGTCTCCAGGTTCGGCGCGCGGTCGGTCACCTCGATGGGCGTGATCTCGTCTGCGAACTTGCCGGCCTGCTGCGCGGCCAGCGCCTTCTGGTGCGAGGCGAGCGCGAACTCGTCTTGCGCCTGGCGGCTCACCTTCCACTGCTGCGCGACCTTCTCCGCCGTGAGGCCCATGCCGTAGGCGATGCCAACGTCGCCCTCGCGCTCGAAGATCGAGGGCGACAGCGAGGGCGAGTTGCCCATCATCGGCACCATGCTCATGCTCTCGACGCCGGCTGCGATCATCACGTCGGCCTCGCCCACGCGGATGCGGTCGGCCGCCATCTGCACGGCCGACAGGCCCGATGCGCAGAAGCGGTTGACGGTGATGCCGCCCACGCTGGTCGGCAGGCCCGCCAGCACCGCGCCGATGCGCGCGACGTTCAGGCCCTGCTGCGATTCTGGAATGGCGCAGCCGCAGATGATGTCTTCGATGGCCTTCGGATCGAGGCTGGGCACGGCGGCCAACGCGGCGCGCAGCGTGGTGGCCAGCAGGTCGTCGGGGCGGTAGTTGCGGAAGTAGCCGCGGTGCGACTTGCCGATGGGGGTGCGGGTGGCGGAGACGATGTAGGCGTCTTGGACTTGCTTCATGGAAGGCTCCTGGATTTGGCTCCTTCCCCCTCTGGGGGAAGGTCGGGATGGGGGCAGACGGCCGTCAATTCGCCGAGTCGATTGGCAATCGCCTGCAGCACCCCTTCAAAGTTGACAAACGGATCGTTCGATCCGAAACGCAGTACGTCGAATCCCTGCGCGCGCAGGAAAGCGTCGCGTCGGGCGTCGTAGCCCGCTTGCGCCTGATGTTGCGATCCGTCGAGTTCGACGATCAGCTTGGGACCGAGGCAGGCGAAATCGGCGATGTAGTTGCCAAGCGGATGCTGCCTGCGGAACTTCACTCCCAGTTGCTCGCCGCGCAGCCCGCTCCAGTGCTTGCGCTCGGAGTCGGTCATCCCGCGCCGCAGCGTGCGGGCGTTATGTTGCGCGTTGGGAGTAGATTGGTTTTGCATGGGCCGCTTGCCCCCATCCCGACCTTCCCCCAAAGGGGGAAGGAGAAAGACGGGCATCGCTCGTATCAGTTGCGCACTGGCTTCCCCGTGCTGAGCATCCCCATGATCCGCTCCTGCGTCTTGGGGTGCACGATGAGCGAGCAGAACGCCTTGCGTTCCAGCGTCATCAGGTATTCCTCGGTCACGAGCGAGCCGGCGTCCACGTCGCCGCCGGTCACCACGCCGGCGATCAGGCTGGCGATGTGGAAGTCGTGGGCGCTGATGAAGCCGCCGTCGCGCATGTTCACGAGCTGGCCCTTGATGGTGGCGGCGCCGCTGCGGCCGGCGACGCGGAAGGCGCGGCGCAGCGGCGGGCGGTAGCCGGCGTCGGCCATGGCCTTGGCCTGCTGCAGCGCCACGTACAGCAGCTCGTCCTTGTTCGGCACGATCACATCGCTGTCGAGCAGGTAGCCCAGCTTCTTCGAGTCGAGCGCGCCGGTGCCCACCTTCGCCATCGCGGCGGCGGTGAAGCCTTCGGTGAGGAACGGCAGCAGGTCGGTACCGGTGGAGGCCGATGCGTTCTCGGCCGCACGGCGGGCGATGTAGGTCAGGCCGCCCGCGCCAGGGATCAGGCCCACGCCCACTTCGACAAGGCCGATGTAGCTTTCCATCGCGGCAACGCGCTTGGCCGAATGGATGGCCAGCTCGCAGCCGCCGCCCAGCGCCATGCCGCGCACGGCGGAGATCACCGGCACGTTGGCGTAGCGGATCTTGAGCATCACGTTCTGCAGCTCTTCCTCCGCACCCTCGACCGCGCCGATGCCGGCGACCACGAAGGCCGGCAGCATGGCCTGCAGGTCGGCGCCGACCGAGAACACCTCGTCGGGCGACCAGATCACCAGGCCCTTGTATTCGGCCTCGGCCAGGTCGACCGCGGCGCCGAGCGCCTCGGCCACGTCGGGGCTGATGGCGTGCATCTTCGAATGGATGCTGGCGATGAGCACTTCGCCATCGAGCGTCCACACGCGCACGTCGCCTTCGTCGCTGATGGTGGTGCCGGCGGTGTTGGCGTCGGCCGCGTTGGCGCCGAGCACGCTCTCGGGGAACAGCTGGCGCTCATGCACCGGCAGCCTGCGCTGCGGCACGAACCTGTTCTGCGAGGCGCTCCACGAGCCTTCGGGCGTGTGCACGCCGCCGGCCTCGGCCACCGGGCCTTCGAACACCCACCTGGGCAGCGGCGCGCTGCTCAGCGCCTTGCCGGCGTCGATGTCTTCCTGCACCCACTTGGCGACCTGCGCCCAGCCGGCTTCCTGCCAGAGTTCGAAGGGGCCCTGCTTCATGCCGAAGCCCCAGCGCATCGCGAAGTCGATGTCGCGCGCGCTCTCGGCGATGTCGCCCAGGTGCACGGCTGCGTAGTGGAAGCCGTCGCGCAGGATGGCCCAGAGGAACTGGCCCTGCGGTCCTTCGCTCTCGCGCAGCAGCTTCAGGCGTTCGCCCGCGGGCTTCTTGAGCATGCGACCGTACACCTCGTCGGCCTTGGCGCCGGCGGGCACGTACTCGCCGCTCTTCAGGTCGAAGCGCAGGATGTCGCGGCCGGCCTTCCTGAAGAAGCCGGCCTTGGTCTTCTGGCCCAGGTTGCCCAGCTCCAGCAGCCTGGCGAGCACGGGAGGCGTCGCGAAGTTGGCGTAGAACGGGTCGGTCTCGGCGTTGAGGTTGTCCTGCAGGGTCTTCACGACGTGGGCCATGGTGTCCAGGCCCACCACGTCGGCGGTGCGGAAGGTGCCCGAGCTCGCGCGACCCAGCTTCTTGCCGGTGAGGTCGTCCACCACGTCGGGCGTGAGGCCGAACTTCTCGACTTCCTTCAGCGTGGCCAGCATGCCGGCGATGCCGACGCGGTTGGCGATGAAGTTGGGCGTGTCGTGCGCGCGCACCACGCCCTTGCCCAGCGTGCTGGTGACGAAGGCCTCGAGGTCGTCGAGCACCTGCGGCTGCGTGGTGGGCGTGTTGATCAGCTCCACCAGGAACATGTAGCGCGGCGGATTGAAGAAGTGGATGCCGCAGAAGCGCGGCTTCAGCGCCTCGGGCAGCGCCTCGCTGAGCTTGGTGATCGACAGGCCCGAGGTGTTGGAGGCCAGGATCGCATGCCTGGCGACGTGCGGCGCGATCTTCTTGTAGAGATCGAGCTTCCAGTCCATGCGCTCGGCGATGGCCTCGATGACGAGGTCGCACTCGCCGAGCTTGTCGAGGTTGTCGTCGTAGTTGGCCTGCTCGATCAGCACCGCGTCGGCCACGTCGCCCAGCGGCGCGGGCTTGAGCTTCTTGAGGTTGTCGATGGCGCGCGTGACGATGCCGTTCTTGGGGCCTTCCTTGGCCGCCAGGTCGAACAGCACGACAGGCACGCGCACGTTGACGAGGTGGGCCGCGATCTGCGCGCCCATCACGCCGGCGCCTAGCACGGCGACCTTCTTCACTTGAAATCGGGACATAACTGGGCTTTGAAGTTTCGAATCAGTTCGGGGAACACCGCGGAACCAGCTGTGCCGGGCCGCTGGTGCTGTTCCCTCGGGGGGAGGCTGCCACACGAAATGAGCAGCAACGGGTGGGTCAGGGAACGCGGTTCCAGGTCTGCGTGCGCCAGAAGGGGCCGAGGTAGCCGCGCACTTCGAGCTTCCTGCCGCCATCGACGGGCGTGAAGCTCGCGCGGTATTCCTTGCCGTTCTCGGGGTCGAGGATCTTCCCGCCTTCCCAGACGTCCTTGCCCTCGGCCTTCTTGCCGCCGCGGATGATCTCCAGGCCCGCGATGGGCTTGCCCTTGCGGTCGTCGCTGCATTCCTCGCAGACCGCGTCGGCCTTGGCGTCCTTCTTCAACGACTTCTCGATGCGGCCGCTGAGCGCACCGTTGGCCTCGGCAATGCGGATCTCGGCCTTGACCTCGCCGGTCTTGTCGTCGACGTTGCGCCACAGGCCCACCGGCGTGCTCTGCGCCATCGCCGATGCCGCGGTGGCGGCGAGCAAGAGGGCTGCGAGTGTTGTTTTCATGTTCGACGACTCCTGGAGATTGAAGAAAGACGCAACAGTACCGGCAATCAGGCCAGTGCCGCGTCGGTGTCCATCAGCACCTTGCTGCCGGCACGCGCGGTGCGCATCAGCGTCGCGGTCTCGGGGAACAGCTTGGCGAAGTAGAAGCGCGCGGTCTGCAGCTTGCCGACGTAGAACGGGTCGGTGTTGCCGGCGGCGATCTCGCGCAGCGCGACCTGCGCCATGCGGGCGAACAGGTAGCCGAACACGAAGTGGCCGGCCACGCGCAGGTAGTCGACGGCGGCGGCGCCCACTTCGTCGGGGTTCTGGAAGCCCTTGAAGCCGATCTCGGTCGTGAACTTGGTGAGCTGGTCGCCCAGGCCGGCGATCGGGTTGATGAACTCCGCCATCTTCTCGTTCACGCCCTCTTCTTCCACCAGCTTGCCCACGAGCTTGCCGAACTTCTTGAGCGACGCGCCGTTGTTGCCCAGCACCTTGCGGCCCAGCAGGTCCAGCGACTGGATGGTGTTGGTGCCTTCATAGATCATGTTGATGCGGTTGTCCCGCACGAACTGCTCCATGCCCCATTCCTTGATGAAGCCGTGGCCGCCGAA
>CAJYQC010000073.1 GCA_913776885.1 uncultured Variovorax sp.
AGCGTCGACTTGCCGCAGCCCGAGGGCCCCACGAGCGTGACGAACTCGCCCTTGGCGATGCGCAGGTTGACGCTGGACACCGCGACGGTGCGCGCCTGCGCCTCGCCGAAGCGCTTCCACACGTTGACCAGTTCGAGCATGGGCGGCGCCGCATCGCCTGCGGCGGCGGCGGGCGGCATCACTTCATGGGGCATGAATTTCATGGCTTCGGGTCGCAACGGCGATGGGGCTCAGAACTTCTTGTCGGCCACGGGCACCTGCGTCCAGAAGCTGGGGTCGTAGGCCTTCGAGAGATCCGCCGGCGCCTTCAGCGCCTTGTAGCCCACGAGCTGAGTCTGCATCTTCTCGACGGTGGGCAGGTCGATGGCGAGGATGCCGTCGGTGGTGCCCTTGCCGGCCTTCACCAGCTTCTCGAATTCGTCGAGCATGGCTTCCTGGTGCGCGCGGTTGAGGCTGGGGGCCGCGGCCATGACGATCTCGATGGCCTCCTTCTTGTTCTGCAGCGCGTACTTCCACCCCTTGATGGTGGCCGTGAGGAAGGCCTGCACCTGCTGCGGCTTCTCGTTGCGGTACTTCTCGGAAACCAGCACCGTGTCCTGCTGCACCACCACGCCGTAATCGTCGGGCTTGATGAGCGTGAGCTTGTCGCCCAGGCCCTGCTCCTTGAGCGTGTTGAGTTCGTTGTAATAGGTGGCCGCGGCCACGTCGAACTGCTTCTCGACGAACGGCGCCATGGAGCCCGACTGGGGAACGATGGTCAGGTCGCTCTGCTTCACGCCGGCCGAAGCGAGCATCGAGTACAGCGTGTACTGCGTGCCGGTGAACCAGGTCGCGACCTTCTTGCCCGCGAAGTCTTTCACCTTGGTGATGCCCGAGTCCTTGTAGGCAACATAGGTGAAGGGCGTGTTCTGCACGGTCACGCCGATGCACACCAGCGGCAGGCCCTTCTCGCGGGCGAGCAGCACGGTCTCGGTGCCGCCGGCGAGGCCGAATGTGTCGTTGCCCGATGCCACCAGCGTCTCGACGTTGAGATTGGGACCGCCGGGGTTGATCGTGAGGTCGAGGCCGGCCTGGTCATAGAACCCCTTGGCCTTGGCCACGTAGAAGCCGGCGAACTGCGCCTGCGCCAGCCACTTGAGGCGCAGCGAGACCTTCTCGGCAGCGGATGCGGGCATGCCCGCCAACAAAGCCATCGACGTCGCGACGGCGGCCAGGATACGCAAGGACTTGAAAGACATTGGACGGCCTCGTGGATACAAAAAATTCTTTAAGCAGTATTCATGCCATGCATTCCCAGGCCTTTTTCCAGCGCCAGCGGCAAGGATTGGCCCGAAACATGCACCGCAGCGCAGCTTCCGCCCCACTTCGAGCCTTTCAATGAACCGAATGCATGCGCTGACCGATCTGTCCGCCCGCGAGGCCGCCGGGCTGATGAGACAAGGCGATCTGAGCGCCAGCGACTACGCACGAGCACTGCTGGACCGTGCCGCCGAAATCTCCGCGTACGGCGCGTTCCTGCACCTGGACCCGCCGGCGCTGCTCGCGGCCGCCGAGCTGCTGGACGCCTCTGCGCTGCCCGCGCCCGGAACGCGTCCGCTGCACGGCGTACCGCTGGCCTTCAAGGACAACATCGACGTCGCCGGCATGCCGACCACCGCGGGCAGCCCCTGGATGGCCGATCACCGCCCGAGCCTGCATGCCGGTGTGACGCAACGGCTGCTCGATGCGGGTGCGCTGGTGCTCGGCAAATCCAACCTGCACGAGTGGTCGCAGGGCGTGACGGGCCACAACCACGGCTTCGGCCCGTCGCGCAATCCCTTCGACCCCACCCGCGTGACAGGTGGCTCCAGTGGCGGCAATGCGGCGCTGCTGGGCCTGCGCGCCGCGCCGGCGGCCATCGGCACCGACACGGGCGGCTCGGTGCGCGTGCCGGCCGCGCTGTGCGGACTGACGGGATTCCGACCGACGGTGCACCGCTGGCCCGACGATGGCCTCGTGCCGATCTCTCCGACCTTCGACACCGCCGGTGTCATGGCGCGATGCGTGGACGACTGCGTGCTGGTCGACCATGCCGTGGCCGGCGGACCGGCACAGCTCGCCGCCACATCGCTCGCAGGCGTTCGGCTGGGCGTGCCGCAAGCCTGCTTCTGGGAAGAACTCGACCCGCCCGTCGAAAAGCTGGCGCGTGATAGCCTCGGGCGGCTGGCCACGGCCGGCGCGGTGCTGGTGCCCTGCGACCTGTCAGAGGCCGACGCGCTGTTCCGCGAGGGATCGATGACGATCTCGCTGTTCGAGATCCTGCCCGCGCTGGCCGCGTACTTCGCGCGGCATGCGCGCCCTTTCGATGCGCGCGCGCTCGCCGATGCCGTGGTCAGCCCTGACGTACGCCCGCTGTTCGAGCGCCTCTTCGGCGACACCGCCGTCGCCCCCGAGGCCTACGCCCGCGCGCTGCACATGCTGCGCCCCCGCATGCAGGCGGCCTACCGCGACTGCTTCGCTCGCCACGGCCTGGCCGCGCTCGTGTTCCCGACCAGTCCGCTGACGGCGGCGCGCATCGGCGAGGATGTCGAAGTGATGCTGTGCGGCCGAACCACCACCGCCTTCTCGGCCTACATCCGCAACACGGGGCCGGCCGGCATGGCGGGCCTGCCGGCGCTCAGCCTGCCGATGGGACTCGCCTGCAACGGCCTGCCTGCCGGACTCGAACTGACCGGCGCCGAGGGCACCGACTCGGCGCTGCTGGCGCTCGCCCTCGGCATCGAAGCAGTGCTGCCCCGGGCGCCGGTCGCGGCCGCCGCCCGGCCAGCGCCAGAAGAGCGGTAGCCACAGCTCAGCTGCTTCGCTGGAGAAATGAAGCTTCGCGGCGGACTCGATCGCGCAAGCAGGCTCTTCGCGCCAGACCCGGTCAGCTGTCGCCGAAGATGTCGCCGAACCCCTGGAAGCCCCAGCGGCCGTCGTGGTACGCATGGACTGCGGTGAACTCGTTGTTGGTGCCCCGGGACCAGAAGTGGAGCCCCAGCCGTCCTCGATAGAGGATGACCTGCGCCAGATCGGCATCGATGTCGCCGAGCGCAGCGACCATGGCGTCGACCTGCGGCAGCACGGCTTCCAGCGCGGGCATGACTGCTCGGTCCAGCTCGTCCCGGTCGGCGGCATACACCTGGACCGTCACCTCGTCGGCGGATCCGCAAAAGAGATCGGCGTTGAATTCGAGGCGCCCCTGCGAGTCAGGCGGCTCGTCGGCTTGGCGAAAGCCCTGCCGTCGAAGTTCGGCGAGGTAGTCCAT
The DNA here is from genome assembly GCA_913776885.1 of uncultured Variovorax sp. Classification (GTDB taxonomy): domain Bacteria; phylum Pseudomonadota; class Gammaproteobacteria; order Burkholderiales; family Burkholderiaceae_C; genus Variovorax. Next base: position 3,287 of record CAJYQC010000073.1, read on the forward strand.
CAGCGGTCGCAGAGCTCGTCGAGGAAGTAGTCGGCGAGGACATCGCCGTAGCTCTCGCCGGACCGCGAGGGGTTGGCGGCAACATAGTCGACGAATCCCTGCGCGATCACCTTGAAGTTGGTCTTGCGAAGGCAGGTCGCGTTGGGATAGACCTTGTTCACCGCATCGAGCAGCTCCACATTGGTTCGCTTGTCGTTCCTGGGGCGCAATTCGACTGCCGCCGACATCACGCCCCTTCGCGTTCCCCTCAGCCATCCAGAGATGAACGCGGTGATGGTCGTCACGCATGCCTCGTGCGCGCTCGACCTGCTCGTGTTTCGGAGGAACTGAGCGCAGTTGTTGGCCACATAGCCGGCCTGCACGACGTCCGAGGCTTGCGCCGATGCGATGCAGCTCGCCGACGACAGTACCGCCGCGCCCACGATACGAACGAAGGCGTCCGGCCTTGCCTTCTTTCGCTTCCAGGCGTTTCGATTTCGCAGATTCATTCCTCGCGCTCCTCATGGTGTTGCGCACGAGGATATCGAACTACCTCGGACGGTAGGATCCGTCGCACCCGTCGCCATGCGCGCGCCCTCTGCCGGCCGAGCGCCTAGGGACGCGCACGCGGCCTAGGGACGGCAGACGCGGCTTTCGCGGCAGGCCGTGCCTCCTTCAAGCGAGAAGGAAACACCTCCACCACCCAGTCGATGAAGACCCGCAGCCGATGCGTGACATGCCGCGTCTGCGGATAGACGACGTGAAACGGATAGGGCGAGGGCCTCCAGGGCTTCAGGATCTCCACCAGCGAGCCATCGCGCAGGGCCTGCTCGGCCGCGTAGGAAAAAGTCTGGACGATCCCCAGCCCCGCCACGCATGCGGCCAGGTGCGCATTGCTCTCGTTGACGCCCATGCGATGCTCGACCTTGATCTCGATCTTCTCGCCGGCATGCTCGAAGCGAAACGGCACGGCGCGTCCCGTCTGGCTCAATACGTAGCTCACCAGCCTGTGGCCGTTCTTCAGCTCGTCGGGGTAGGCAGGCGTGCCGAACTGCTTGAGGTAGCCCGGGGTTGCACAGGTGATCAGCGCCGCGTTGCCCAGATGCCGCGCCACGAGCGATGAACTGTCGAGCGGGCCGCCGCGTATCACGCAATCGACGTTGTCGCCGATCAGGTCCACGGCCCGGTCGGACACGCCCAGTTCGATGCGGATGTCCGGGTAGCGCGCGACGAAATCCGGCAGCAGCGGAATGAGCACGTCGCGCGCGGTGGAGCCGCCCACGTCGATGCGCAGCTGGCCCCGCGGCTTGCCCCGCGCAAGGTTGAACGAGGCGTCGATGTCCTCGAGGTCGCGCAGGATGCGCATGCACTTGGCGTAGTAGTCCTGCCCTTCGGGCGTCACCGTCACGCGCCGCGTGGTGCGCTGCAGCAGCGACACCGCCAGGTGGGCCTCCAGTTCGCGCACCAGCTTGCTCACCGTGGCGATGGGCATGTCGAGTGAGTCGGCCGCGCGCGTGAATCCGCTGGCCTCTACCACCCGTGCGAAGGCGCGCATCGCCAGCAGTTGGTCCATGGGCATCCCTTACTGCAGAACAAGCCCCTGATTATCCATGCATGTGGATAGTCATTCCATTCAGCTCGCTTTTTCATTCAATGAGCGAGACCTACATTCCCTCCATGCCCCAAGCGGAGTGCCGCTGCAGAAGTGCAACGGACCGGCGCGAGGCATCGATCCATCCTCATCCATCCACAAAGCGGAGCACACCATGAACAAGCAACTCGAAGGCAAGATCGCGCTGGTCACCGGCGGCAGCAGCGGCATCGGCCTCGGTGCAGCGAAGGAACTCGCGGCGCAAGGCGCGCGCGTCTTCATCACCGGCCGGCGCCAGCAGGAGCTGGATGCCGCAGTCGAGCAGATCGGCCCTTCAGCGACCGCGCTGCGCGCCGACGCCTCGGTGCTGTCAGACCTCGATGCCGTCTATGCGCAGATCGCGAAGAAGGCGGGCCGCCTCGACATCCTGTTCGCCAACGCGGGCGGCGGCGACTTGATGCCGCTGGGCGCGATCACCGAGGAGCACTTCGACCGCATCTTCGGCACCAACGTGCGCGGCGTGCTGTTCACGGTGCAGAAGGCGCTGCCCCTGCTGAGCGACGGCGCTTCGGTGATCCTCACCTCCTCCACCGCCGCCATCCAGGGCACGGCCAGCTTCAGTGTCTACAGCGCGAGCAAGGCGGCAGTGCGCAACTTCGCGCGCTCCTGGGCGCTCGACCTGAAGGACCGCGGCATCCGCGTGAACGCCGTGAGCCCCGGCCCGGTCCGAACGCCCGGCTTGGGCGGCCTGGTGCCCGAGGAGGCTCGCCAGGGTCTTTTCGACCAGCTCGCATCGCAGGTGCCGCTGGGCCGCCTGGGCGAGCCCGGCGAGATCGGAAAGGCCGTCGCCTTCCTCGCGTCGGATGCGGCCAGCTTCGTCAACGGCATCGAGCTTTTCGTCGACGGCGGCATGGCTCAGGTCTGAGGCACCGGCACATTCACCTAAGTCATGAACGCACTGCGCCAGCGTCATCACCGCTCTCGGTCAAACATGAAGGCAGCGGGCTCGCCGCCTCGATTGTTCAGTAGCGGCGACCACCGCCCGGAGCGTTGCGACGATCCCCACCGCCCAGGCCGCCGGTACGCGGCTCCATCGGACGTGCAAGATCGACGGTCACTGCGCGACCATCAATTGACTTGCCATGGAGGCCGTCGATGGCGGCCTTGGCTTCCTCAGCTGAACCCATCTCGAAGAAACCAAAGCCCTTGGAGCAACCGGTATCGCGCTCCGTCATGACCTTGGCCGAGGAAACGCTGCCGAAGGCAGAGAAGTGCTTCTGCAGCTCATCTTCGCGCATCGCATACGAAAGATTGGCGACGTAGAGTCTGCTGTCCATGAATGGCCTTCTTTGAGCAAGCCGAAGTTCGGCGGGATTGGAAGGACTAAAGCGAAAAGGCGCGCGCGAGCTACCGTGCGGGGCGCCGCACGGGCAGCGGTCCACCGTGCGAGCGTGTTTCGAGATGGCGGAACGTGATGCGTCCCTTGTTGAGGTCGTAGGGAGACATCTCCAGCGAGACTTTGTCGCCTGCGAGCACGCGGATGCGATGTTTGCGCATCTTTCCGCCCGAGTAGCAGATCAGGCTGTGCCCGTTGTCGAGCGTGATGCGAAATCGCGAATCGGGCAGCACCTCCTGCACCCGGCCCTGCATTTCAATCAGTTCTTCCTTGCTCACGAAGCTCCTTCATGGTTGGCCACACGATCAGGCCAGTTGGTTGTTCAACACGAAATGGCGGCCTTGCGCCAATGCGTAACGCGCCGCTCTTGCGGCGCTGTCGAAGTGAGGGATGAGCCGGAAGACCCGGTCATGCATGCCGCGGCGGATGGAGACCGAGGCGGCGTACTGCCCAGTCTCGGTGAGCTTGGTCATCGGGGTGACGAGGTATCTGCCCACCTCGTGGGCCTGTGAAGTCTGCATTTGAAGTGTTGGGCGAACGCCTTGCGAACGAGCGCCGAGGCATGCGTGCCGGCAACGGGCCGGTCAGGCATGCGTAGTGAAGCCTTGAAGGAGGCAGAAGCGGGCCGTGGATGTTCGATTGAACGGACCGACGATGGAGCTCGCTGAAGAGAATGACGCTCTGCCGAGGATGAACGCCTGGATCAGCGTGCTGGAGAGATACGGCCGGTGCGGCCAGCGAGTGCCGCGTGGTGTCAATCAAGGACCGAAGCAACGAGCACGCCGCGGTCGATGTTACGAGTGTAGGTCATCTACGCGTATGCAGGTTGTGGTGACTGCCGACGTTTGAACGGCGAGCTGGAAGGTCCCATCTGAGTGGGCATCCGCGAGCTCGAACGCTCCTGTCCCTGCCCCGGCAGGCATCGCCTGGCGCAGCCTGACCACTCATCGGAGAATTGCTACACGACGGAACGCCTGGACAGCTCTTCGCGCAGTGTCTCATTCACCTTCTGGAGGTTGGCTGCGGACGTGCCGAGCTGCCTTTCGAGCTGCTCGGTCCGCTCGATGGCCCTATCGACTTCCGGTGTCAACGTCTTCTTGGGAATGTCGCTGTCGAGCACCGCGTGCACCACAGCCAGCTCATCTGCAACGTCTTGAACGGCATCTGTCGCCTGCGTGTTCTTTCGCAGGGCCTGCTCGATGCGCGATGGCCCATCCTGCGTAGGCTTGGAGGTCTGGGATGACATGCGATTCCTTTGCGTTGGGCACGGCTCGATCGTAGCCAAACGCGCGTGAAGATGGAGCCACCCTGTCGAAGTCGCGATGCCGGCCTACAGGCTGTGCGGGACTTCTCTGTGCCAATGGCGGTCGGGCAGTCTTTTGACTGCTCACAACCCTAACAGCGCAACCGCGCCACCGTGATGCCGCTTGTCACCGCGCTAATCGAAGACAGCATCACGATCAGGGAAAACCTGATTCCCGCCCTGCAAGAGCTAGCGGGCGCCGAGGTCGTAGGCGTTGCGGAAACGGCGACCGATGCACTGATGCTGCTGGAAGGCCTGGGCGACGCCTGGCATCTGGCCGTGGTCGACCTGTTCCTGCGCGAGGGTACGGGTCTGACCGTACTGCGAGCGGGCCAGTCCCGCCTTCCGCACCAGCGCATGGTGGTTCTCACCAACTATCCGACGCCGGAGATGCGGCGACGATGCGCGGAGTTGGGCGCCGACGCGCTATTCGACAAGTCCAAGGAATTGGATCTGTTCTTCGAGTGGTGCAACAGGCTCGCGCCGTGACGCGCTGCCGCACCCGTCCTGCGTGAGCACGCCAGTGCCTTTCGGGAAAGTGCAATCCAGCGGTGCCGACACCGTCAGCGCGGGCGCACGGAGATCCGCTTGTCCGCAGGCCCCGCATCGAAGACCAGCCGCGACGGCCACGCCGGCCAGGGCGCGCCGAGTGCGGGGTCGTCGGGTCGGCCCTGCCGGGCGAAGGCGCCAAGGCTGCGCATCATCGCATCCGACAGCGCAAGCCGGCCCGGCGCGTTGGCGCGCGTGAAAGAGAAGCGCGCATACAGAGACGGGCCGAAGTTGCCGAACATGAAGGGCAGGTCGAAGGTATGCGCGGCGCCGAAGATGCGGTCGAAAGGCGCGGGCAGTTCGTCCCACTCGAATTCATAGGCCCACACCGCCCCCTGGCGCGTGCGCAGCGCATCGAGCATGTCGTCGCGGATGGCCGAGAACCACACGCGGTCGAGCTTCTCGGCGCGCGCATCGAAGCCGGTGGCCGGCATGTCCACCGGCAGGTAGGCGGCCGGGATCCACTGGGCCGCCGTGGTCTGCGGCGGCGCCTCGGGGTCGTAGCGCCATGCGAGCGAGAACACCTGCGCATCACTGAGCAGCCGGCCGCTGCGCCCGCCCAGCTCGGGGCTCAGCGCGAAGAGCTGGGGGAAAAGCTTGGTCTCGTCGCGCGTGTAGATCGGAAGAGCACACGTCTGAACTCCAGTCACTGGCACCTATCTCGTA
>CAJYQC010000074.1 GCA_913776885.1 uncultured Variovorax sp.
GCCTGCGTGGCGCCTGCCAGGAACGCGCCCATCCCGACGATGGCGTAGGCGTAGGGCGCCGAGCTCGCCGCCGGCCACAGCGCCTGCACGCCCTGGCCGAAGAGCGCGCCGATCATGCAGCCGAAGAAGAGCGCCGGCGTGAACACGCCGCCCACGGCGCCCGAACCGGCCGTCGCCATCGTCGCAACCGTCTTGGCCAGCAGCACCAGCGCGATCAGCGTCCAAGCCCAGGGTGTGTGCAGCACCGAATTGACCACGCTGTAGCCGTTGCCCCAGACCTCTGGCATCGGCACCGATACCGCGCCCATCAACAGCCCGCCCAGCGCCAGCCGCCACGGCAGCGCCAGCGGCAGCCGCGAGAACAGCGCCCGGCTGCCCTGCAGCGCGCGCAGGAAGCCCACCGCCGCGAAGCCCAGCAGCACGCCGAGCACGCAGAACCGCACGACCTCGGTGCCATGGATCTCCGGGAACGGCGGCATCTTGTAGGGCGGCTGGTAGCCCGGCAGCGCCCGCATCGCGACGTTGGCCACCACCGACGCGATGATGATCGGCCCCACGCTCTCCATCGCGATGGAGCCCAGCACGATCTCCGCGACGAAGAAGGCGCCCGCGATGGGCGCGTTGTAGGCGGCCGTGAGGCCGGCCGCCGCGCCGCAGGCCACCAGCAGCCGCAGCCGTTCGGCCGGGAAGCGGAACACCCGCCCGAGCAGCGAGGAGGCCAGCGCCGCCAGCTGCACCATCGAGCCCTCGCGGCCGATGGAGCCGCCGGTGCCGATGCTCACCAGCGACGACGCGCTGCGCGCCAGCGTCTGCGCCACCGGAATGCGCCCGTCGCCGAGCACGATGGCTTCCATGTAGTCCGACGTAGCGCTGCGCGCAGCCACGCGCTTCGCGAGCACCAGCAGCATCCCCGCCACCAGCCCGCCCAGGGTGGGGCAGGCGATGCGCGCCCACCATGGCAGCTGCTTCGCCATGGCGACCAGCCCCTGGCCGGGACCAAGCACCAGGTGCTCGAAGGCGAGCAGCGCGGCGCGGAAGAGCTCCGTCGCCAGCGTGCCCAGCAGCCCGGCCACGATGGACCACAGCAGCATCGACTGCCAGCCCGAGACACCGAAGAGCCGCTGCAGCGCCGAACGCAGGTTCAGGAAGATCGAGGCGGGCCGCATCATGGTCGTCGATGGTAGCGGGGCCGCAACTTTCGACTTAAGAGGCGCATGGCAGGACATAGAATTCCGCCCGTTGGTGCTCGCGCCTTGGTTCGCACGGCGCAGTTCAACGGGAAGCAGGAGTGGACGCCCCGGTTCGTACCGGAACAAGGCCGAAGCCGCCTGCGCTGCCCCCGCAACGGTCAAGCAGACGGTGCCGCAAGGTGCCAACTCCGCCCCATCGAAGCCACTGGATGCCCTGAAACAGGCGTCTGGGAAGGCGGTGAGGAGTCGTTCTGCCAGCCCGGATACCGGCCAACGAGGCGGCTGCCGCATGCGTCGACGATCGAATGACGAACGCATGCGCGGCCATTGCGCCCAGGCGCCGGCGGGGAGGCCGGCCAGGGGTATTGACGTTCGTTCGCTTGATTCATGACTTCCCGTGTTTGCTCTTTCCGCGGTAGCGCTCCTGCGCGCCGCTTCCGCCACGCCTGCCTGCCGCTGGCGCTGGCTTCCGCCTTCGGCGGCATGGCCCATGCGCAGGAGGCTTCCACCCTGCGCGAGACGGTGGTCACTGCCAACCGCACGCCGCAGGCGCTGTCGGACCTGGTGGGAGACGTTTCCGTCGTCGACAGCCAGACCATCGAGCGCAGCGGCGCGACCGGCGTGGCCGACCTGCTCTCGCGCCTGCCCGGCATCGAGATCTCGCGCGCAGGCGGCGTGGGCAACACCACCAGCCTCTTCATCCGCGGCGCCGAGACGCGCTTCACCGCCGTCTACCTCGACGGCGTGCGCATCGATTCGCAATCGACCGGCGGCGCCGGCTGGGAAGGCATTCCGCTGTCGCAGATCGACCGCATCGAGGTGCTGCGCGGGCCGGCCGCCGCGGTCTACGGTTCCGACGCCGTGGGCGGCGTGATCCAGCTCTTCACCAGGCGAGGAGAAGAGGGCGTGTCGCCCTACGCAGGCATCGGCTTCGGCAGCAGGGGGCTGCGCAGGATCGAAGGCGGCGTGAGCGGCAAGTCGGGCCTCTTCGACTACTCCTTCGGCGTCGCGCATGAAGAGAGCAAGGGCTACAACGTGCAGCCCGTGAGCAAGCGCAACGTGGTCAAGGACGGCTTCACCAGCCCCGACCGCGACGGCTACGACAGCACCTCGGGCAACGCGAAGCTCGGCTTCCAGATCACGCCCGACCAGCGTATCGAGGCCACGCTGCTGTCCAGCGACATCAAGGCCCGCTACGACACCACCGTGCCGTACAAGACCAAGCCGCCGATACTGTTCCGCGACGACGTGTCCACCAACACGCTGCAAACCGCCGGGCTGACCTGGTCGGCCAAGTGGAACGACGTCTACAGCACCCGTGTGCAGGTGACCGACTCGCAGCAGGTCTACAAGACCCAGCCATCGTTCTACCGCACCGAGACGAAGCTGCGCGGCTACCTGTTCCAGAACGAGTTCCGCTTCGGCCCGCACCTCGTCACCGCCACGCTGGAGCGCCGCGAGGACGTCCTTGAGAACGCGCCCACCACCACCTCGAAGCTGCTCGCGCGCGACCGCTCGCAGGACGCGATCTCGCTGGGATACGGCTTCGTGCAGGGCCCGCACTCGCTGCAGCTGCACGTGCGCCACGACAAGGACAGCGAATTCGGCGGCAAGACCACCGGCAGCGCGGCCTACGGCTACGCCATCACGCCGTCGCTGCGCTTCACGGCCTCGGCAGGCACCGCCTTCCGCGTGCCCACGCTGTACCAGCGCTTCAGCGAATACGGCCTGGCCACGCTCAAGCCCGAATCGAGCCGCAACCTCGAGCTGGGCCTGCAGTACACCGAGGGCGCGACCCAGCTGGGCGTGGTGGCATACGCCAACCGCGTGCAGAACCTGATCGTGTTCGACGGCTCTGCCAAGGGCTGTGCTTCGTCGTTCGGCTGCTACTCCAGCACCGCCCGCGCGCGCTACCAGGGCGTCACGCTCTCGGGCAGCCACCGCATCGGCGACGTCACGCTGCGCGGCTCGCTCGACTTCCAGGACCCGCGCGACCTCGCCACCCACAACCTGCTCGCGCGCCGCGCGCAGCGCCACGCCACCCTGGGCGCCGACTGGCGCATCGCGGGCTGGACGCTGGGCGCAGAGGTGCAGACCTCCAGCCGCCGCTACGACGACGCCGCCAACAGCGTGAAGCTCGGCGGCTACTCCGTGCTGAACCTGTCGGCCACCACCCAGCTCACGCGAGACATCAACCTCGTCGCGCGCGTCGACAATGTGGGCAACAAGGACTACCAGTTCGCGCGGCTGTACGCCAATGCCGGCCGTACCGCCTACGTCGGTCTCAAGTGGACGCCTCAATAAGCAGCCAAGCACGCCAGCCGGGCGGCACCGCCGGTGCCGCGGCGGCCTCCTGCGCCGCCGTGCTGGTGGCCGCCCCGGCCTCGGGGCAGGGCAAGACCACGGTCGCGGCCGCGCTGGCCAGGCTGCATGCCCGCCAGGGCCGGCGCGTGCGCGCCTTCAAATGCGGGCCCGACTTCCTCGATCCGCACTGGCTCGCGCTCGCCAGCGGCGCACCGGTGCATTCGCTGGACCTCTGGATGACCGGCGAGGCCGACTGCCGCGCGCGCCTGCACGCGGCGGCCGCCGAGAGCGACCTGCTGGTCATCGAAGGTGTGATGGGCCTCTTCGACGGCGATCCCAGCGCCGCCGACCTCGCGCAGCGCTTCGGACTGCCGGTGCTCGCGGTGGTCGACGCACACGCGATGGCCGGCACCTTCGGCGCGCTGGCCTTCGGGCTGCAGAACTTCCGCGACGGCCTGCCGTGGGCCGGCGTGCTGGCGAACCGCGTGGGCAGCGAAAGGCACGGCCAGATGCTGAAGGACGCGCTGCGCGACCCCTCGCAATGGCTCGGCGCATTGCCGCGAGACGCGCGCTTCACGCTGCCGGAACGGCACCTGGGCCTGGTGGCCGCCACCGAACTCGGCGACGCGCTGGCGCGGCTCGACGCGGCCGCCGATGTGCTGGCCGACACGCCGCTGGGCCGCATGCCCGTCGGCGACCTGCCGCAGGTGCGCTTCGACACATCGTTGTCGGAAGACGAGCCGCAAGCCGTGCCGCCGCTGCTGGCCGGCCGCACCGTCGCCATCGCGCGCGATGCCGCCTTCTCGTTCATCTACCCCGCGAACCTCGACGTGCTCACCGCGCTGGGCGCGAGGCTGAGCTTCTTCTCGCCGCTCGCCGGCGACGCCTTGCCGGCCTGCGATGCTGTCTGGCTGCCCGGCGGCTACCCGGAACTGCATGCGCAGGCGCTGTCGGCATGCACGGCGCTGCGCGAATCGCTCGCGGTGCATGCTGCCGCGGGCAAACCGGTCTGGGCCGAGTGCGGCGGGATGATGGCGTTGTTCGACGAACTGGACCTGCAGGAAGGGGAGCAAGTCCACCGCCTCTGGGGGCTGCTGCCGGGCCGCGTCACCATGCAGAAGCGGCTGTCGGGCCTTGGGCCGCAGCAGCTATCGATCGGAGGCCATCTCCTGCGCGGACACACTTTCCACTATTCGAGCTGCGAGACGCCGCTCGCGCCGGCCGCGCGCACAGCCCGTCCCGGCGCCACGCAGGCCGTGGGCGCGCGGGCCGGGGAGGCGCTGTACGTGCATGGCCCGGTGCGCGCGAGCTACTTCCATGCGTGGTTCGCCTCCAGTCCGCAAGCCACCGCGCGCCTTTTCGGCGCCATGCCCATCGAGTTGGAGAGCCATGCTGCATTCGACCAAGCCTGAAGCCGTGGCGCACGAATTCATCCTCGGTGGCCAGAAGAGCGGCAAGTCGCGCCGCGCCGAGCAGCGTGCCGTCGACTGGCTCGCACCCGGCGCCGCCACCCGCTCTTGCGCTCGCCGAGCCGTGCTGATCGCGACCGCCCAGGCCTACGACGACGAGATGCAGGAGCGCATCGTGCGCCACCAGGCCGACCGCGCCGAGCGCGTGCCCGGCATGCGCACCATCGAGGAGCCGATCGAGCTCGCGCGCGCCATCGTCACGCAGAGCATGCCCGAGACGCTGGTGGTGGTCGACTGCCTCACGATGTGGCTCACCAACCTGCTGATGCCGATGCCCTGCGAAGACGCCCGCCCCGTGGCGCGCACCCCCGCGACGCACATCGCGATGCTGCTGGTCGCGCTGCGCGATGCGCCGGGCCCGGTGGTGCTGGTCGGCAACGAGATCGGCCTGGGCGTGATACCGATGGGCCGCGAGACGCGCGCCTTCGTCGACGCGCTAGGCCGGCTCAACCAGGAGGTGGCCGCCGCCTGCAGCCGGGTCACGCTGATGGCGGCTGGCCTCCCGCTGAGCCTGAAGGCGCCCGCAGCATGAGCATGAGCAAGATCCGCAGCCCGCTGGCTGCCATCGGCCTCGCCCTGTTGGCGCTGGCCGCGCATGCGCTCGACGTGGTCGACGAGCGCGGCGTTTCGGTGAGCCTGCCGCAGCCGCCGAAGCGCATCGTGACGCTGCTGCCTTCGCTCACCGAGTCGGTCTGCGCGCTCGGCGCCTGCGACCGGCTGGTGGGCGTGGACCGCTACTCCAACTCGCCCGAGCAGGTGAAGGCGCTGCCGCAACTCGGCGGCGGCATCGATCCGAACGTGGAAGCCGTCGTCGCGCTCAAGCCCGATGCGGTGCTGCTGGCCAAGTCCTCGCGCGTCACGCAGCGGCTGGAGGCGCTGGGCATGAAGGTGCTGGTGCTCGAACCCAAGAGCCACGCCGACGTGCGCCGCGTGCTCGACAAGCTCGACCAGGTGCTGGGCACGCACGAGGCGCTCAAGGTGTGGCGCGTGATCGACGCGAGCGTGTCGGCCGCCGCGCAGTCGGTGCCCGAGGGCGCGAAGGGCATGCGCGTGTATTTCGAGGTCAACAGCGCGCCGTACGCGGCGGGCGAGTCGTCGTTCATCGGCGAGACGCTCTCGCGGCTGGGCATGAAGAACATCGTGCCGGCCTCGCTGGGCCCGTTCCCCAAGCTCAACCCCGAGTACGTGGTGCGCGCGAACCCCGACCTGATCATGGTCAGCGTGCGCAGCGCGCAGGGGCTGGAGCAGCGGCCCGGCTGGGCTGGCATCCGCGCGGTGCGCGAAGGCCGCATCTGCCGCTTCAGCGCCGAGCAGTCCGACGTGCTCGTGCGGCCCGGCCCGCGCATGGACGAGGCGGCACGGCTGATGGCGCAGTGCATCGCCGAAAAGGGCGGCAAGCGATGAATGCGGCTGCCGCCAGGCACACCGCCCATCTGCGCCGCGTACTGCTGCTCGGCGCCGGCCTGCTGGTGCTGGGCGCGGCGCTGATGCTGCTGGGCCTGGGCATTGGCAGCACCGGCTTCGAGAGCCTGTTCGCCGCGCGGCAGGACCCGGTCGCGCTGCAGATCGTGTGGGACATCCGCCTGCCGCGCACGCTGGGAGCCTGGCTCGCCGGCGCGCTGCTGGGGCTGGCGGGCGCGGTGGCGCAGGGGCTCTTCCGCAATCCGCTGGCCGATCCGTATCTGCTGGGCAGCGCCTCGGGTGCTTCGTTCGGGGTGGCAGTGGCGCTGCTGATGTTTGGCGGCTCGGCCGCGAGCACGCAGTGGGTGATGCGGCTCGGGCTCACCGGCGCGGCCTTCGTGGGCGCGGTGCTGGCCGTGATGCTCACGCTGATGCTGGCGCGCGGCGTGCAGCAGACGCTGCGGCTGCTGCTGGCGGGCGTGATCGTCGGCGTGGTGCTCGGCGCGGCGAAGGACCTGATCACCATCGCCTCGGCGGACATCCTCCAGGCGATCCAGGGTTTCATCCTCGGCAGCACCGGCCTCGTCGGCTGGAGCGCCTGCGCGGTGATGGCGATGGTGGGCGTGGCCTGCCTGCTCGCGGGCTGGGCTCTGGCACCTGTGCTCGACGGGCTCGCGCTCGGCGAGGCCACCGCGCGCAGCCTGGGGCTGCCGCTGGGCGCGATGCGCGCGGCGCTGGTGGTGGTGCTCGCCCTGGCCACCGGCGCGGCCGTGGCGCAGACTGGGCTGATCGCCTTCGTCGGGCTGGCGGCGCCGCACCTCGTGCGCTCGGTCGTCAAGACCACGCATGCGCGGCTGATCGCGCTGTCGGCGCTGATGGGCGGGCTGCTGCTGATGGCGGCCGACCTGCTCGCGCGCTGGCTGATCGCGCCGCAGGAACTGCCCGTGGGTGTGCTCACGGCCGTGCTGGGCGGCAGCTACCTGCTGTGGCTGATGCACAGGCGCAGCGCGCGGAGCGGCGTGGCATGAGCCGCAGCAACGACATCGACGCGGCGCTGGAAGCGCACCGGCTGAGCGCCACGCTCGGCGCCACCGAGGTGCTGCACGGCATCGACCTGAAGCTGCATGCTGCGCGCTGGACCAGCATCGTCGGGCCGAACGGCGCGGGCAAGTCGACGCTGCTGAAGGCGCTGGCGGGGCTGCTCGCGCATCGCGGCGAGGTGCGGCTCTTCGGCGAGGCGCAGGACAGGGTGCCGGCCCGCGTGCGCGCCCAACGCCTTTCATGGCTGGGCCAGAGCGGCACGGGCGAGGGCAGTGCCGACGACCTGATGGTCTACGACGTCGCCATGCTCGGCCGGCTGCCGCACCAGCGCTGGCTCGCCACGCCAGGCGAGGCCGACCGCGAGGCAGTGGAGCGCGCACTGCGCAGCACCCAGGCCTGGGACTGGCGCGACCGCCCGCTGGGCCAACTCTCCGGCGGCGAACGTCAGCGCGTGCTGCTGGCACGCGCGCTCGCCGTCGAAGCCGAGGCGCTGCTGATGGACGAGCCGCTGGCCAACCTCGACCCGCCCCACCAGGCCGACTGGATGCAGATCGTCCGCACCCTCGTCGCCGAAGGCCGCACGGTGGTCAGCGTGCTGCACGAACTGCCCATCGCCTTGGCCGCCGACGAGATGGTGGTGATGGACCAAGGCCGCGTCGTGCACCACGGCACCTGCGACGACCCGGCCACGCATGCGGCGCTGGAGCAGGTCTTCGACCACCGCATCCGCGTGCACCGCGTGGCTGAGCAATGGATCGCGTTACCCATATGAAATCGAAATGCGGGATCGGCCAGCCGAACGCAGAGGGCGCGAAGGTTTCGCGGAGGTCGCAGAAGTGAATACAAAACTTCTGGATATTCCTTTTGCGACCTCTGCAAAACCTTTGCGACTTCTGCGTTCACGGTCAAGTCCGCATTCGAGACAGCTTGAAAAGGCATAGATGCAAATAGAGACCCCCCCAAGCGAAAAGCCCTACGAGAAGCCGGAAGGCGAACGCCGCGGCATCGTCATCGTCAACACCGGCGACGGCAAGGGCAAGAGCACGGCCGCCTTCGGTCTGGCCTTGCGCGCTCACGGCCGCGGCAAGGCCGTGAAGATCTACCAGTTCATGAAGGTGCCGACCGCGCGCTTCGGC
>CAJYQC010000075.1 GCA_913776885.1 uncultured Variovorax sp.
GCTCGCGCCGCAGCTGCCGCGCGCCTACCTCACCACGCCGCGCACGCTGAAGGACAGCCGCTGGACCGACGGCCTCGACGCCGCCAGCTTCGCATCGGTGCCGCAGATGGTCCGGGCCGCGTCGGCCAATGCGCCGGCGCCGGTGATCTGGTCGCCGGCCTTCGCCGACCTCACGCCCGAGGTCATACGCGAAGCGCACAAGCTCGGCCTGAAGGTGCTGCCGTGGACGGTGAACCAGCGCGCCGACATGCAGCGGCTGATGGACTGGGGCGCCGACGGCATCATCACCGACTACCCCGACATGCTGCGCGACCTGATGCGCGAACGCGGCCTTTCGCTGCCGCCGCCCGGAAAGAACGCATCGTGAGCGCCGCGCTGCAGCAGCTCGATGCCGTAGCCGCGCGCGTCGCTGCCCTGCGTGGCGGCCACGGCGATTCCGTCACCACGCTGTCGGACGAGGCGCGCGCCAGCAAAGAGATGCTGAGCGCCCTGCCCCCGCGTTACGGCGAGGTGCTGCTGGGGCTGCTCGACCGGCTGGAATCGAGCGCGCTCTTCAGCGAGGAGAGCTGCTCGTTCAGCCAGAAGGACCTGCTCGACAACCTGCAGGTGTGGGTCGACAAGGCCCGCGGTCAGCTGGTGTCTTGACCGGCCGTCGGATAGGCCGGTTTATCATCCGCCCCCATGCGCACCCTGCTGCTCGCCATCATGATCGTCCTGCTGCCCGTGCGCGGCTGGCTGGGCGATGCGATGGCGCTCGAGATGGCGCGCCACTCGCTGCCGGCGGCCATGGAGGCCGCTACCGTGGCTTGCGCAGCGGCCGAAGCCCACTGCCACGAAGCGATGACGGCCGCGGATGCGAGCGGCGACGACATGGCGATGCCCATGGACATGTCCGCCCACGGCAGCAGCCATGACGACGGCGGCTCCGGCACCACCAGCCACGGCGACCACCAGGGCTGCGGCACCTGCGTCGCCTGCCAGGTCTGCCACACGGTGGCGCTCGGCGGCATGCCCCTTGTCGGAATCGTCCACGGCGCGCCCCAGGCGTCGCCCCCGGCGCACGCGGCCCGCTTCGTCAGCGCGGAGCCCGTCCAGGGCCTGAAGCCGCCCATTTCCTGATCTCCCTGCCCGTAGTCCGTCCGCAGTGAGCCCGTTGCTACGGCTCGCGGCGTCCGTCGTATTGCTCATGGAGATCGAAAGTGAATTCCCCCGTTCGCCGGCAGCCTGCCGGCATCCGTGGCCATCGCAGGCGCAGTGAAGCGCGCCCGCCCCGGCTCCCATCCATCAGGACCGTCAAGATCGGCACAGCGCTGGCCGCCGCGCTGGTGCTCGCCGGCTGCGCGAGCCTCTCGCCCGACGGCGGCAGCGCCGACGTGCAGGCGCTTGTCGGCACCAATCCGCTCATGGCGGGCACGACCGCCCAGCGCGCGCCCGACGAGGCTTCCCTGAAGAGCGTCGATGCGCTTCTCGCCAAGCCGCTGGACGCCGAATCCGCGGTACGCATCGCGCTCATCAACGGCCCGCGCGTGCAGGACGCCTTCGCCACCTTGCAGCTCAGCGACGCCGACCGCGTGCAGGCTTCGAGCCTGCCGAATCCGGTGCTGTCGTTCAGCCGCCTTGCGCAGGGCCGCGAGCGCGAGTTCGAGCGGATGCTCAGCTTCAACGTGCTGGGCCTCGTCACGCTGCCATGGCAGGCCCGGTGGGCCGGCCAGCGGCATGAGGCGGCCAAGCTGCAGGCCGCGCAGAGCGTGCTGGTGCTGGCCGCCGACACGCGACGCGCCTGGGTGCGCGCGGTGGCGACGCAGCAGAGCGTGGCCTACCTGCGCGACGCGAAGGAAGCCGCCGAAGCCGGCGCCGAGCTCGCGCACCGCATGGCCCAGGTCGGCAACTGGAGCGCGCTGCAGCGCACGCGCGAGCAGCTGCTGCTGGCCGACGCGGCCGCGCAGCTGGCGCGCGCCGAGCAGGCCGCGGTGGCTTCGCGCGAACAGCTCACGCGCCTGATGGGCCTGGGCGGCGAGCGCGCCGCCCGCTACACCCTGCCCGACCGCCTGCCGCCCCTGCCGCAGGCCGCGCCCGAACTCGGCGACGTGCAGGCGCTGGCCCTGCGCGACCGGCTCGACGTGCGTTCGGCGCAGGCGCAGAACACCGCCGTGGCCGGCTCGCTGGGCCTCACCCGCGCCACCAGCGTCGTCAATGCGATGGAGCTGGGCCTGGTGCGCAACACCACCTTCGAGAACGACGCCGACCGCACGAAGAAGACCCAGCGCGGCTTCGAGCTCGACCTGCCGATTCCCATCTTCGACTGGGGCCAGTCGCGCAACGGCCGCGCCGAGGCGCTGTACCTGCAGTCGGCCGCCCGCGTGCGCGAAGTGGGCGTGCTCGCCGCGAGCGAGGCGCGCGAAGCCTGGCAGGGCTGGAACACGGCCTATGCGCTGGCCCGCCGCTATCGCGACGAGGTGCTGCCGCTGCGCAGGAAGGTCAACGAGGAGATGGTCCTTCGCTACAACGGCATGCTCGCCAGCGTGTGGGAACTGCTGGCCGAGACGCGCGCCAGCATGCTCGCGGTGAACGCGGGCATCGAGGCGCAGCGCGATTTCTGGATCGCCGACACCGACCTGCAGCTGGCGCTCACGGGCAGTTCGCCCGGCGGCATGTCGGCGCTGCAGACTGCTTCGGCTGCCGAAGCGCCGGCAACGGGAGGCCATTGACATGAATCGCCGCAACTTCTTCGCGGGCGCTGCCACGGCCGTCGCCGCCACGAGCGTGAGCCGCGTCTCAATGGCAGCGCTGCCCGAACCGGTGTCGCAGGGCTCCACCGCCACCGCGCCGCCGCTTTCACCTTCCAACGGCCGGCCCTACAACCCCGTCGTCACGCTCAACGGCTGGACGCTGCCCTGGCGCATGAACGCCGGGGTCAAGGAATTCCACCTCGTCGCCGAACCGGTCGTGCGCGAGATGGCGCCGGGCTTCAAGGTCAACATGTGGGGCTACAACGGCCAGTCGCCCGGCCCGACCATCGAGGTGGTGGAAGGCGACCGCGTGCGCATCTTCGTCACCAACAGGCTGCCCGAGCACACCACCGTGCACTGGCACGGCCAGCGGCTGCCCAACGGCATGGACGGCGTGGGCGGCATCACCC
The DNA here is from genome assembly GCA_913776885.1 of uncultured Variovorax sp. Classification (GTDB taxonomy): domain Bacteria; phylum Pseudomonadota; class Gammaproteobacteria; order Burkholderiales; family Burkholderiaceae_C; genus Variovorax. The sequence continues at coordinate 3,140 of CAJYQC010000075.1, forward strand.
AGCCGCACATACCGCCGGGCAAGACCTTCGTCTACGAATTCACCGCGCGCCGGCCCGGCACCTTCATGTACCACCCGCACGCCGACGAGATGGTGCAGATGGCGATGGGGATGATGGGCTTCTGGGTCACGCACCCCAAGGCCGACCATCCGCTCATCGAGAAGACCGACCGCGACTTCTGCTTCCTGCTAGGCAGCTTCGACGTGGAGCCTGGCAGCGCCACGCCCAAGGTCAACACCATGTCCGACTTCAACATCTGGAGCTTCAACAGCCGCGTGTTCCCGGGCATCGACACGCTCAACGTGCGCAAGGGAGACCGCGTGCGCATCCGCGTGGGCAACCTCACGATGACCAACCACCCGATCCACATCCACGGCCACGAGTTCGAGGTGACCGGCACCGACGGAGGCCCCGTGCCGCGCACCGCGCGCTGGCCCGAGGTGTCGGTGGACGTGGCGGTCGGGCAGATGCGGCAGATGGAGTTCATCGCCGACGAGGAAGGCGACTGGGCCCTGCACTGCCACAAGTCGCACCACACGATGGGCCCGATGGGCCACGACGTGCCGACCATGATCGGCGTCGACCACAAGGGCGTGGCCGAAAAGATCAGGAAGCTCGTGCCCGACTACATGGTGATGGGCGACAAGGGCATGGCCGACATGGGCGAGATGGAGATGCCCATTCCCGACAACACCGTGCCGATGATGACCGGCACCGGCCCCTTCGGCTCGGCCGAGATGGGCGGCATGTTCACGCTGCTGAAGGTGCGGCGCGACCAGAAACCGGGCGACTACCGCGACCCGGGCTGGTTCAGGCACCCGGCGGGCACCGTGGCGCGCGAGGTGCCGAACGCGAACGTGCCGCCGGCAGCCCGCAAGGACACGCCCGCCTCGCCAACCGGGGCCAGGCCCGACGCGACCGTGCGCAAGCCCTCGGGGCACGACGCGCACAACCACTGACCTCTTCTCCTTTCTTCACGGAGCTCACTTCATGAACAAGACACACCTCAAGTCCATCGCCGCCGGCCTCCTGCTCGCGGCACTCGCCAGTGCCTCCTTCGCTCACGAGGCCCACGACAAGCCCAAGCCGAAAGGCGCAGCCGAACTCGCCCCGGAGCAGAAGCCCTGGGGCATCGCGGGCAAGGCCGCCGCGGTGAAGCGCACCATCGACATCGCGATGGCCGACGACATGACATTCACGCCCTCGGTCATCGAGGTGCGCGAGGGCGACACCGTCCGGCTGCGGCTGAAGAACCGCGGCAAGGACCTGCACGAGCTGGTGCTGGGCACCACCGCCGAGATCGAGGCCCACGCGGCCATGATGAAG
>CAJYQC010000076.1 GCA_913776885.1 uncultured Variovorax sp.
ATGCCACCGGCGGCTACCTGCTGTGGGCCAAGCTCACCATGGACTGGACCTTCGACCTCAAGCCCGAAGACGTCTTCTGGTGCACGGCCGACATCGGCTGGATCACCGGCCACACCTACGTCGCCTACGGCCCGCTCGCCGCCGGCGCGACGCAGGTGGTGTTCGAGGGCATCCCGACCTTCCCGCATGCGGGCCGCTTCTGGCAGATGATCGAGAAGCACAAGGTCAGCGTGTTCTACACGGCGCCCACCGCGATCCGCTCGCTCATCAAGGCTGCCGACGGCGACGAGAAGGTGCATCCGAAGAACTGGGACCTCACCAGCCTGCGCATCCTCGGTTCGGTCGGCGAGCCGATCAATCCCGAGGCCTGGATGTGGTACCACCGCAATGTGGGCGGCGAGCGCTGCCCCATCGTCGACACCTTCTGGCAGACCGAAACGGGCGGCCACGTCATCACGCCGCTGCCGGGCGCCACGCCGCTGGTTCCGGGTTCGTGCACGCTGCCGCTGCCAGGCATCATGGCCGCCATCGTCGACGAGACCGGCAAGGACCTGCCCAACGGCGCGGGCGGCATGCTGGTCATCAAGCGGCCCTGGCCCTCGATGATCCGCACGATCTGGAACGACCCCGAGCGCTTCAAGAAGAGCTACTTCCCCGAGGAGATGGGCGGCACGATCTACCTCGCCGGCGACGGCGCGGTGCGCAGCGCCGACCGCGGCTACTTCCGCATCACCGGCCGCATCGACGACGTGCTGAACGTGTCGGGCCACCGCCTGGGCACGATGGAGATCGAATCGGCGCTGGTCGCCAAGACCGACCTCGTGGCCGAGGCCGCGGTGGTGGGCCGCCCCGACGACGTGACTGGCGAGGCCGTGTGTGCGTTCGTCGTGCTCAAGCGCGCTCGCCCGACCGGCGAGGAAGCCAAGCAGATCGCCAACGAGCTGCGCAACTGGGTCGCCAAGGAAATCGGCCCGATCGCCAAGCCCAAGGACATCCGCTTCGGCGACAACCTGCCCAAGACCCGCAGCGGCAAGATCATGCGCCGCCTGCTGCGCAGCATCGCCAAGGGCGAGGCGATCACGCAGGACACGTCGACGCTGGAGAATCCTGCGATCCTGGATCAGTTGTCGCAGACGAACTGATCCAGGATCCGGCCGAAGGCCGGAGCGCGCGAAGCACGCGGGCAGGTGAAGACGGCACTCATATCGCGCAGCGATGTGATGTGCCGGCAGAATCCTGCGATCCTGGATCAGTTGTCGCAGACGAACTGACCAGCGGCGCACGGTGCTGTAGGACATGGCCGGTTATGCAGCCATTGGCGTCGAACGGGACTCTTCGCTGAGGTAAAACCATCCGGATCACCGCGCGCCTCGACGCGCACGGGTTCCGATGTGTTCGATCTTTCCGAAGGAGGCCCCCATGGGCGTGAGATCCGCTTTTCTTTTCGTCGTCGTGCTGCTCATCGTGGCGCTTGCCGCGCTCAACTGGGGCACGCTGTCCACGCCCACCGACGTGTGGCTGGGCTTCATGACCATCTCGGCCCCGCTGGGCCTGCTGATGCTGGGGCTGACCGCCGTGCTGGCGGCCTTCTTCCTCGTCTACGTGCTCTACCTGCACAGCTCGGTGCTGATCGATACCAAGCGCCACACCAAGGAAATGCAGGCCCAGCGCGAGCTGGCGGACAAGGCGGAGGCGTCGCGCTTCACCGAACTGCGCAACTTCCTGGAGGCGCAGGAGAACAAGCACATGGCGCAGAACGCCGATCGGCAGTCGGCGATCCTGGCGCGGCTGGAGCAGCTCGAAACGGCGATCCGCCTGCGCTCGGACCAGACCGACAACACCCTGGCCGCACACATCGGCCAGCTCGAGGACCGCATCGAGCGCCGGCCGGTGGCGGTGGGCATCAACCCGCAGGCCTGACGCGGCCGGTCTCCGGAGGCGGGCTTACTTCGTCGACAACACCCAGGCCGCGAGCTTCTTGGCGTCGGCCTCGCTGACCTGGTTGTTCGCCGGCATCGGCACTGGGCCCCACACGCCGGAGCCGCCCTTCATGATCTTGTTGGCGAGGGTGTCGACAGCACCCTTGTCGTCCTTGTACTTGGCTGCCACGTCCTTGAACGACGGCCCGAGCACCTTGCGCTCGACCGCGTGGCAGCTCATGCAGTTCTTCGAGGTGGCGAGCGCCAGGTCTGCGAAGGCGGGCGCGGCGAGTGCAGTGAGGCCGAGGCCCAGGACTGCCGGCAGCAGGACTCTTTTCATGGGGATGTAATTGGTAAGGTCTGAGTTACATTCGACTCAACGCGATTGTAGGTAGTGCCGTGCACGGCGCAGGCTGCGTTGCCAACACAACCCTGAGGGATTCGCGATGTGGTTTCTGGGATTGGGCCTGCTTGCTCTGGCCCTCAAGTATTTCGAGATCGGCATGGTCGCCACCTGGAGCTGGTGGATCGTGCTTTCACCGTTCGCGATGGCCGTGGCATGGTGGGCCTGGGCCGATTCGTCGGGCTATACCAAGCGCAAGATCGTCGAACGCGAGAACCGGCGCAAGCAGGAGCGCATCGACCGGCAGAAGAACAACATGGGCATGAAGACCAGCAACGGCCAGCGCCCGCGCCGCTGAGCGGTTTCTTTTCGAATCTGCCGAAGTCCCCGCGCCGCATGCATCGCGGTGATTGGCGTGGGCGAACGAGCCACCGCCACCCAGCGCGCTGATCGTCTTCGAGCTGCCACAAGGCTTCGGGGCCGCCGCCTTCGGCGCAGGCGCGTGGAAGACGGCCGATAGCCATCGCTTTCAGGCTGACGGTGAGAAGCCGGGTGACCGGAAAAGCCAGCCCCCGGTCTTTCGCGCAAGGATCAGAACTTGTCGAGCACCGCGCCCGAGCTCGCGCTCGAGGCGTTGAACGCGAACTTCGCCTGTACGCCGCGCGTGTAGCGCGGAGCCGGCGCCTTCCAGCCTTCGCGGCGCTTGGCGATCTCGGCTTCGGGCACGTTCAGCTCGAGCTTGAGCTGGTGCGCGTCGATGGTGATCGAGTCGCCCTCGTTCACGAAGGCGATGGTGCCGCCGGCAGCCGCTTCGGGCGCCACGTGGCCCACGACCATGCCCCAGGTGCCGCCGGAGAAGCGGCCGTCGGTGATGAGGCCCACGCTCTCGCCGAGGCCAGCGCCGATCAGCGCGCCGGTCGGCGCCAGCATCTCGGGCATGCCCGGGCCGCCCTTGGGGCCGAGGGAGCGCAGCACCATCACGTCGCCGGCCTTGATCTTGCCGTCGAGGATGGCCTTGAGCGCCGACTGCTCGTCGTCGAAAACGCGTGCCGGGCCGGTGATGACCGGGTTCTTCAGGCCGGTGATCTTCGCGACTGCGCCCTCGGGCGAGAGGTTGCCCTTCAGGATCGCGAGGTGGCCTTCTTCGTACATCGGGTTGTCGATGGTGCGGATCACGTCCTGGTCGGCGCGCGGCACGTCCGGCACGTCCTTCAGCACCTCGGCGATGGTCTGGCCGCTGATGGTGATGCAGTCGCCGTGCAGCAGGCCCGCATTCAGCAGCACCTTCATCACCTGCGGGATGCCGCCGGCCTGGTGCAGGTCGACCGCGAGGTACTTGCCCGAGGGCTTCAGGTCGCAGATCACCGGCACCTTCTTGCGCATGCGCTCGAAGTCGTCGATGGTCCATTCCACACCCGCGGCGTGCGCGATCGCCAGGAAGTGCAGCACCGCGTTGGTCGAGCCGCCCGTGGCCATGATGACCGCCACCGCGTTCTCGATGGCCTTCTTGGTCACGATGTCGCGCGGCTTCAGGTCCTTCTTGATCGCCTCGATCAGGACCTTGGCCGATTCCCTGGCCGAGTTGGCCTTCTCGTCGTGCGGGTTGGCCATGGTCGACGAGTAGGGCAGCGAGATGCCCAGCGCCTCGAATGCGCTCGACATGGTGTTGGCGGTGTACATGCCGCCGCAGGAGCCGGTACCGGGAATGGCGCGCTTCTCGATCTCGAGCAGGTCTTCGTCGCTCATGTTGCCGGCCGCGTTCTGGCCCACGGCCTCGAACACGCTCACGATGTTGAGGTCCTGGCCCTTGTACTTGCCCGGGAGGATGGTGCCGCCGTAGACGTAGATGGCCGGCACGTTGGCGCGCAGCATGCCCATGAGGCCGCCGGGCATGTTCTTGTCGCAGCCGCCGACCACCAGCACGCCGTCCATCCACTGGCCGCCCACGCAGGTCTCGATGCAGTCGGAGATGACCTCGCGGCTGACCAGCGAGTACTTCATGCCCTCGGTGCCCATGGCCATGCCGTCGGAGATGGTGGGGGTGCCGAACACCTGGGCGTTGCCGCCGGCTTCCTCGATGCCGGCGATGGCCGCGTCGGCCAGCTTCTGCAGGCCCGAGTTGCAGGGCGTGATGGTGCTGTGGCCGTTGGCGACGCCGACCATCGGCTTCTTGAAGTCGCCTTCCTCGTAGCCCATGGCGTAGAACATCGAGCGGTTGGGGGCGCGGCTCTTGCCTTCGACGATGTTGGCGCTGCGGCGGTTGATCTGGATTGGCTTGGTGTCCATGGTGTCTCTTCTGTCGTGGGGAGATCGGGGAGCCCAAGTATCGGCGTTCTGATTGATTGCTTCCAATCCATTTTCGATCGCTTATTGATATGCTGAGCATATGAATGAAGCACTCATCGACCTGCGCGCCTGGCGCCAGTTCGTCGCCGTGGCCGAGGAATTGCACTTCGGCCGCGCCGCGCAGCGGCTGCACATGACGCAGCCGCCGGTCACCCAGGCCATCGCGCAGCTCGAGAAGACGCTGGGCGTGGTGCTGTTCGACCGCACCCGAAGGCGCGTGGCGCTCACGCCCGCGGGCGAGGCGTTGCTGCCTGACGTACGGGAACTGTTGGCGCGCGCCGCAGCGCTGCCCGCGCGGGCACGCGCCGCGGCGGCGGGGCAGGTGGGGCGGGTGCGCATCGGCTTCGTCTCGACGGTGGGCTTCGAGCAACTGCCCGCCTGGGTGCGCGAATTCCGCGTGCTATGCCCAGAGGTCGCGCTGGAACTGGTCGAGGCCACGGGCGACGTGCAGCTCGAGGCATTCGCGCGCGGCGACATCGACGCCGGTCTGATGCTGCATTCGCCCGGCGCCGCACCGCCCGGGCTGGCGCGCCTTGCCGTGTCGCAGGAGCCGCTGGTGCTGGCTATGCCCGAGCGCCACCCGCTCGCGCGCGCCGAGCGGCTGGTGCTGGCCGACGTGCTGGCCGAGCCGCTGGTGATCTTTCCGCGCCGCATCGTGCCTTCGCTGCACGACGCCATCTTCGACCTGTACCACGCAGCCGGCCGCACGCCGCAGCTCGGACAGGAGGCGATACAGATGCAGACCATCGTGAACCTCGTCTCGGGCGGCATCGGCGTGGCCTGGGTGCCGGAGAGCGTCACGCAGTTCCGCCGCGCGGGCGTGGTGTACCGTCGCGCCGAGGAGTTCGCGCCGGCCGCGCGACGGCGCAGTGCGCTGGAGCTGCCCGGCTGCGAGACCAGCCTCGTGTGGCCCGAAGGGACCGTCGATCCGGCGCTTGCCCGCTTCGTCGACTTCGTCCGCGAGCGGGGTGGCGATCCGCGGCTTCGAGAAGAGGAGCTCGAACGATGACGAAGAGACAGCGACGAACGGCCCTTGGCCTGCGGGCAGGCATCGGGGCCGCTGCGCTGTGCGCTGCGACCTCCATGGCGCAGACGCCGCCCGCCGTTCCCCAGTTCAAGGACTACCCGGCCGACGCCCCCTACACAGGCAAGAACCATCCGCTCGTGCTCGACAGCGATTTCGCCCGCAGCTATCGAAGCCGGCTGCGCGAGGCGATCGCTACCGGAAAGCCCAGCTTCGCCGGCCGCTACATCGTCACGCGCTGGGGCTGTGGCACGGACGGCTGCAACGTGGGCGCGGTGATCGATGCAAGCACCGGCCATGCCATCAGCATGCCGTTCGCCCTGACGAGCGTGTATCCGCTGAAGC
>CAJYQC010000077.1 GCA_913776885.1 uncultured Variovorax sp.
CCGCGCTTCATCGAGTCCTCCCCGCTGCGCACGATCAGCTCCGCGCCCAGTTCCTTCGCGCGGCGGTCGCGGTACTCCGTCACCTCGGGGAAGTTGTGGCCGGTGTCGATCATCAAGAGCGGATAGGGAATGCGGCCGACGCCGAAAGCCTTCTCCGCGCACTTCAGCAGCACCAGCGAATCCTTGCCGCCCGAGAACAGCAGGGTGGGGCGCTCGAAGGCGGCCGCCACTTCGCGCAGGATGAAGATGGTTTCTTCCTCCAGCGCATCGAGGTGCGTGTTGGACAGGTGTGCCGCCGGCAGCAGCAGTTCGGTTTCGGTTCGGGCGTTCATCGGAGGATGGGGTGCTGGATGCGGTAGGTCGATGCGGGGCGGGCGCTCAGTGCGCGAGGTGCAGCCCGCACTCGCGGTTGTCTTCGCCCTTGGTCGGGTCGACGTAGTCGAAGTTGTTGGGCAGGCCGTGCTTTACGCAGTACTCGTGCAGATCCTTGGACGACCAGTGCAGCAGCGGCGCGACCTTGATCAGGCCGTCGGGGTTGATGCTGACCGGGTCCATCTGCGCACGCACGGCCGTGTCGGTGGCGCGCAGCGCGGTGAACCAGACCTTCGGCGCCGTCTCGCGCAGCGCGCGCGCGAAGGGCTCCAGCTTCACCTCTTCGGTGAAGGCGGCGTGGCGCGGGTCGTCCAGCGCGGGCGTGGGGCCTTCCACTGCCTCGCGATGGGCGCGCGAGCGGCGCGGCAGGTAGATGTGCAGGTCCAGGCCCAGTTGCTTCGTCACCTCGTCGGCAAAGCGGTAGGTGGCCTCGGTGTTGTAGCCGTTGTCCATCCACACCACCGGCACGTCGCGCTTCACCTGCGTGACCAGGTGCAGGATCACCGCCTCGAAGGGGCGGAAGTTGGTCGTGACGATCGCGGGCTGGCCCAGGCCGAGCGCCCAGTCCACCAGGCCCGGCGCATTGCGGCCCAGTTCGGCGTTGATGCGGTCGATGTCGATGCTCATGTGCGGTATTTCCTGCGCTCTCAGCTGCGGTCGGCGAAATGCGGCGCGGTCTTCACTGCATCGCCCTGGTAGAACTCGGCGAAGCGGTCGAACTGGCGCTGCGCGTCGGTGGCGTCCACGCCTTCCTTGAGCACCGCGCTCGAGAAACCGGTGCGCTCCATCTGCACGAGCTGGTCGATCAGAACGTCGCCGGTGGCGCGGATGTCGCCGGTGAAGCCCAGGCGGCGGCGCAGCAGGAAGGCCTGGCTGTAGGCGCGGCCGTCGGTGAACTTCGGAAAGTGCAGGTCGATGCGTTCGATGTCGGCCAGGCACACCTCGATGGCGAGCGGGTCGGCGTCGTTGGCCAGTTGCAGCACCTTCGGGTCGCCGTCGTCGACGTGTTCTTCCGCCGAGAGAATGTTCAGGGTTTTCTTCATGCTGCTTCCTCCACCTTGAAACGCGCACCGTTGGCGGCGGCCTTGAACGGGTCATGGCCGACGCGGCGCAGCGTGTCGATGAAGTTCTCGCCGCTTTCGCGGGTGTCGCGGTAGGTGTTGAGCACGGCCTCGATCACGCCGGGCACTTCTGCCGCCGAGAACGAGGGGCCCACCACCTTGCCGGCCTGCGGCGTGCCGCTGAGCGCAGAGCCGTCGGAGCCGCCGAGGGTGACCTGGTACCACTCCTTGCCGTCCTTGTCGACGCCGAGGATGCCGATGTGGCCGCTGTGGTGGTGGCCGCACGAGTTGATGCAGCCGCTGATGTGCAGGTCGATCTCGCCCAGGTCGTCGAGTTCGTCGAGGTCCTGGTAGCGCTCGGTGATGGCTTCTGCCACAGGAATGGAGCGTGCGTTGGCCAGCGCGCAGAAGTCGCCGCCGGGGCAGGCGATCATGTCCGTCAGCAGGTGCACGTTGGCGCTGGCGAAGCCGGCGGCGCGGGCGGCGAGCCACAGCGCGTGCAGGTCTTCGGCATGCACCCAGGGCAGCAGCACGTTCTGGTCATGCGTCACGCGGGCTTCGCCGGCCGAGAAGCGGTCGGCCAGCTCGGCGACGGTGTCGAGCTGGTCGGCCGATGCGTCGCCAGGGGCCTGCTTCAGGCGCTTGAACGACAGCGTCACGGCGCGCAGGGCCGGGTTCTTGTGCGGCGCCACGTTGCGCGCGAGCCAGCGGGCGAACTGCACGTCGTCGGCGGCGTGGTGGCGCAGCTCGGCGTCGGTCTTCTCGGCGCTCTGCAGCACGCGGGTGGCGAGGGCGGGCGGCACGAAGGACGCGGCCACGCGGTCGTACTCTTCCTGCGTGATGGTGTGCGGCGCGCCATCGTGCTCGAGGATCTGCTTGTACTCGGCCTCGACGTCGTCGATGTAGCGCTGGCCCTCGGCCTTCACCAGGATCTTGATGCGCGCCTTGTAGATGTTGTCGCGGCGGCCGTAGCGGTTGTAGACGCGGATCACGGCCTCGAGGTAGTTCATGATCTGCTGCCACGGCAGGAACTCGCGCAGCACCGTGCCAACGATGGGCGTGCGACCCATGCCGCCGCCCACCTGCACGCGGAATCCGATCTCGCCGGCCTCGTTCTTCACCACGTGCAGGCCCACGTCGTGCCAGCCGGTGGCGGCGCGGTCTTCGGTGGCGCCGGTGATGGCGATCTTGAACTTGCGCGGCAGGAACGCGAACTCGGGATGCAGCGTGCTCCACTGGCGCATGATTTCCGCGAACGGGCGCGGATCGGCGACCTCGTCGACCGCGATACCGGCGCGCTCGTCGCTGGTGATGTTGCGGATGCAGTTGCCGCTGGTCTGGATGCCGTGCATGTCGACCGAGGCCAGCAGGTCCATCACATCGGCCGACCTGGCCAGCGGGATCCAGTTGTACTGGACGTTCTGGCGGGTCGTGAAGTGGGCGTAGTGGGTGGGCAGCTTGTGGCTGCCGAGCAGGCCCTGCGTCTCGATGGCCTTCTTGTAGACCTCGGCCTCGGGCTCGTCGTATTCACGGGCGATGCGGGCCAGCACGCGCAGCTGGCGGCTCGACAGTTCGCCGTAGGGCACGGCCACGCGCAGCATCGGCGCGTAGCGCTGCACATACCAGCCGTTTTGCAGGCGCAGGGGGCGGAACTCGTCTTCGGCGAGCTTGCCCTTCTGCCAGCGCTCGAGCTGGTCTCGGAATTGGGCAGCCCGCTGGTGGACGAACTGGCGGTCGAATTCTGTGTATTGGTACATCGTGCGTTATGTCTTGAGGGAAGTGCGGTGCCGCGCGCGTGGCGGGTACCCCAGCAAGAAGGCGCGATTGTCCGAGCGCGCCTTATGGAACCAAACGATTTTTTGGTTCGCGCTTTATGCGGATAAGCTTATTCGCCAGTATCCATGCGGGTTTCCGGGCGGTTCGATGCTTATTCCGGATAAGGCGCGTTGATGGCCCGCACACCTGCGCCTTGGTGCGACGGGTCCGGGTAAGTCCTGAAGCGGCACTCGTTTCGACGCAGTGAAATGGTTATTCCGAATAACCAAATTCACCGAAATTCCCATGACCGCTCCATCCAGGACCTCGCGCCGCGGCGCGCTCCTTGCCGGTATCGCAACCATGGCCGCGCTGGCCGATGCCAGGGCTGCCGACGCCCCGCCCGCCGCCATCGCCACCCCCACCAGCGAACGCATGCCTGTCGTGCTGCCGCGCACCGAATTCGTCTATGAAGCCATCGTCGACATCGCACCGCCGATGACGCTCGGCGCCTCGCCTTTCGGCGAACGCTTCATGGTGCCGATCACGGGCGGCTCGTTCGAGGGGCCTGGCCTGCGCGGCACGGTGCTGGCCGGCGGAGCCGACAGGCAGCTGCTGCGCCGCGACGGCGCGAAGAACCTCGACGCCGTGTACGAGCTCAAGACCGACGATGGGGTGGTGATCTCGGTGCGCAACACCGTGCTCTCGCGCAACCCGAAGAATGCGCCGCGCTATGTGTTCTCCACGCTGCAGATCATCGCGCCCGAGGGCAGGTACGGCTGGCTCAACGACTTCGTCTACGTGGGCACGCTCGATGCGCTTCGGCCGCAGCGCGAGGCCGTGGTGATCCGCGTCTACAAGGTCGTCTAGACCCTAGCGCAGCATCGACGACATCGCCGAGCAGCAGTTCAGCATGCGCACGGCCGCCTCGACAGTCGGCGCTGTGAAGCGCAGCGTGACGCCGTCGACGCGCTCGAAGCTCGGCCACTGGCAGAACAGGTCGGCGAGCGCGGAGGTCTGGGCGCGCAGCGTCACCGGCTGCGGCCCTTCGAAGACGAGCGGCCTGGCGTTCGCGCGCGCCGCCAATGCTTCTTCCACGCCCGCACGGATCGCCCGGCGCGACTGTTCTGGCGAAAGCGATACGCCGCTGGTGCACCCCGTGGCCTTCTTGGTCTCGACGAAGGTCGCGTGCGGAAAGAGCGGGCGGTTCTCGGCGATGAACACGTCGTCGCCGCTGGCCATCACCACCGGCACGCCGTATTCGCCGGCCAGCGCGCCGTAGAGGCCGGCTTCGCCCAGCTCCTCGCCGCCGAGCCAGATGCCCGCGAACGCGAAGCTGTTGATCGTGTGGGCGAGGATGCCGCGACCCTGCGCGCGCGAGTGGTAGCCGACCATGCAGACGGCTTCCACGCCTTCCTCCACGCCCGCCACCATGCTCAGGTAGCGCGGCTTGCCCTGGATCACGCGGGCGCGCGGATCGAGCAGCTCGGGCGGCATGTTGCGGAATCCCCCGTGCGAGTCGTTCACCAGCACCTCGGCGGCCCCTGCGTCGAAGGCGCCGGCAATCGCCGCATTGGCCTCGTGCGTCATCAGCAGCCGGGCGCGCTCGTACTCGGGGTTGCCCGCGCGGACCTGCTCGGAGTGGTAAACGCCGGCGACGCCTTCGATGTCGGTGGAGATCAGGACTTTCATTGGCAGCTCGCAGTCAGGCGTGGGTCGAGAAGAGGGTGGAAGCGGACAGCACGTCGGCCAGCGCGGCGCGGTGGTTGCCGTCGCGTCCGGTCACCGGCGTGGCGCGCAACAGGGCGTGAATGATCGCCTGTTCGGTGCTGTCGGCTGCGGCCTGGAAGAGGCCGTCAATCAGCCCGTCGTGCAGCATCGCCACCGCGGGCATCGACCGCTCGACGCTCCCGGGCACGGTGTAGGCGGTGGAAAAGGCCAGCACGATGTCGCCGCTGCCGTGCCCGAACACAGAGCCCGTGCGCGCCAGCCCGGCACCGGCGCGCAGCGCGAGGCGGCGCAGCTGGCGCGCGTCGAGAGGGGCATCGGTGGCCACCACGATGATGATCGAGCCCTTCTCGGCCTCGTTCACCGCCGGCAGGCTGCGCTCGGCCTGCAGCGCGGCGAGCCGTTCGCCTACCGCATGTCCTGCCAGCAGCAGCTGCGGCTGGCGCCCGTAGTTGGCCAGCACCAGCGCGCCCACCGTGTGCAGGCCGCCGGTGCCGGCGTTCTTCTCGCCGCCCAGGCCGCCGCTGGTGCCGTCGTTGCGCGCCGACACCCGCCGGGACGCGCTGCCGATGCCGCCCTTGAGCTGGAAGCTCGACATGCCGCGCCCCGCGCCGACCGAGCCCTGCTCGAAGTCGACGCAGGTATTGGCCAGCGCGTGCAGGTAGTCGGCTTCGCTCACGGCCATGCGCTGGATGTCGTTGAGGAAGCCGTCGTTGCACTCGAACACCAGCGGATTGACCGTGGGCAGGCTGCGTCCGCATTCGGGGTTGTCGGCCACGCAGCGGCGGATCTGCGCCGCTGCCACCGTGCCGACCGAGAAGGTGTTGGTCAGCGCGATGGGCGTCTCCAGCACGCCGAGCTCTTCCACCTGCAGCAGCCCGACGCTCTTGCCGAAGCCGTTGAGCACCGCCATCGCGGCGGGCACCTTGTCGCGGAAGAGGTCGCCCGCATGCGGACGGATGACGGTCACGCCCGTCTGCACCGGCCCGTCGGCCAGCGTGAGGTGGCCGACGGTGACGCCCGCGACGTCGGTGATGGCGTTGCGTTCGCCCTGGAGCAGGCTGCCGATGAAGGGGAGGGAGGCCTGCTGCTTGCTGGAAGACATGAAGAAGGAGAACCGGATTTACTGGCGGTCGATCTTCGGATCGAGCGCGTCGCGCAGTGCATCGCCCAGCAGGTTGAAGGCGAGCACGGTGAAGAAGATGGCCAGGCTAGGGAACAGCGCCACGTGCGGCGAGGTCACCATGTCGGCGCGCGCTTCGCTGAGCATCGCGCCCCATTCGGGTGTCGGCGGCTGCGCGCCCATGCCCAAGAACGAAAGGCTGGCTGCCGTGATGATCGAGGTGCCCACGCGCATCGAGAAATACACCACGATCGACGAGATGGTGCCCGGCAGGATGTGCCGCACGATGATGGTCCAGTCCGAAGCGCCGATGCTGCGCTCGGCCTCGATGTAGGTCTGCTGCTTGAGCACCAGCGTGTTGCCGCGCACCAGCCGCGCGAAGGCCGGCACGCTGAACACCGACACCGCCACCACCACGTTCGTCATGCTGCTGCCCAGGATGGCCACCACGCCCAGCGCCAGCAGGATGCCGGGGAAGGCGAAAAGCACGTCCGAGATGCGCATCACGATGCGGTCCCACCAGCCTTCGTAGTAGCCCGCCAGCAGGCCGAAGGCCGTGCCGATGATGCCGCCCAGCACCACCGACAGGAAGCCCGCCATCAGCGAGATGCGCGCGCCCATCAGGATGCGGCTGAAGATGTCGCGGCCCAGCGGATCGACGCCGAACCAGTGCGTGGCCGAGGGGCCGGTGTTCAGCATGTCGTAGTCGAAGAAGTTCTCCGGATCGAAAGGCACGATCCACGGTGCGAACACCGCGACGAACACCAGCAGCAGCACGAAGAGCGCGGCGACGATGCCCACCGGCTGCTTCTTGAAGCGGCGCCAGCATTCGCCCCAGGGCGTGCGGACCTTGCCGGCGGTTTGAACGGCCACGACCGGTGGCGCGATGGTTTCGGCAGGCACGCCAGTAGCTTGAGTCATATCAGTCATGTGTTGCAGTTCCTTCGGGGAACACCGCGGAACCAGCTTTGCCGGGCCGCTGGTGTTGCCCCCTGCAAGGGGGTGGGCGAAGCGACACGAAGTGCGCGAAGCCTGGGGGTGTTCATTTGTACCGGATGGTCGGGTTGATGTAGCCGTAGAGCACGTCGACCACCAGGTTGATCAGGATGAATTCGAGCGAGAACAGCAGCACCAGCGTCTGGATGACGGGGTAGTCGCGCATCTGCACGGCATCGACCAGCAGGCGGCCGAGGCCGGGCCAGTTGAACACCGCCTCCACCAGGATCGAGCCGCCCAGCAGGAAGCCGAACTGCAGGCCCATCATCGTCACCACCGGAATGAGCGCGTTGCGCAGGCAGTGCTTGATGATCACGGTGCGCTCGCGCACGCCCTTGGCGCGCGCGGTGCGCACGAAGTCTTCCTGGATCACCTCGACGAAGGAGGCCCGCGTGAAGCGCGCCATCACGGCCGCCACGGCTGCGCCCAGCGTGATCGAGGGCAGGATGTAGTGCTTCCAGCTGCTGGCGCCCACCGTGGGCAGCCATCCGAGCTGGACCGAGAAGATCTGCATCAGCAGCATTCCGAGCGCGAAGGCCGGGAACGAGATGCCGGACACGGCGAGCGTCATGCCCAGCCGGTCGGGCCACTTGTTGCGGTACACGGCCGAGACGATGCCGATGGCCATGCCGAAGATCACCGCCCACACCATGCTGGTGATGGTCAGCATCACCGTCGGGAAGAAGCGCTCGCCGATCTCGGTCGCCACCGGCCGCCGCGTGCGGATGGAGGTGCCGAAGTCGCCCTGCAGCATGTGGGTGAAGAAGCTCACGAACTGCTGCGGCAGCGGCTTGTCGAGCCCGAGCTCCGCGCGGACCATGGCCACGGTCTGCTCGTCGGCGTCCTGGCCGGCGGCAAGACGCGCCGGATCGCCCGGCAGCATGTGGACGAACAGGAACACCAGCACCGCCACGATGAGCAGCGTGGGAATCAGGCCCAGCAGTCGTTTGAGAAAGTAATTCAGCATGGCATCACAAAACAGTCACCCTCATCAGGGAAACACCGCGGAACCGGCTCTGCCGGGCCGCGCGTGTTGCCCCAGGCGAGGGGGTTGGCGTAGCGACACGAAGTGCGCGCAGCCTGAGGGAGTACTCAGTTCGACACTGCGATCGTGTCGATGTTGATGTTGCCGTCAGGCATCACGAACACGCCCGACAGACGCTTGGCATGCGCCGAAAGGTTCTGCTCGGTGACCATCGGCACGCGCGGCAGGTCCTTGCGGATCTCTTCCTGCGCGGTCTTGTACAGCGCTGCGCGTTCCTTCTCGTCCGTGGTCACCAGCGCCTTGGCCAGCGCGTTGTCGACGGTCTCGCTCTTGTAGAACGACATGTTGTTCAGCTTGGGAGCCCAGGCTTCCGAGGCGAACAGCGGGCGCAGGCCCCAGTCGGCTTCGCCGGTCGACGACGACCAGCCGGTGTAGTACATGCGGACCTTGGCCGTCTTCGGATCGGGCCAAGCATCCACCTGCTCGGTACGCTGGCCCACTTCGAGCGCCTGCACCTGCAGCTTGATGCCGATCTGCGCGAGCTGCTGCTGCACGAACTGGATCGTCTTCTGCGCGGTCGTGTTGTTGTAGGCGCTCCACAGCACCGACTCGAAGCCGTCGGGGTAGCCGGCTTCCTTCATCAGTTCCTTGGCCTTCTTCAGGTCGTACGGAATGGGGGCCATCTTCTCGGCGTACTTCACGCCCTGGGGCAGCACGCCCTGCGCGGGGAAGGCATAGCCGCCGAAGGCGACCTTTGCCAGCGCCTCCTTGTTGATGGCGTAGCCGATGGCCTCGCGCACCTTCGGGTTGTCGTAGGGCTTCTGCAGCATGTTGAATGCCAGGAAGCGCGTGATGATCGACGGCGACGCCACCACTTCGAGCTTCTCGCTCTTCTTCAGCAGCTCGGCCTGCTCATAGGGAATCGGGTAGGCGAAGTCGGCCTCGCCGGTCTGCAGCATCGCGGCGCGCGTGTTGTTCTCGAGCACCGGCTTCCACGAGATGTTGTCGACCTTCGGGTAGCCCTTCTTCCAGTAGCCGTCGAACTTCTTGGCCTTGACGGCTTCGGTCTGCTTCCACTCGACGAACTCGAAGGGGCCCGTGCCCACGGGGTGGAAGGCGATGTCCTTGTTGCCCCACTTCTTCAGCGCGGTGGGCGAGATCATGGCGGCCGATGCGTGGGCCAGCGAGTTGATGAAGGGGCCGAAGGGCTCCTTCAGCGTGATGCGCACGGTGCTGGGGTTCACCACCTCGACCTTGCTCACGCGATTGAACTGGTTGTAGCGCAGCAGCTTGTTGTCCTGGTTCAGCACGCGGTCGAGCGTGAACTTCACTGCGTCGGCGTTGAAGTCGGTGCCATCGTGGAACTTCACGCCGGTGCGCAGCTTGATGGTGTAGACCAGGCCGTCCTTCGACACCTCATAGCCCTCGGCCAGCACGTTCTGCACCTTCAGGTCCTTGTCGAACTGGAACAGGCCTTCATAGAAGGTCTTGGTCACGGCCGTGGTGATGGTGGTGTTGGTGTTGTACGGGTCCAGCGTTTCCGGCTGGTAGCCGATGGACAGCACCACGTCTTTCGCGGCCAGTGCCGTGCCCGAGGCGGCCAGCGCGGCCAGGCCCAGCAATGCGGATGCCCATCGCAGGGAGGAAGATGCTTGTTGCGTCATGGAAGAACTCCAGTCGGTTCGA
>CAJYQC010000078.1 GCA_913776885.1 uncultured Variovorax sp.
TCATCGACTCGAATTCGGTGCCCTTCTGCAGGTTGTTGAGGTTCACCACGTAGGCGTTGTGGTGCTTGCCGTAGTGGTACTCGAGGGTTTCCTTCGAATACTCGGGTGCCAGTGCGTCCAGGGCGTACGGCAGGGGTGGGAGCTTGTGTTCCATCGTGGTTTCCTCGTGGTGGTTGAAAAAGAAAAGTAGGGTCAGGCATTCGCCCTGGGTTCGACCCGGTAGGCGCAGCGCCGTGCGCCCGCCAGCACGTGTTCGACGCGGCTGACGCTCACGTCGGGGCCCAGCACCTCGTCGAACAGCTGCAGCTCGCTGCGGCAGAAGCCCGTGCAGGCCTGCGCCGCGGTGCAGATGGGGCAGTGGTTCTCGATGAAGAGAAAGCCGCTGCCTTCCTCGTCGGGCCGGAACTCGGCCATGTAGCCCTCGCGGCTGCGGATCTCGGCCAGCCGCTCCAGCCGCGTCTTCAGGCTGCGCGCGCCGCGCATGGCCTCGGTGTAGCTCGCGCGCATGGCGGCCTCGCGCGCGCCGATGAGCTGGTCCATGCCCTTCTGCCCGAACACGCTGATGACGGCGCTGATCATCTGCACCGTCATCTCGGCGTGCGTGTCGGGAAAGCGCTTGTGGCCTTCCCCGGTGAGGCGCCAGATCTGCGTGGGCCGGCCCCGGCCGCTGGAGCGGCTTTCGGAGTCGACCAGCCCCTCGGCCTCCAGCTTGGCCATCTGCTGGCGCACCGCCTCCACCGTGACGTTCAGCACCTTGGCGATGTCGGGAATGCCGAGCGCGCCGCGCGTCTTGAGCGTCGAGAGGATGCGGTCTGCCGGCTGGTGCGGCATCCAGGTGGGCCTGGCGTCTGGGGAGGACATGGCGGCTAGGGGCGTGGGGAAAACAGTGCAATTGTCAGGTGGTTGGCACGCCCCCTGCCCCGGCAGGTGCTTGCCAGCCCCCGCCCAGTGCCTTGTAGAGCGCGACGAGGCTGGTGTACGAGGCGGTCTCGGCCTCGGCCACGGCCTCCTGCGCGCGCAGCAGGCTGCGCTGGGCATCGAGCACGCTGAGGTAGGGCGCGGCGCCTTCGCGGTAGCGCACCTCGGCCAGTTCGGCGGCGCGGCTGCTGCGGGCCGAGGCCTCCACCAGCCGCTGCAGGCGCAGCTGGTTCTGGCCGTAGCCGGCGAGGGCGCCTTCCACGTCCTCGATGGCGCGCAGCACCGTCTGCTCGTAGAGCGCCCGGTCGCCCTCGGCGCGGGCTTCGGCGCCGCGCACGCGGGCCTTCACCGAAGCCAGCCGAAGGGCCGGCCAGCTCACGCCCGGCGTCACGCTGAAGGCGCGGCTCGACGAACTGCCGAGGTCCGAACCCCGCAGCGCGACGAAGCCTAGGAAGCCGCCGATGTCGAAGCGCGGATACAGCTCGGCCGTGACCGCGCCCACGTCGGCCGTGCTCGCCGCGAGGCCGCGCTCGGCGCGCAGCACGTCGGGCCGGCGGCGCAGCAGATCGGCCAGGTCGCCGACGGGCAGGCGCCTGTCGAGCACGCGCAGCTGGCGCGGCTGCAGCATGGGCTCGAGTTCGCCGGGACGCAGGCCGGCCAGCACCGCGACGCGGTAGGCCGCCTGGCGGCGCGTGGTCTCCAGCGCGGGCAGCTGGCTCTCGGTGGCCGCGAGGTTGGCCTGCGCGCTCGCAAGGTCGCCTTCGAGGCCGCGGCCGGTGCGCACCTGCGCCTCGGTCACGCGCAGGCTCTGGCGCAGGCTTTCGAGGGTGCGGCGCGTCACGGCGATGCGCTGCTCGGCGCCGCGCATCTCGAAGTAGTTGCGGGCCAGTTCGGCCACCGCGACGATGCGCACCTGCTCGAGATCGGCCGCGCTGGCCTCGGCGCGCGCAGTGGCGGCCTCGTCCAGGCGCTTGAGGCGGCCGAACAGGTCGATCTCCCACGAGGCGTCGAAGCCCGCGCGGCTGCTCTGCGAGAGCGAACGCACGTCGGGCTGCGTGCCGCTGTTGCCCTGCGCGATGCTGCGCGTCTTGCTCGCGCTCGCGGTGACGACGGGCAGCCGGTCGAGCTCGGCTTCGGTCTGCACGGCGCGCGCTTCGAGCAGCCGGGCCTGTGCGATGCGGATGTCGTGGTTCTCCACCAGCGCGCGGTCGACCAGCGCATCGAGCTGCGGATCGTCGAGCTGGCGCCACCAGTCGCGCTGCACCGCGTCGTTCGCGAAGAGCGAGCGCTCGGGCGCACGGATGGCCACCGGCGCATCCGCCGGGCCCTTGTAGTCGGGCCCGACCGCGCAGCCTGCGAGCGCCAGCAGGCTCAAGGCGAAGGGAGCCGCACGTGAAAAGAGTCGGTTCATGGTCATGCTCCTTCGGCCAGCGCCTCGAGTTCGGCCGCGCGCTGCGAGCGGCCTTCGGCTCGGTGGTCGCGCGCCAGCAGCGTGTACATGGTGGGCAGCACGAACAGCGTGAACAGCGTTCCCACCAGCATGCCGACCACGATCACCAGCCCGATGCTGAAGCGGCTGTTGGCGCCGGCCCCGCTCGCGAAGAGCAGCGGCACCAGGCCCACCACCATCGCGGCGGTGGTCATCAGGATCGGGCGCAGCCGGATGCGCGCGGCCTCCTCGATGGACGAGCGCCGGTCGAGGCCCTTGCGCATCTGGATCTCGTTGGCGAACTCCACCATCAGGATGCCGTGCTTGCTGATGAGCCCGATCAGCGTCACCAGCCCGATCTGCGTGTAGATGTTGATGGTGCCGAAGCCCAGCGCCAGGGGCACCAGCGCGCCGCAGATCGACATCGGCACGCTGATCAGGATGATCAGCGGGTCGCGCAGGCTCTCGTACTGCGCCGCCAGCACCAGGTAGATGACGACGATGGCGAACACGAAGGCCATCACCAGCGCCGAGCCTTCCTGCGTGAACTGCCGCGCGTCCGACTGCCAGTCGTAGCTGAAGCCGGCCGGCAGCTTCTTCGCCTCGTCGCTCAGGAAGGTCACCGCGTCGCCCATGGTCACGCCCGGTGCCGGAATGGCCTGGAACGTGGCCGCGTTGAGCTGGTTGAACTGCGTGAGCTTGTTGGGCCCGACGCTGGTCGACAGCTGCACCAGGTTGGCCAGCGGCACCGGCTGGCCGCTCGCGCTCTTCACGAAGTAGCGCGAGAGCGCCTCGGCCGTCAGCCGCTGCTCGCGTGGCGACTGCGGGATCACGTCGTACGAGCGGCCGTCCATGCCGAAGCGGTTGACGTAGTTCTCGCCCACCAGCACCGCGAGCGTGTCGCCGATGGACTTCATCGTCACGCCCATGCTGTTGGCCTTGGCGCGGTCCACGCGGATCTCGACCGTTGGGTTGTTGAACTCCAGGTCGCTGTCGACCACGATGAACTTGCCGCTGTCGCGCGCCGACTTCTTCAGCGCCTCCATGGCCTCGAACACGGTGCGGTGGTCGCCCGCGCTGCGGATCACCATCTGCACCGGCAGCCCGCCGGTCGAGCCCGGCAGCGAGGGCAGCTGGAACGCGAAGACGCTGCTGCCTTCCACCTCGTTCATGCGGCCCTGCGTGTCGGCCTGGATCTGGTCAGCATTGCGCTTGCGGTCCTTCCAGTCGGACAGCTGCACGCCGCCGATGCTGTTGGAGACGCCGTCGGAGCCGTTGATGAGCCAGCGGCCGGTGTTCTCGGGCAGCGCAGCGAACACCTCGTCCCACTTCCTGCCGAACTTCTCGACGTAGTCGATGTTCGCGTGCTGCGGCGACTTGATGGCCGTGAGCACCATGGCCTGGTCCTCGCCGGGCGCCAGCTCGCGCTGCGCCGCGTTGTAGAGCAAGGGCAGGCTCGCGAGCACCAGCGCCGCGAAGATCCCGGTGGCCCAGCGATGGTGCAGCGACACGTCGAGCAGCTTGCCGTAGGCCGTGGCGAGACGATGGAAGAAGCTCTCCGCGACGCGTGCCATGCGGCTGCCCGTGGCGTCCTGCGGCAGCAGGAAGGAGCTCATCACCGGCGACAGCGTGAGCGCGATCACGCCCGACACCACCACCGCGCCCGCGAGCGTGAAGGCGAACTCCTTGAAGAGCGAACCCGTGAGTCCGCCCATGAGGCCGATGGGCGCGTACACCGCTGCCAGCGTGAGCGTCATGGCGATCACCGGGCCGGCCACCTCGCGCGCGCCGATCAGCGCGGCCTGCACCCGCGACTTGCCCTCCTCGATATGCCGGTGCACGTTCTCGACCACCACGATGGCGTCGTCCACCACCAGCCCGATCGCCAGCACCATCGCCAGCAGCGTCAGCAGATTGATGCTGAAGCCGAACAGCAGCATGAGCGCGGCCGCGCCCAGCATCGACAGCGGAATGGTCACCACAGGAATCAGCACGGCGCGCACGGAGCCCAGGCACAGGAAGATCACGATCACCACGATGGCGATGGCCTCCAGCAGCGTGTGGCGCACTTCGTCGATGGAAGCCTCGATGAAGCGGGCCAGCTCGAAGGGCAGCTGCACCTCCACGCCCGGCGGCAGGTTCTGCTTGATGCCGGGCAGCAGTTCGCGGATGCGCTTGACGATCACCAGCGGGTTGCCGTCGGGCGCGGCCTGCAGGCCGAGGTAGATGGCGGGCACGCCGTCCATGGTCGCGCTGCTGTCCGCGCTGGCCGCCCCGAGCTCCACGGTGGCCACGTCGCCTAGGCGAACGATGGCATCGCCCTCGCGCTTGACGACCATGTCGCGGAACTCGGCCACGTTCACCAGGTCGGTGTTCACGCGGATGTTCGACACCACGTACAGGCCCTTCACCTGCCCGGGCGCGGCCTGCACGTTGTTCTGGCGCAGCGCGTCGGCCAGCTCGCCGGCCGAGATGCCGCGCGCGGCCATGCGGCTGGGGTCGAGCCACACGCGCATCGCCAGCGTCTGCCCGCCCGACACTTCCACGCCCGACACGCCGGTGATGGAGGCGAACTGCGGCTGCACCACCCGCGAGAGGTAGTCGGTGAGCGCCGGCATCGACATCGTCCTGCTGGAGAAGCCCACATAGGCCACGGCAGTGGCCTCGCCCGACGACTTCAGGATCACCGGGTCGAAGGCCTCGGCCGGCAGCCGGTACTTCACCTGGCTGACCTGCGCCATCGCCTGTGTGAGCGCCTGGTTGGCGTCGGCGTTGAGTTTCATGCGCACGCTGATCACGCTGCGGCCCAGCGTGGAGGACGACGAGAGGTAGTCGACGTTCTCGATGGTCGCCACCGCCTGCGCGATCGGCTGCGTGACGAAGCCCTGCATCAGTTCCGGCGAGGCGCCGGGGTACTGCGTGGTGATGGTGAGCGTGGTGCTCTCGGTCAGCGGGTATTGGCGCACCGGCAGGTCGCCCAGGGCTCGCGCGCCCAGCAGCAGGATGAGCGTGCTCACCACCAGCGCCAGCACGGGCCGGCGCACGAAGAGGTCGGTGAATTTCATGGCTTCGATTCCTGGGCGAGCGACAGCGTGTCCTTGTCGCTGGGCGCGACGGCCGCGCCGGTGTACAGGCGCAGCTGGCCCGAGGTGACGACCCTGTCGCCGGGCGAGAGGCCCTTCTCGATCACCACCAGCCCGTCCTGCCGCTCGCCGGCGTTCACGAAGACCTGCTGCGCCGAGAAGCCGCCGCCTTTCTCGGCAGGAACCACGATGAACACCGAGTCGCCGTGCGTGCTGTAGGTGATGGCCGTCTCCGGCACGGTGATGGCGTCGGTGCGCGCAGGCAGCGCGACCCGGCCGTTGACGAACATGCCCGGTGCGAGCGCGCCGTCGGCGTTGTCGAGCGTGGCCTGTACGCGCACCGTGCGCGTGTCGCTGCCGATCTGCGGCTCGATGGTGCTGAGCCTGCCCTGGAACACGCGGCCCGGATACGCATCGACCGAAAGCGCCACCTGCTGGTTGCGCTTGAGCACGGGCAGGGCGGTCTCGGGCAGCGTGATGTTGGCGAACAGCGTGCGGCTGTCGGTGAGCGACACCAGCGCGTCGCCCGCGCGCACGAACTGGCCGAGGTTGACGCGGCGTATGCCGAGCACCCCGTCGAAGGGCGCCCTGATGCGCTTCTGCTCCAGCAGCGCCTGCACGCGCCGCAGCTCGCCGCCGGCCTGGTCGAAGGCCGCCTGCGCCTGCTCGAGCTGCTCCTGCGTGGCCGCCTGCTGCGGCACCAGCCGCCGCGTGCGCTCCAGCAGTGCCTTCGCGTTGGCGCGCTGGGCGGTCAGGCGCTCCAGGTCGCCCTGCTCGGGCGCATCGTTGAGCTGCACCAGCACCTGCCCCGCGCGCACTTCGGCGCCGGGCGTGAAGAGGATCTTCGCGATGCGCCCCTCCACCTCGGCCGGCACCTCCACCTGCCGATTCGCCTCCAGCGTGCCGATGCCGCCGAGAAAGCGCGCCACTTCCGTCTTCCTCGCGGCGGCGATCGCCACCTTGGCGGGCGGCATGCCGCCTCCATCCTCCGCATGCGCGGGCCGCAGCTTCGTGGCGAGCCCGAAGCCGGCGCCTCCCAATACCAGTGTCGCAAGGCCGGCGCCCAGCCAGGCCCTTGATTGCTTGTTCATACGACGTCCATTATTAATCAAAGAAGGTACTTTGATTATTTGCCGGTGTCCGTTGCCTGTCGATGAAGGCATCGCAATGGCCGTCATAGGCCGGGGCTATTCGCGCAGGGCAGTGCATGTCTGGGTCTCCAGGAGTCGAGCGGGAAATGCCGCAGACCTGAGACGTGCCGGCCGGGCTTGTTGTGACAGTCGGGCTCTTCTGTCCGGCCGAATGCATCGCGTGAAGTAGGTCGCGTCGCAGAGCTTTGTCTGCGGTGCTTGGCAGGCGATGCCGCCCGGTCTCTCTACAAGTCGATGTCCTCAACCTGGAGATTCATTGCAATGATGCGAAAGGTGATCGTGGTGGGTGATCCACCGGCGCCGGGCGGCGCGGAAACTGCGCCGTTGTCCAGCTGAACCCGGTGAATGCGCCGGACTGCAGTCCGGTCCCGATACCTGGCTTCAGGTACTGATCGATTTGTGTGTCGTGACCCTGCCGGGAATATGGCCCGACAAGGATGCTCGGGCCTTTCCCTGCGCCACCTCACGGGCACTGAGGTGGCGTTTTTACGCTTTCTTTACGCCCACCCCATCACTCTTTCCCCCGTTTTGACGCCCGACTGCCGAGACTGACTCCCATCTTTTCTCGTATGCAGGAGTGATGCATGGACATCGTCTGGATGGGCGCCTTGCTGGCGCTGTGGGCCGTGGTGGGGGCCATGGTGGTCGGGCTGGACAGGCTCGATGCGCCGAAGAACCCGTCGGCCAAGGCGTCGAATGCCGCCGATGGAGCCGCGTCGTGATCAGCCTCGAAGTTCTCTATGGCTTCGGCGCGCTGATCGCCGTAGTTCTCTTCGCGTACCTGGTGTTCGCGCTGATCTGCGCGGAGGAATTCTGAAATGACCTCCTCCGCCTGGGGCCTGCTGGCCCTCTTTCTGGTGCTCCTGGGGCTGCTCGCATGGCCGCTCGGCAAGTTCCTTGCCGCGCTGTGCAACGAGCGCGTGCCGCGCTGGATGCAGCGCGTCGAGGCACCGCTCTTCAGGCTCGCGGGCACCCGGCCCGAGCAGTCGATGCACTGGCTGCGCTATGCCTTCGCGCTGCTGGCCTTCAATGCCATCGGCGCGATCTTCGTCTATGCGCTGCAGCGCCTGCAGGCCTGGCTGCCGCTCAACCCTGCGGGCATGGCGGCCGTGTCGCCCGACTCGGCCTTCAACACCGCGGTGAGCTTCGTCTCCAACACCAACTGGCAGGGCTATGCGGGCGAGTCGACCATGAGCTATCTCACGCAGATGCTCGGTCTCTCGGTGCAGAACTTCTTCTCTGCCGCGACCGGCATCGCGGTGGCCTTCGCGCTGGTGCGAGGCTTCGCGCGCCGCGGCGACGGCAAGGGGCTGGTGGGCAACTTCTGGGCCGACATCACGCGCCTCACGCTGTGGGTGCTGGTGCCCATCTCCTTCGTGCTGGCCGTGGTCTTCGCGGGCCAGGGCGTGATCCAGAACTTCGACGCCTACAAGGAAGCGAGCACGCTCGAGACCACCGCCTACCAGCAGCCGAAGAACGGCGCCGACGGCCAGCCCCTGAAGGACGAGAAGGGCCAGCCGGTGATGGAAGACGCCACCACCAAGACGCAGACGCTCGCCATGGGTCCGGTCGCCTCGCAGGAGGCCATCAAGATGCTGGGCACCAACGGCGGCGGCTTCTTCAACGCCAATTCGGCGCATCCGTACGAAAACCCGACGGCGCTGGTGAACCTGCTGCAGATGCTCGCCATCTTCCTGATCCCGGCCGCGCTGTGCTTCACCTTCGGCCGCGTGGTGGGCGACATGCGCCAGGGCTGGGCGGTGCTCGCGGCGATGACGGTGATGTTCGTCGTCGCGGTCATGGTCATCACGCCGGCCGAACAGGGCGGCAACCCGCTGCTGACCCCGCTGGGCGTCGACCAGATCCACGGCGCGCTTCAGGCCGGCGGCAACATGGAGGGCAAGGAGGTGCGCTTCGGCATCGACGCCTCCTCGCTCTTCGCCGCCATCACCACGGCCGCCTCGTGCGGCGCGGTCAACGGCATGCACGATTCCCTCACCCCGATCGGCGGCATGGTGCCGCTGGTGCTGATGCAGCTCGGCGAGGTGGTGTTCGGCGGCGTCGGCTCGGGCCTGTACGGCATGCTGATCTTCGCGGTGCTCGCGGTGTTCATCGCCGGCCTGATGATCGGCCGCACACCCGAGTACCTCGGCAAGAAGATCGAGGTGCGCGAGATGAAGCTGATCTCCATCGCCATCCTGGTCACGCCGATCCTGGTGCTGGCCGGCACTGCGGTGGCGGTGATCGCCGGCGCCGGCAAGGCCGGCATCGCCAACCCCGGCGCGCACGGCTTCTCGGAGATCCTGTATGCGCTGACCTCGGCTGCCAACAACAACGGCAGCGCCTTCGCGGGCCTGTCGGCCAACACGCCCTTCTACAACGGCCTGCTCGCGCTCGCGATGTGGCTCGGCCGCTTCGCGATGATCGTGCCGGTGCTGGCCGTGGCCGGCGCGCTGGCCGCCAAGAAGCGTCTGCCCGCCACCAGCGGCACGCTGCCCACGCACGGCCCGCTGTTCGTCTCGCTGCTGATCGGCACGGTGCTGCTGGTCGGCCTGCTCAACTACGTACCGGCGCTGGCCCTGGGCCCCATCGTCGAACACCTCGTGCTCTGGAAATGAAGCACTCCCCCAGGCTTCGCGCACTTCGTGTCGCTTCGCCAACCCCCTCGCCGGGGGCAACACCGGCGGCCCGGCAAAGCCGGTTCCGCGGTGTTTCTGGAACCTCCCGTTGAGGAGCAACTGACATGCAAACCAAATCTTCTCTCTCGCTGTTCGATGCGGCGCTGGTCAGGCCCGCGCTGTGGGCCGCGTTCGCCAAGCTCAACCCGCGCGTCCAGTGGCGCAACCCGGTGATGTTCATCGTCTACATCGGCAGCATCCTCACGACGGTGCTCTGGGTGCATGCGCTGAGCTTCCCGGGCGACACCGGCATGAAGCCCGCCTTCGTGCTGGCCGTGACCATCTGGCTGTGGTTCACGGTGCTGTTCGCCAACTTCGCCGAGGCGCTCGCCGAAGGCCGCAGCAAGGCACAGGCCGCCTCGCTGCGCGGGCTGCGCAAGGACACCTGGGCCAAGAAACTGCAGGAGCCGCACCACGGCGCCCAGTGGCTTCCTGAGCAGGCGCCCAACCTGCGCAAGGGCGACGTGGTGCTGGTGGAAACCGGCGACGTGATCCCGCTCGACGGCGAAGTCATCGAAGGCGTGGCCTCGGTCGACGAGAGCGCCATCACCGGCGAATCGGCGCCCGTGGTGCGCGAATCGGGCGGCGACTTCTCGGCCGTGACCGGCGGCACCCGCGTGCTGTCCGACTGGCTGGTGGTACGCATCTCGGTGAACCCGGGCGAGTCGTTCCTCGACCGCATGATCGGCATGGTCGAAGCCGCCAAGCGCCAGAAGACGCCCAACGAGATCGCGCTGACCATCCTGCTGGTGGCGCTGACCATCGTGTTCCTGGTGGTCACTGTCACGCTGCTGCCGTTCTCCATCTTCAGCGTGGAGGCCGCGGGTGCGGGCACGGTGGTGTCGCTCACCGCGCTGGTCGCGCTGCTGGTGTGCCTGATCCCGACCACCATCGGCGGCCTGCTGTCGGCCGTGGGCGTGGCCGGCATGAGCCGCATGATGCAGGCCAACGTGATCGCCACCTCGGGCCGCGCGGTCGAAGCCGCCGGCGACGTCGACGTGCTGCTGCTCGACAAGACCGGCACCATCACCCACGGCAACCGCCAGGCCAGCGCCTTCCTGCCCGCGCCCGGCGTGACCAAGGCGCGCCTCGCGCGCGCCGCGATGATCGCCTCGCTCGCCGACGAGACGCCCGAGGGCCGCAGCATCGTCGAGCTCGCGCGCCGCGAAGGCCTGGAGCCGACACCGGTGGAGGGCGCCCGCTTCGTCGCGTTCACCGCGCAGACGCGCATGAGCGGCGCCGACCTGCCGGCCGCGCCCAATAGCCTGGACACCGACCCCGTGCTGCTGCGCAAGGGCGCGGTCGATGCGGTGCGCCGCCACGTCGAGGCCATCGGCGGCGCGGCCGCTCCCGAAGTGCTGCGTGCGGCCGAGGAAGCGGCGCGCCGCGGCAGCACGCCGCTGGCGGTGGCCGAGGGCAACCGCGTGCTGGGCATCGTCGAGCTCAAGGACATCGTCAAGACCGGCATCAAGGAGCGCTTCGCCGAGCTGCGCCGCATGGGCATCAAGACGGTGATGATCACCGGTGACAACAAGCTCACCGCCGCGGCCATCGCCGCCGAGGCCGGCGTGGACGACTTCCTGTCCGAGGCCACGCCCGAGGACAAGCTCGCGCTGATCCGCCAGTACCAGTCCGAAGGCCGCCTGGTGGCCATGACCGGCGACGGCACCAACGACGCCCCCGCGCTCGCGCAGGCCGACGTGGCCGTGGCCATGGGCAGCGGCACGCAGGCCGCCAAGGAGGCCGGCAACATGGTCGACCTCGACTCCAACCCGACCAAGCTGCTGGAAGTGGTGGAGACCGGCAAGGCGCTCCTGATGACGCGCGGCTCGCTCACCACCTTCTCGATCGCGAACGACGTGGCGAAGTACTTCGCCATCATCCCGGCGATCTTCATCTCGACCTACCCGCAGCTGGGCGCGCTCAACGTGATGCGGCTGGCGAGCCCGTCGTCGGCCATCCTGAGCGCGGTGATCTTCAACGCGCTGGTGATCGTGTTCCTGATCCCGCTGGCGCTCAAGGGCGTGCGCTACCGGCCCGTGGGCGCGGCCGCGCTGCTGCGCCGCAACCTCGCGATCTACGGTCTGGGCGGGTTGCTGGTGCCTTTCATCGGCATCAAGCTGATCGACTGGCTGCTTGTCGCGGTCGGCTTGGTATGACCCCCAGGCTTCGCGCACTTCGTGTCGCTTCTCCCACCCCCTTTCCAAGGGGGCAACACCGGTGGCCCGGCGAAGCCGGTTCCACGGTGTTCCCCGAAAAGTCCGGACCATTGAAAGGTATCGATCATGAATAACAACCAAAGCGGCGGCATCGTCCGCCCCGCGCTCGTGCTCTTCGTGCTGCTGAGCGCGCTCACCGGCCTGATCTACCCGATGGCCGTCACCGGCGTCGCGAAGGTGGCGTTTCCTGCGCAGGCGGCCGGCAGCCTGATCGTGATCGACGGCACCACGGTGGGCTCGAAGCTCATCGGCCAGAACTTCAGCGATCCGAAGCACTTCTGGGGCCGGCCCTCGGCCACCGCGCCGCAGCCCTACAACGCGAGCGCCTCGGGCGGCTCGAACCAGGGGCCGCTCAACCCGGCGCTCACCGATGCGGTGAAGGCGCGCGTGGAAGCGCTGCGTGCGGCCGACGAGGGCAACACCGCGCCGGTGCCCGTCGACCTCGTCACCGCATCGGCCAGCGGGCTCGATCCCGACATCAGCCCCGCCGCCGCGCAGTACCAGGCGGCGCGCGTGGCGCGCGTGCGCGGCATGCCGCTGGCGCAGGTGCAGTCGCTGATCGACAAAAACACGCAGCAGCCTTTGCTGGGCTTCCTGGGCGAGCCGCGCGTCAACGTGCTGGCACTGAACATCGCGCTCGATGCCGCCGCCGGTTCATTCAGTTCTTCCGCACCGCGTTGAGGAGAAACAAGCCATGGCCTATGCCGCCTATCGAGAACACCCTGGTGCGCCGGGAACGCGCGCTTCAATGAACACCGGCAAGGGCAACGACAGCCCGTTCTATGTGCTCGACGTCACGGTCTGCTGCGCCGATGCCCTGCGCGTGCGTCGCAGCATCGCCGGCTGCCCCGAGGCCGGCGTGGTGCGCTGCGAGCCGCTGCTGCATGCCTGCAGCTCGCAGGAGAGCGACGCGCCCTGCGTGCGCCTGATGATCCGCCTGCCGCTCGCGCGCTATGCCGACGTGCTGCACCGGCTGATCGAATGCGTGCCCTCGGGCGAGATCGGCCGGCACGGGAGCTGGCGCGAGCACCTCGCGCTCTGCGGCCTGCGCCATGGTCACTGACCTGCTGATGGCGCTGCTGGCCATGGCGGCGCTCTTCGT
Organism: uncultured Variovorax sp.; assembly: GCA_913776885.1. Classification (GTDB taxonomy): domain Bacteria; phylum Pseudomonadota; class Gammaproteobacteria; order Burkholderiales; family Burkholderiaceae_C; genus Variovorax. The sequence goes on from CAJYQC010000078.1 coordinate 12,581, forward strand.
GCCGCTGGGCTTCGCGTGGTGGGTGCTGTCGCGCACCGCGCGGCGCCACCAGCGTTCGCGCCGCAAGGACGGCCCGATGCGCTAACCTGTGCCGCCGATGAACGAAGTGCTCCGCCCCGACCCCGACGCGCTGCTCGCGCAGCTGCGCAGCGACGAGGCGCGCGCCCAGCGCGGCAAGCTGCGCATCTACTTCGGCGCCAGCGCGGGCGTCGGCAAGACGTGGGCCATGCTCAGCGCGGCGCAGCGCGAGCGGGCAGCCGGGCGCGACGTGCTGATCGGCGTGGTCGAGACCCATGGCCGCAGCGAGACCGCCGCACTGCTCGCGGGGCTCGACGCGCTGCCGCTGCGCGAGATCGCGTACCGCGGCCGCACGCTGGCCGAGTTCGACCTCGACACGGCGCTCCAGCGCAAGCCCGCCGTGCTGCTCGTCGACGAGCTGGCCCACACCAATGCCCCGGGCTCGCGCCACGCCAAGCGCTGGCAGGACGTGCAGGAGCTGCTGTCCGCCGGCATCGAGGTGTGGTCGGCGCTCAACGTGCAGCACCTCGAGAGCCTCAACGGAACGGTCGGCGCCATCACCGGCGTGCGCGTGCACGAGACGGTGCCCGACACCGTGCTCGACGAGGCCGACGAAGTGGTGCTGGTCGACGTCACGCCCGACGAGCTCACCGCGCGGCTGGCGGCCGGCAAGGTCTACCTGCCGCAGCAGGCCGAACGTGCGGCGCAGAACTTCTTCCGCAAGGGCAACCTCATCGCGCTGCGCGAGATCGCGCTGCGGCGTACCGCCGAGCATGTGGAAGACGACGTGCGCGGCTGGCGCGTGGAGCAGTCCGGCCCCGGGGGCGCCGGCGGCAACGGCAAGGGTCCCGGCCTGCAGGCCTGGAACACGTCGGGCGCGATCCTCGCGTGCGTCGGCCCGCACGAAGGCGCGGCGCAGACCGTGCGCACGGCCGCTCGGCTGGCCGGGCAGCTCAACGTGCGCTGGCATGCGGCGTATGTGGAGACACCCCGGCTGCAGCGGCTGGCCGCCGCCGAACGCGACCGCATCCTCGCGGTTCTCAAGCTCGCCGAAGAACTGGGCGCGGCCACTGCGGTGCTCACCGGCTCCGACGTGGCCGAGCAGCTGGCCGAACAGGCGAGGCGCCTGAACTGCGCCACGCTGGTGCTGGGCCGCCCGCAGCCTGAGGGAGGCTGGCGGCGCTGGTGGCCCGCGAAGACGGTGCCGCTCGCGCGCACGCTGGCGCAGCGCGCACCGGCGCTCGACATCATGGAAGTGGCGCCCGCCGACAGCGCACGCCGCCTCTCGCGCGCGCCGCTGCAGGGCGCGAGCATCGACAGCGACGACCACGAGAAGGCGCCCACCTACTGGCCCGGCTACGCATGGGCGGCGGCCACCAGCATCGCGCTCACGCTGCTGTGCACGCCGCTGGCCAACGTGCTGGAGCTGTCGAACATCGTCATGCTGTTCCTGCTCGGCGTGGTAGGCGTGGCGATGCGCTTCGGGCGCGGGCCTTCAGCGCTGGCGGCCTTGCTCAACGTCGCGGCCTTCGACTATTTCTTCGTGCCGCCGCGCCTTTCGTTCGCGGTGAGCGACGTGCAGTACGTGCTGACCTTCGCGATCATGCTCGGCGTCGGCCTGCTGGTGGGGCAGCTCACGGCCGGGCTGCGCTTCGCTGCGGGCGTGTCGACCAGCCGCGAGCGGCGCGCGCGATCGCTGTTCGAACTTACGCGCGAGCTCTCGGCGGCGCTGGAGGCCTCGCAGGTGGTCGCGCTCGGCACGGCCGCCGTGCGGGGCCACTTCGGCGGCGATGCGCTGGTGCTCGTGACCGACGCGGCCGACCAACTCGTGATGCCCGCCAGCGCGCCCCAGGGCTTCGATCCGCAGGTGGCCGACTGGGCCTTCCGCCACGGCCAGAGCGCCGGCCTGGCCACCGCCACGCTCGCCGCGCAGCCCTGGCATTACGTGCCGCTGCGCGCGCCGATGCGCGTGCGCGGCGTGCTCGCGCTAGCGCCCGCGCAGCCGCGCTGGCTTCTCATTCCCGAACAGGCGCAGCAGCTCGACACGCTGGCGCGGCAGATCGCCATCGCGCTGGAGCGCGTGCACTACGTCGAGGTGGCGCAGCAGGCGGTGGTCGAGATGGAATCGGAGCGCCTGCGCAACGCGCTGCTCGGCGCCATCTCGCACGACGTGCGCACGCCGCTCACCGCGCTCATCGCGCTGGCCGAGTCGCTGCAGACCTTGCCGCCCGAGGAGCACGCCGAGGCGGGGCGCGCCATCGTCGCGCAGGCGCACGAGCTGCATGCGCTGGTGAGCAACCTGCTCGACATGGCTCGGCTCGAAAGCGGCATCGCCGGCGGCGCGGTGAACCTGCGGCGCGACTGGCAGTCGGTGGAGGAGGTTGTGGGCTCGGCCATCCGCGCGGCGCGCACCTCGCTCGGCGGCACCGTGGTGCAGACCGCGCTCGACCCCGACCTGCCGCTGGTCGAGTTC
>CAJYQC010000079.1 GCA_913776885.1 uncultured Variovorax sp.
TGCTGATACCGGCGAAGGTCGCCGCGCTCGACTGCTCGCGCGACAACCCGCTCGGCAGCCTGGCTATCCGGCTCGCCGACGGCCGCACGATCCACGCGCGCACGGTGGTCATCGCCAGCGGCGCCCGCTATCGCCGCCCGAATGTGCCGCGCCTTGCCGAGTTCGAAGGTCGCGGCGTCTGGTACTGGGCATCCGCCATCGAGGCGAAGATCTGCGCGCAGCAGGAGGTCGCGCTGGTGGGGGGCGGCAATTCGGCCGGACAGGCCGCGGTGTTCCTGTCGCGCCACGCAGCCAAGGTCAACGTGCTGGTGCGCGGGCCATCGCTCGCTGCCAGCATGTCGCGCTACCTGATCGACCGGATCGAGGCCACGCCCAACATCTCATTGCAGCCGCACACGGAACTCGTGCGGCTCCACGGCAGTTCCGACGAAGGACTCACCGGCGCCACATGGCGCTGCCACACCTCGGGCGAAGAACATGACTGCCCGGCGCGCAACATCTTTCTTTTCGTCGGTGCGGAGCCGGAAACCTCATGGCTCGAGGGCTGCGACGTGGCGGTGGACAAGCAGGGCTTCGTGCTGACCGGCAACGCCGCCAGCCGCGGCTTTCCGGCGCAGCCGTCCGCACCGCTGGAATCGAGCGTGCCAGGCGTCTTCGCGGTGGGAGACGTGCGCTCTGGATCGGTCAAGCGCGTGGGCGGCGCCATCGGCGAAGGCGCCGCGGCGGTCGCGCAGATCCACCAGCATCTTTCGCAGGCCTCGGCAGTCGCCTGAACGGCGTCGGCCACCGATAGAGAAGAAGGAGTTCGAAGTTGTCCATCAAACCCTGCGACCACGTGCCTGCCGAGATCGCGCAACCTCATGCGCAGCAGCAGCGCGGCTGCGAAGACTGCCTGAAGACTGGCGACACCTGGGTGCACCTTCGTCTTTGCGTGCACTGCGGACACATCGGCTGCTGCGACTCGTCAAGGAACCGTCACGCGACGCGGCATTCGCATGCCGAAGGCCACCCGGTCATCCAGTCGATGGAGCCCGGCGAGAGCTGGATGTGGTGCAACGCGCACCAGAAGCAGGTCGGCTGATATCCGGCTGCGGCGAATCGCCAGCCACATCGCGAATTCCCGCACCTGCACGCGAGCGGATTCGCACGGATATGCTGCCGGGCTCGCATCCAACACATCCCGAACGGAGAGCCAGACAACATGCCCGCATCGCCCATCGACGTCTATTCCTGGCCCACGCCCAACGGCCACAAGATCCACATCATGCTGGAGGAGTGCGGCCTGCCGTATCGCGCGCACCCCATCAACATCGGCAAGGGCGACCAGTTCGCACCCGACTTCCTGCAGATCAGCCCCAACAACAAGATTCCCGCCATCACCGACCCCGACGGTCCGGACGGCAAGCCGATCTCGCTCTTCGAGTCGGGCGCCATCCTCGTCTACCTGGCGGGCAAGACCGGCAAATTCCTGCCCACCGGCGACCGCGAGCGCTACGACGTGCTGCAGTGGCTGATGTTCCAGATGGGCGGCGTCGGACCCATGCTCGGCCAGGCGCATCACTTCCGCATGTACGCACCCGAGAAGATCGCGTACGCGATCGACCGCTACAGCAACGAAGCCAAGCGCCTGTACGGCGTGATCGACAAGCAGCTGTCGAAGAACAAGTTCATCGCCGGCAAGAGCTACTCGATCGCAGACATCGCCATCTTCCCGTGGCTTCGCAGCTGGGAGAACCAGGGCATCACACTGACCGACTTCCCTCATCTGAAGGACTGGTTCGACGGCATTGCCGCGCGCCCGGCCGTGCAGCGCGGGGTGAAAGTGCTCGCCGACCTGCGCCAGCCGATCACCGGCGACAAGGAGCGGGAAATCCTTTTCGGCAAGACGCAGTACGCGAAACGCTGAGAGGCCCTTTATCCGGGCTAGAATAGAGGGCTTGTCGGGGTGTAGCGCAGCCTGGTAGCGCATCTGGTTTGGGACCAGAGGGTCGAAGGTTCGAATCCTTTCGCCCCGACCATCAAAATGAAAAGCACACAGTCGTCCAGCGGCTGTGTGCTTTTTTCGTTGTGCCTGTGCGGACTTGGCGGAGAACGCTGCTCGCGAGGAATCAGGATGCGGAACTCGGTAGAATCCGCCGCTGCCACTCGAGAGCAATCGCACTCAAGTCGTTGATTTTCCTGGCCTCTCCAGCCGGGATCTGCCCGTAGCTCAGTTGGATAGAGCACCTGCCTTCTAAGCAGGTTGTCGGGGGTTCGATCCCCTCCGGGCAGGCCAATATTCCCCATTCGAACTCCGGCCATGTCACCGGGCGGCTGACGCCCGCTGCACGCCTGCGGTTATCAGTCCACGATGGCCACAGGCACACAGCTACCTTGTCATCGACGGTCGGCGGCACCGCTCGCCTCTCGACTCCGAATGCCAAAAGTCGCGAAAAGGCCCGCGCGCGCGCTAACTCGTCCTCCCGTTCACTTCCCCGGCAAGGTCCAGCGCGCCAGATAAGGCGCGGTCCGGCTGCCAGCTGCCGTGGCCACCTCCTGCGGCCGGCCGCTCGCGACGACGCGCCCGCCTTGCGCGCCTGCGCCCGGCCCGATGTCGATCACCCAGTCGCAGGCCGAGACCAGCCGCATCTCGTGCTCGACGACGATGACGGTGTTGCCCGCGTCGACCAAGCTGCCCAGTTGCGCCATGAGCTTGTCCACGTCGGACGGGTGCAGGCCGGTGGTCGGCTCGTCCAGCACGTACAGCGCGTCGCCGCGCTGTGCGCGCTGGAGCTCCGTCGCGAGCTTGATGCGCTGCGCTTCCCCACCCGACAACTCGGTGGCCGGCTGCCCCAGCCGCAGGTAGCCGAGACCTATGGCTTTCAGCAACCGCAGCGGCCGTTCGATGGCGCTGTCGTTCTCGAAGAAGGCGTGCGCCTCGTCCACCGTCATGGCCAGCACGTCGGCAATGGTGCGGCCGCGCAGCGTCACCTTGAGCGTCGGCTCGTTGAAGCGCGAGCCGTGGCAGGTGGGGCAAGGCGCGTACACGCTGGGCATGAAAAGCAGTTCCACGCTGACGAACCCTTCGCCTTCGCAGGTGGCGCACCGTCCCTTGGCGACGTTGAACGAGAACCGGCCGGCATCGAAGCGGCGGGCGCGGGCAGCCTTGGTGTCGGCGAACAGCTTTCGAACATGGTCGAAGAGGCCCGTATACGTGGCCAGGTTGGAGCGCGGCGTGCGCCCGATGGGCTTCTGGTCCACGCGCACCAGCCGGCGAATGCGCTCCATGCCGCCGACGATGCGACCGCCTGTGCGGCCGCCAGCGCCGCTCGCGGCATCAGGTCCGGAGTCTGGCTCCTCGTCTGCAGGCGACGCTTCGTGGCCCAGGTGCGCGGCCACCAGCTCTATCAGCGCCTGGCTCACGAGGCTGGACTTGCCCGACCCGGAAACCCCGGTCACGGCCGTCAGCACGCCGAGCGGAAACGTCACCGACAGGCCCTGCAGGTTGTTGCGCGTGATGTCTTCCAGCGCCAGCCATCCGGCAGGTTCGCGCGAAGACGTCTTCGACGAGGTTCGCGGCGCAAAAAGATAGCGCGCAGTGTGGGAAGCCTCCACGTGGCGCAGCCCCTTGGGCGGGCCGCTGTAAAGGACGATGCCGCCTTTCTCCCCCGCGCCGGGGCCGACGTCGACCAGCCAGTCGGCGCGCCGCATGAGCTCCAGGTCGTGCTCGACCACGAACAGCGAATTGCCCGAACGCTTGAGCGTATCGAGAGCCACCACCAGGGCCTCGTTGTCCGCGGGATGCAGCCCCGCCGACGGCTCGTCGAGCACATACACCACGCCGAACAGGTTGGAGCGGATCTGCGTGGCAAGCCGCAGGCGCTGGAGTTCGCCCGGGGACAGCGTCGGCGTGCTGCGGTCGAGCGAGAGATAACCCAGGCCGAGATCGGTCAGCACGGTGATCCGTGCCAACAGGTCGTGCGCAATGCGCTGCGCCGCCATGCGCTTCTCCGCCGACTGGTTTGGCGTGCGACGCACGTCGGGGGCCGCCGCGTGCGCACCGCCCTTCTTGCGCAGCACGCTCGGGCTGGCGTCGCCACCGGGCGCATCCGGTGCATCGCCTCCCGCCGCGGCACGCAGCACCTGCGCGAACTGCTCCAGCGGCATGCGTGAGATCTCGCCGATATCGTGCCCCGCGAAGCGCACCGACAGGGCCTGCGGCTTGAGCCGCTTGCCCTGGCATGCCGGACAGTCGCTGCCCACCATGTAGCGCGCGACGCGGTTCTTCATCAGCGCGCTCTGCGTGGTCGCGAATGTGTGCAGCACGTACTTGCGCGCACCGATGAAAGTGCCCTGGTAGCTGGGCTCCAGCTTGCTGCGCAGCGCCGCGCGCGTCTCGGCAGGCGTGAAGCCGGCGTACACCGGAACCGTCGGCTGCTCCTCGGTGAAGAGAATCCAGTCGCGAGTTTTCTTCGGCAGGTCGCGCCATGGCTTGTCGACGTCGATGCCCATGGTGACAAGGATGTCGCGCAGGTTCTGACCATGCCAGGCGGGCGGCCAGGAGGCAATGGCGCGCTCGCGGATGCTGAGCGTGTCGTCCGGCACCATCGAGCGTTCGGTCACCTCGAAGATGCGTCCCAGCCCGTGGCAGGTCGGGCAGGCGCCCTGCGGTGTGTTGGGCGAAAAGTCTTCTGCATAGAGCATCGGCTGGCGCGCCGGGTAGTCGCCGGCCCGCGAGTAGAGCATGCGCAACAGGCTCGACAGCGTGGTGACGCTGCCCACAGAGGAGCGCGTGCTCGGCGTGCCCCGCTGCTGCTGCAGGGCCACCGCAGGCGGCAGACCGTCGATGGAATCGACCGCGGGCACGCCCACCTGGTCGATCAGCCGGCGCGCATAGGGCGAGACCGATTCGAAATAGCGCCGCTGCGCCTCGGCGTAGAGCGTGCCGAAAGCCAGCGACGATTTGCCGGATCCGGAGATTCCGCTGAACACCACCAGGGCGTCGCGCGGAATGTCGACGTCGACGTTGCGAAGGTTGTGTTCGCGTGCACCGCGAACACGCACGAAATGGTCGGTGCCGCGGGCGGTAGCGCGCGTCATGTTCTGTTCTTCTTTCTGTGTATGCCGTTGACGAAGATCCATCGGACCTGGGCTTCAAGACGTGTGACCCTATACAGGTCCGCCGCCACGCCTGTGAGAGTCGGACCCCCGAGGCTGTCGGATACCGTGCACCGCGGCCGCACACGAGCCGCGGCTACAGACTTCGGCGCGTCCGCCGCCGGATCAACAGCGATCCGCCGAGGCGGCAACTTCCCCTGTCAGACCGGACGCACGTCGAAGAACGCCTCGTCGGTGTCACCAAGGTCGCGAAAACCCGCGGTGCGCGCCGCGTCGTAAGCCTTCGCCCAGCGCTTCGCCAGCGCGATCTCGGCCTTCGACAGATCGCTCTCGCTCGATTCGCTCGCGTTCTGGAAGGCACGCAGGGCCTCGACGACGTCACCACCGAGTTGCCGGTCGATCTCGCGCCTGAAGCGCTGCTCGGCGACCTTGGCGGCATCGGCTGCAGGATGCGAGTAGTCCGCGAGGCGGACGGTGTATGCGACCCGGTCTTCCACTTCGACACTCTCGAAACGGAACGGCTCATCGGGCGGCGCGCCGGAGAACGATGGTTCCGGCAACGCCATCGGCTCCTGGTTGTGCGACAGGGGCATGGGAAAGGCGGACGCTGCCGCAGCAGCACCTCGGGGAAAGAAAAGCTCGAACTGGTTCATGGTTCATCGCCCTGGCACGCAGCTGCGCACCGATACGGGCTCGTGGCCAAAGACTGGATGAATATACAGTCTTTGGCGACTCTGAACCAGTCCGCGGGAGGCCGCAGCCTCAGCCTCAGCCTCAGCCTCAGCCTCAGCCTCGGCCTCGGCCCATGAATCGTCGTAGATCATCCGCCGGACTGCCAATCACAGAATCGCGAGAATCAACCTTCGCGTATCGGACAGCGCTGGACAGATCTGGTTTTCATAAGATTCCGGGCGAGCGAGAACCGATACAGCACCAGCAAGGGAGAAAACCATGAAGCGTCGTTCAACAACGCCTTGGAAGAAAAGTCGCACCTATGGCGATATCTCTGGCGGCCGCACTCGCCGCCGGTTCACGGACAACATAGTCGCTCGCGCGCACTCGCTGCAACAACCCGCGCCAGGACAGGCCCTACCAGTCCTGCTCCAGGACAATCCTTCACGCGAATTCTTCTTCCCCGTATCCGTCGAAGAGTGTGCAGCAGCCCTTAATACGCTTCCTGCAGGCCACAGGGAGGGCATCACGCACATCTGGCTGCGGCGAAGACCCGAAAGCATGACGGGGCTGCATGCGTCGCTGGCCGAGTTCATATCCGGCAGCGGCGTCCGCGTACTCGTCATGTATCCGTGGCGTGTCGACGGGCGCCTCTACGTTGGTCGCAAGAAACCCAAGCCGCAGCATGTTGCACCGTACGTGCGCTTCGGAGCGGCGATCGTCAACGAGCACGGCCGGTGGTACGCCGCATTCTCAGCCGCCGACCTCAAGCGCTTCTACATCGAGCACCTGTTCTGCCGCGGGGTTGGCTTTCATGTCGATCGATGCGCGAGAAGCCGCCGGCAGGCCGGCGATTTCGCGGATCAATACGCAGTGCAGTGGGGGCCGCTCGCCACCACGGTCATGACATTGACCTCCCCCGGCGGCCTTTTCCCGGCCGCCTATGGAGACAACGAGGATCGAGGCTCCACGGCCTCTCCCGCCTCCACGTAATTCAGCTCGACCGGATGCACGATGGAAGCCGCGGGCTCGCCGTCGAAACGCACCAGCAGATACTCGCCGCTCGCGCCCGTGATCGCCCCGAACCTTCCTCGAAGCTCGACCCTGCCGCCGCGGCGTGCAGGGACCTTGAAGCGCAGGCGTATGTATGGAAGGCCCACGCGGAAATACTCGACCATGCGAACTCCCTGAATTGCCGTTATTCGGTGGACGACGTTGCCGTGGCCCTCGCGGGCCGCGGAATGTCGACAACCGTTAGTTGCAATTTCGTCGCAGGCGTGTCGAGTCCGTGTAAGCCGAAATCGCTCACCCCTGAAAGCCACGGGTCCTTAGGCAGGCGCGCCGAAGCCGCTCAGCGGGGGGCGCCAAAGACGTTTTTCCTCAGGCCTCGATGTCCTCGTCCACCTCTTCGCGCGGCCCGACATCCCGGTCTTCCGAGAGACCCTTCAGCACGACGTAGCCCGCCTGGAGTGCCTCGTGGTAAGTACGAAAGCCTTTGGCGGCTTCCATCAGCGGTTCGAACTCCATGGAGTTGTCGAAGGATTCCAGAAGAACCCAGAAATAGTCGCCCTCGTCGTGTTGATCGACTGTCAGGGCAATGGAGATGAGTTGGCCGGCCATGCCGCGCATGGTGGCGCGCTCGAATGACAGACCCGAGTAGCCGGGATGAACATTCGACTTCGTGCGCGGGTACTCGAAAACACTACATCCCTTCACGCAAGAAGCCTTCACGGCGTCACTGCGGATCGGCGATGCTCATGGCATGCCCACCGCAAATTCACGTTCTCCCGCGCGCCACGGCTTGCGTCTGGCTGCGCTGGTCTACACGGCCGCTGGCGTCGCCTGCATCCTGGGCTGCGCCGTCGCGCCCGAGAACGAGATGAGCCTGCTGCTCGCAATCGCGGGCGGGCTTCCCTGGTCGCTGAGCCTGCTGACGCTGGGGCTGTCGCCGGGCGTCGCCAATACGGCGCTGCTGATGCTCGCCGCGAGCTGGACGGTCAACGCCGCACTGCTGTGGTGGCTCGCGCTGCGCGGCGCCGGGCGCCACGAACCTTCGCACCCGGCCTGATCGGAGCCTGCACGCTCCTGGGCCATTCGGTGCGATCATCTCGCCCCGAAACACCGGGCGCCCGGCGCCTGCCCCACAACAAGAACCGAGACACGAGGCCTTTCCCAGATGCCCCAAGCCCTGCAGCAAGTCAACGCGCCGCTGATCGGCGTTCCCGGCGGCCGCCATCTGCTCGACACCCCCGCCCTGCTGATCGACCTCCCCGCGATGACGCGCAACATCGAGCGCATGGCCGCCTTCGCCCGGTTGCGCGGCGTGAACCTGCGCCCGCACGTGAAGACGCACAAGTCGGTAGAGATCGCGCGCCGCCAGGTGGCGGCCGGCGCCATCGGCGTGAGCTGCGTCACGCTGGGCGAGGCGGAGGTGATGGTCCAGGGCGGCATTCCGGGCGTGCTCATCACCTCGCCGGCGGTCACGCCGAGCAAGATCGCGCGGCTCATCAAGCTGGCGCAACAGGCAAGGCCGGGCGACGTGATGGTGGTGGTCGACAACCCGCAGAACCTCGCCGAACTGGCGCGCGCCGCCAGCGAGCTCACGCATCCGCTCGACGTGCTGGTGGACTACGGCGCCGGCTACAACCGCACCGGCGCCGCCACGCAGGCCAAGGTGCTCGAGCTGGCCGCGCTGGCCGCCGCCGAGCCGCGCCTGCGGCTGCGCGGGCTGCAGGCCTATGCGGGCAACCTGCAGCACATCGTGGCGCGCGATGAGCGCAGCGCGGCCGCCGCGGGCCTGCGCGAGACGGTGGCGGGCATCGTCGCGGCGGCGCGGCGCCAGGGCCTGAACTTCGACATCGTCACCGGCGCGGGCACCGGCACGCACGACCTCGATTCACAGGAAAACGCGTTCACCGAACTGCAGGCCGGCTCGTACGTGTTCATGGACGCCGAATACAGCCGTGTGCTGGCCGACGGCGACCGGCCCTCGCCCTTCGAGACGTCGCTCTTCGTGCAGACGGCCGTGGTCAGCACCAATGCGACCGACTGGGTGACGGTGGACGGCGGCACCAAGTGCTTCTCCACCGACAGCGGCGTGCCGGTGGTGGCCAAGGGCGCGGATGCCGCGAGCCGCTACGCCTTCTTCGGCGACGAGCACGGCAAGCTGATGCCGCCTGCGGGCTCGCAAGGTTCGCAGGCGCAAAGACCTGCGCTGGGTGCGCGGGTCGAATTCGTCACCCCGCATTGCGATCCGACCGTGAACCTGCACGACGCCTACCACGTGGTCGAGGGCGGCACGTTGGTTGCGATCTGGCCGGTGGACGCGCGCGGCAGGCGATAGCCGCTGCCTCCGGCCGGCAGCAGCCATCGGCATAAGAAAACGCGAAAAGCGCATTTCACAAGAACTGCGCCGCGGTGGACAGTCAGGCGCTGTCCCTCTTTTCCCGGGCGTGCCCCAGGGGCCGCCCCGCCTCCATGCAATCCATCCAAGCCAAGAAGCGCCCCGCGGCGCAAGCGCCGCTCGCACAGGCGCCGTCCTTCGAGCAGCTCGCTGCCCGCTTCCGCCCCGTATTCCAGCGCATCGCCGAGCGCTCCGCCCAGCGCGAGACCGACCGCGAACTCGCCTACGAACCCGTGGCCTGGCTCAACGCCGAGCGCTTCGGCGCGTTGCGCGTGCCGCTCGAGCACGGCGGCCTGGGCGGCTCGGTGGAGCAGCTCTACGACCTGCTCATCGAACTCGGCGAGGCCGACTCCAACCTGCCGCAGATCCTGCGCGCGCACTTCGGCTTCGTCGAACGGCTCTTCGCCGAGATCGACCCCGCCCTGCACGGCCCGTGGATGCGCCTGGCGGCCGAGGGCGTGATCTTCGGCAACGCCACCACCGAGCTCGGCGAGGGCCCGCTCGGCGAGTTGCGGACCACGCTGCGGCGCGACGGCGATGCCTGGCGGCTGGACGGCGACAAGTTCTACAGCACCGGCACGCTGTACGCCGACTGGATCTCGGTCTCGGCGCAGCGCCTGAACGACGACGGCAGCAGCGACCGGGTGATCGCCCTCGTGCCGGCCGAGGCGCAGGGCGTGGAGCGCGTGGACGACTGGCGCGGCTTCGGCCAGCGGCTGAGCGCATCGGGCACCACGCGCTTTCGCGACGTGCGCGTGAAGCCCGAGAACGTGCTGCTCTACGTGCGTGACCAGCCCACGCCGCTGACCGCGCATTTCCAGCTCATACACCTGGCCACGCTGGCGGGCATCGCGCGCGCCATCGTGCGCGACGCGGTGGCCTTCGTGCAGCAGCGCAAGCGCATCTACAGCCACGGCAGCGCAGACACGCCGCGCGAGGACCCGCTGGTGCAGCAGGTCGTCGGCCAACTCGCGAGCACGGCCTTCATCGCCGCCTCGACGGTGCAGGCGGTGGCACGCGGCCTGGGCGAGGTCGACCGCTTCCTGCAGCGCGGCAAGGCGGTGCCCGAGAGCCTGCTGTTCGAGGTGGAGCTGAACACGGCCAAGGCGCAGGCCGGCATCGTCGACGCGGTGCTGCAGGCGGGCACCCGGCTGTTCGACGTGGGCGGCGCCTCGGCGCTGCAGGAAGACCGCCAGCTCGACCGGCACTGGCGCAATGCACGCACGCTGGCCTCGCACAACCCGACCATCTACAAGGGACGGGTGGTGGGCAACCATCTGCTCAACGGAGCGAGGCCGACCTTCTATTGGGCTGTGGGGAGCGCTTGAAGAAGCGGGACAGAACGACCGGCGGCGCTTCAGACGCGCGGGAGCGCCGCCAGAAAGGTGGACACCACGATCGCTGCGGCCCGGTCGAGCTGCAGGATGTCCGCGACATCGAATGCGTGCGCCGCGGTGCGTCCGCTCGAGCCTAGCGGCTTGCGGATCTCGACGAGGACTTCGGCCGCCAGTTCGCGGTCGCTGCGGGGCCGGCCGTCGGGGTGCATCACCCATTCGTCGACCTGGTCGAACGGAATGCTTCGGAACACTCCCACGATGGGGACGTACTTGTAGCGATCTTCGCCCACCAGGATGGGCACGCTGAGGTTACAGAAAAACGTGGTCGTCGACATGCAGGATCGCCGTCGCTGGGCAAAGCGTTCAATTGTTAATGAGTGAGCTGTCCGGAGCCATCCTCCGCTGCAGCCATGACGGGTAGAGACGTGACCTTCTGCACACAAATTGCCTCCATCCCTGCCTATCCGGGCTACAAAACAACGACTTTATTCTTACATAAGGATACACCGCGCGGCGATTCTTTGATGTTTTCGGCTGATCGGGCGCGAAATGAAGGCCGGCTGAAGTGGGGATCTTGTAAACACGCAACGGCAAAACCCCGCCACGCGAGGGCATGCTGGGAAGGCAGCGGCGCACAGGCGCACGCGCCCATGTGCTGGATGCACGGCGGTGGTTTTCCGAAGGATCGGCCGCAGCGCGGCCCCCGGCGCAGCCGGGAAGGCCGTCAGCCCGGCGTGCCGAAGCGCGGCGCGCGGCGCTCGATGTTGGCCTTCACGGCCTCGACCTGGTTGGGGCTGCCGATCAGCGCCTTCTGTTCCACCGATTCGGCCAGCAACAACTCGGCCGCGCTCTGCGAAAGCGATGCGTTCAGCAGTCGCTTGCCCGCGCGGATCGCGTCGGGGCTCTTGCCGGCGATCTCGTGCGCCATCTGCAGCGCCTCGGCCAGCGGGTCCACGCTGACGCGGGTGGCAAAGCCCAGGCGCAGCGCCTCCTCGCCCGAGAAGATGCGGCCGGTGAAGGTGAGCTCGCGAACCACGTCGCTGCGCGCAAGTTCGCGCATCAGCACCATGCCGGCCATGTCGGGCACCAGGCCCCACTTGATCTCCATCACCGACAGCTTGGTGTCGGGCGCGACGATGCGGATGTCCGCCCCAAGCGCCACCTGCAAGCCACCGCCGAAGGCCACGCCGTGCACCGCGGCGATCACCGGCACCGGCACCTCGCGCCAGACCATCGCGACCTGCTGCGCGGCATTCGAGATGCCGTGGGTGCGCACCACCAGGTCCGCGCCGGCGGCGCCCTCGCCCAGCACGCCGGCACCCGCGTCCTGC
>CAJYQC010000080.1 GCA_913776885.1 uncultured Variovorax sp.
CACCCGCGCCGCGTCGTTCGTCGCGGGCTGCCGTTCCAGAGCGTGCGGTTTGCCTTGGGGGGTCGCGGCGCCGGCGTCCTGGTGCTGCGCATCGACGGACGACGCCTGTGGCGCGCCAACGGTCGCCGTGCGAGCTTCGCTGCCCTGCGGCAACGGCGTCTGCGCCTGCGCCACCGGGGAAGGCACCGCGTCGGGCGAATCGCCGATCGCCGCCGGCAACACTGCCGCAGCGCCAGCCGGCGTCCTGGCTGTCGCCGGCACGGCCCACTGCGCCTGCGGCTCCTGCCTCATCTGCTCGAGCGTGCGCGCTCCCGCGGCGAAGGAAGCCAGATGCGATTCATAGAAGAGGCCGCTGTCCGACACCGTCTGCGCCAGCATGCCTGCGAGCGCCGCCGTGCTGACCGGCTGCGCGCTCGAGGGCATCAGCGGCGTCGAGCCGCGCACCGGCCCCGGCTGCGCCTGCAGATCGGCCAGCACCGCGCCGATGACCCGCGCAGCCACCGACAGCCGCGCCGCCATCGAAGGCTGGGCACCCGCCCCTGCGTGCGCGGTGCCGCCGGCAACCGCACCCGGGATCTGCCGGTCAAGCGCCGCGTTGGAAGGCAGCCGGACATCGTTCTCCACCCTGCCGATCGCAACCGCCGGACCCGGCGCACCGATGGCGGCCTCGGGCTTGATGCCGAGCACGTCCAGCCGCGGCGCGAGCCTTGCGGCGAGCAGCGCATCGAGCAGTCCGGCGAGTGCAGTCATGGTCGGGCTTGTTCAGCGTGTGGAGTTCGGTCGATCGGGCGGTCTGCCGATGACGCGCTCAGTGCGGCGGCCCGTAGGCCCTGCCGAGGTTCTGCTGCTGCGTAAGGCTGCCCATGCGGCTCATCAGCTGGTCGAGCTGCGGCTTGATCAGGCCGGATACCTCCGCCTGGTCGCTGCGGATGCGCTCCAGCAGGCGCAGCACGTGCTCCACCTGGGTGGCGTCGAGCAACTCGTGCGGCTCGATGGTCCGCAGGCGCTCCACCAGAGCCGAGCAGCGCTCTTCGATCGCCGGGAGCTGGCCCCACTCCCTGGCTCGCGCCAGCACCAGCATCGATGCGATGCTGTGTGCCAGCTCTTCGTAGCAATGAACGACCTCACTCCGGAATGCCATGTTGTCTTGTTTCTCTTGAGGTTGCATTTCAGACACGAGCCCGGTCGTCGATCTCCCGCCAGGCGGAAGCTATGTTCTCGAGCAGCCGGTCGGCCTCGTCCAGTGCCTGTACGTCGTTGTGCAGGTTGGCGCTGAACAGCCGCTGCACGACGTAGTCGTAGAGCGCCGACAGGTTGCCGACCAGTTCGGCCCCGGCCTCGCCGGCCGCGTCGGCATCGAGCGCGGCCTTCAGGCCGTTGCCGACGATGCCG
Organism: uncultured Variovorax sp.; assembly: GCA_913776885.1. Taxonomy (GTDB): domain Bacteria; phylum Pseudomonadota; class Gammaproteobacteria; order Burkholderiales; family Burkholderiaceae_C; genus Variovorax. The sequence goes on from CAJYQC010000080.1 coordinate 1,393, forward strand.
ATGGCCTTGGAGATGGCGTTGCCCTTGGCTTCGGTTTCTCCGGCGGCCATATGGAGGCGCGCCATGCCGATGGCGATCTTGGCGCCATCGAACAGCATCGTGATGAGCTGGTGCGGCGACGCGCTCATCGCGCGGGTTTCCAGGCCGACGCTTGCGTAGGCGCCTGCACCAGTGCGCGAGTTATAGGACGTGTACATCTGCAAATTGCTCCGGGGTGTGCGTCTTCTGGGCTACCTACTTGGTGCTCTTCGTCATCGCGTCGAACTGCTGCGTCAGGTAGGTCTTGGTGGCGTTGAGCTTGCTCATCAGCACGTCCAGCTGATTGAACTGCTTGCGGTAGCGGTCGACCGCGGCATCGACTTGCAGCTGCATCGCGTCGTACTGCTTGTCGAGATTCTTGATGGTCGAGGTCACGCCGTCGCTTGCCACCTTGAGGTCGCCGTTGTTCAGGTCGGTCACGATCGCATCGATCTGCTTGCCGTAGCCGCCGGTGCTGCCCGCGGCACTGGAGAACAGGTTGGCAACGCCCTTCAGGTTGCCGGCCAGCGCCTTGTCGAGCTTGGTCGAGTCGACGGCCAGGGTGCCGTCCTTCTGGAAGCTCACGCCGATCTCGGTCAGCACCTTCATGTCGTTCGTGCCGCCGGCCTGCGGCGCGGTGAGCGCCTGGCGGATGCGCGTCTGCAGGTTGCGCAGGGTGCCGTCGCCGGTCAGCGCGGCGGCGGTCTTGGTGTCGGGGTCGTAGGTGGTGAGCGACTTGGCGGTGCTCTGCAGGCTGTTGTAGGCCTTCACGAAGTCGTTGATCGCGGTCTTCACGCCGGCCGTGTTCTCCTTCATCGCCAGCCCGGTCTTGCCGGTGCTCACGAGCGTCAGCGTGGTGCCCTGGATGGCCTCCTTGACCGTGTTGGTCTGGCTGACGATGTCGATGCCGTTGACGTTGAGCTTCGCGTTCTGCGCGGCCGCGGTCTGCTTCAGGCCCTGCGTGCCCGCGGGGTCGTTGTTCAGCAGGCTCTGCAGCGCTGCGTCGCCGTCCACCGCGATCCGCATGCTCGACTTCTCGCCGGTGGTCGTGGAGGTCAGCACCAGCCGGTTGGGCGTGCCGCTGCCGTCGTTCACGATGGCGGCGGTCACGCCCGCGTTCGCGTCGTTGATCGCCTTGCGGATGCCTTCCAGCGTGTTGTTGGTCGAGTCGATGGTGATCGACTTGGCCGGCTGGCTCGGGTCGGCGGTGAAGGTGGCGCCGCTGTACTGGCCCGTGGCCGGGTCGAAGGTGCCGCCGGTGATGGCGCCGAAGTCGATGGTGATCTTGCCGCTGCCCACGGCGGCCTTCGCATCGGCCTGACCCGCGCTGACCAGCGTCTGCGCCTGCGCGATCTGCGAGACGTCGATGGTGTAGTTGCCCGCCGAGCTCACGTCGGTGGACGAGGCAGACAGGATGCCGCTGATCGTGGGCGTGCCGGTGACGCTCTGGAACAGGGTCGGGTCGCCCAGCTTCTTGGCGGCCGCCTGCAGCGTGCCCAGCGCGCTCTGGATCGTGCCGTAGGCCGACAGCTTGCTCGTGTAGCTCTTGGCTTTCGCCTGAAGTAGCGTCAGAGGCTGGCTCTCGGCAGTTTCGAGCTTCGCGAGCAGGCTCGCGAGGTCGAGGTTGGCGCCGATGCCGATGCTGCTGATGGTTGCCATGTGATTGCTTTCCTGTCGTGTACTTGAATGCAGAAACCGTGCGCTTCGGCCTCAGGCCGCGTGGTCCAGCAGCAGGCCCTTGCCGTCGCTCATCAGCTTCGCAATGCGCACGACCTCTTCATTGGGAATCTGGCGGATGACCTCGCCGCTGGCGCGGTCCACCACCTTGACGACGACCATGTCGGTCTCCTTGTCGACCTCGAACCGCAGCCCCACTTCGCGCAGCGCGAGCGACTCGTTCACCTGGCGCACCGCCTGCTCGACCTGGACCGGCGTCGCGGCCTCCTTGGCGTCGTCCTTCTCCGCCGTGGCGGCAACGGCATCGGACGCACCCGCGGCGCCGCCGACGAGCAGTTGCGTCCACTGGTTGTCCATCACGGGGTTCGCCGACACGGGGTTCAACATCATTCACACCTTGCTGTGCTGGGTTCGCTGTTCTCTGCGGCCTCGCCTGAACGGGGGCATGGCCGCAGGGAACAGCGCAGGCGCTTGCAGCTTTCGCCGAAGGCCTGCACCGGCCGGACCCACCCCTGGGGGATGGGTCCGGCTTTTCACTGATTTCTCAGGTCCTTTCGATCAACGCAGCAGCGACAGCACGCCTTGCGTGGTCTGGTTGGCTTGCGCCAGCACCGAGGTACCGGCCTGCTGCAGGATCTGGGCGCGCGTCATGTTCGACACTTCGACCGAGTAGTCGGCGTCCTGGATGCGCGAGCGCGAAGACGACAGGTTGGTCACCGTGGTGCCCAGGTTGGCGATCACCGAATTGAAACGGTTCTGCACCGCACCCAGGCTGCTGCGCAGGCCGTCCACCTTGGCCAGGGCCGAGTCGAGAGCGGCCAGGGGGTTGGTGGTCTTGCTGCCCTTGCTGGTCGTGTCCGTGGTCAGCTTGCCGGCGGAGTTGACGTATGCCACTGCGCCCACGTCAGCGGCGTACTTGCCGGTGCCGGTCGTCGAGGCAACGGTCACTTCGCCGTTGACGGCGTTGACGTTGTAGCTGGTGGTGTACGACGCGGTCTTGGTCATTTCCTTGTCGTTGTCCATGTACGTGTCGCTGGACTGGCCGCCGGCCGCTGCGAACGTCACGGTCGAGGTGAAGATGCCCGTGCCCAGGTTCACCGTCGAGGCGGCGCCTGCAACGGCGGTCTTCACGTCGTCCTTCGACACGGTCTTCGTGTAGCTGAAGCCCGAGTTGGCGGCAGCGCCGAAGTCGTAGGTCGTGCCGTTGAGCTTGATGCTCGAGGCGCTGGCGGTGGTGTCGCCGCTGGCGAACAGGCCCGACAGCGTGGCAGCCGGGGGAGCGCCGACGTTGTTGGTCGTCAGGTTGCCGCCCGACAGGTAGGCTGCCTGGCCGCCGATCGTGATCGCACCGGCGCTGTCGACTTCGAAGCTGGTGGTGCCGCTGGCGCCCGTGAAGGTGCCCGAGAACTTGTTGCCGGCCGTCGGCAGCAGCGTGCCGGCGAAAGCCGTGGTGGGAGCGCCGGTGGCGACAGCGACGTTGGTCGTGAAGTTGCCGGCGGCAGCGTCGTACTTGTAGGTGGTCGTGCCCACGACAGCCGTGTTGCCGTCCTGCATCGCGTCGACGGCCTGCTCGGCGGTCACCTTGGCGAAGCTGGTGGTCACGACGTACGGGCCCGTGCCGGTGGCGCCGGCCTTGGTCAGGTCGTTGACGTTGGCCTTGGCATTGGCGGACACGCCCTTGCCGTTGACGTTGAAGCCGTCCAGGCCCAGGGTCTTGGCGCTGATTTCCTGCAGGTCGATGTCGATGGTTTCGCCGTCCTTGGCGCCCACTTGCACGGTCAGCTTGCCGGCGTCTGCCGACAGGACCTTCACGCCGTTGAACTGGGTCTGCTGCGACACGCGGTTGATTTCGTCCATGCGCTGGCCGATTTCAGCCTGGATCGAGTCCAGGTCGCTGGCGGAGTTCGTGCCCGTACCGGCTTGCACGGCCAGTTCGCGGATGCGCTGCAGGTTGTTGTTGACTTCGGTCAGCGCGCCTTCCGTCGTCTGCGCGATCGAGATGCCGTCGTTGGCGTTGCGCGTGGCTTGCGTCAGGCCCTTGATGTTGGCCGTGAAGCGGTTGGCGATGGCTTGGCCGGCTGCATCGTCCTTGGCGCTGTTGATGCGCATGCCGGTGGACAGGCGCTCGATGGCGGTATCCAGGGCCGCTTGCGACTTGTTCAGGTTGTTCTGCGTGATGAGGGAAAGGCTGTTCGTATTGATGACTAGCGCCATGTTCGACTCCTGATTGATGAAAAAAGGTTGTGGACTCCGGCTTTCGGCCGTAACGCTGGACCCGCTTCCACTTAGAGACTCAAGCCATCGTTGACTTGGTTATCGGCGGACCCCCGAGAACCTTTAGGGGCATGCACGAAAAAGTTGCACGGCCCCGCCACATCACCTTTTCATCGCTCACGCCTGCAGATTCATCACTTCCTGGTAGGCGGTCACCAGCCGGTTGCGCACCTGCAGCCCGGTCTGGAACGCGACGTTCGCCTTCTGCATGTCGACCATCACGTCGTTCAGCGCGACGCCCGGCTTGCCGAGCTCGAACGACTCCGCCTGGGCGTAGGCCTGCTGCTGGGCGCCGCTGATGTTGGCGAGCGAGCGCTTGAGCTCGGCCGCGAAGCCGCCGGCTTCGGCAGGGGCGCTCGCCGCGGGCGCGATGCCCGTCTGGATCGCGGTCGCGCGCATCTGCTGGAGCACGGATTCGATGGCACTGATGGACATGGCTATCCCTCTTCCTTGTTCTGCCCGGACCTGGTCCGGACACTTGCGGGTGACTTGACATGGAGCGCGCAGGGCTCTCCGGCTGGCTCGCAGCGTATCAAGGGAAGACCCCGATTCAAGCGCGCAACTGAGGGCGAAAACCCCGGCTGTTCGGCCATTCGAATTCCGGGTGACTGCTGACAATCGTCCGCGAAACGAACAGGCCGCGGACGACATCACCGGCCACCCGGAATGAAATCTCTAAACCGAAATTCCTCTCCCATCATGGCCGTGGCCGCGACGAGGGCGCATCCATGAGCACGGCGGCGCCCGCGGGCGCGCTGCCACCGGCCGGCGCGGGCCAGCCTCCCCTGCTAGATCGGCTGCGCGCGCAGCCGAGGCTGCCGCTGATCATCGGCGGCGCCGCCCTGGTGGCCGCCGCGGCGGCGTTCATGCTGTGGAGCCGCGGCCCTGAATACAAGGTGCTGTACACCAACGTGTCGGACCGCGACGGCGGCGCGATCATCGCTTCGCTGCAGCAGATGAACGTGCCCTACAAGTTCGCCGACGGCGGCGGTGCGATCCTCATCGCGGGCGACAAGGTGGCCGAGACGCGCCTGAAGCTCGCGGCGCAGGGCCTGCCCAAGGCCGGCGGTGTGGGCTTCGAACTGATGGACAACCAGAAGTTCGGCACCAGCCAGTTCGCCGAGCAGGTCAACTACCAGCGCGGGCTCGAGGGCGAGCTGGCGCGCTCCATCGAATCCATCGGCGCCATCGAGTCGGCCCGGGTGCACCTGGCGCTGCCCAAGCCCTCCCTTTTCGTGCGCGACCAGAAGAAGCCTTCCGCCTCGGTGGTGCTCGCGCTGGCGCGCGGGCGCAGTATCGACGAAGGCCAGGTCAGCGCCATCGTGCACATGGTCTCCAGCAGCGTGCCCGACCTCGACGCCAAGAGCG
>CAJYQC010000081.1 GCA_913776885.1 uncultured Variovorax sp.
GTCCGCCGCAGCCCGGCGGACAGCCCCGACCATACGGTTCGTCGCGCTCGCGCAGGAAGCGTCGCAGGCAGGCGTTGATGAAGCTCGCCTGCGCCCGCGTGGCGGGGTTGCGCTTGGCGGCCTCGACCGCCTGGTCTACCAGCGTGAAGGGCTCATAGGGTGCGCTCGCGGCATCCCAGGCGAGCGCCAGCGCGGTGCACAGCAGGGCATCCGGCAGGGGCGGTGGCGTGCGCTTGGCCAGATGGCGGCGCAGCGCCTCGGCGCGGCCCAGCCAGCGCAGCACCTGGAAGCCGAGCGACTGCACGCCGGGCCGCAGCGCGGGCTCGACGGCCTCGAAGGCCACGGAGCCCGACGTGCCGGCACGGATCGACGCCAGCGCCGTCGCAGTCAGCTGCAGCTGGCGCCAGAGCGGAGGCTGTTGCAGGGGCGGCGTGTCGCCGGAGCCTCTGCGGGAAGGGTCGGAAGGTAGTTCTGGCAAGTTGGGGGCGATGGTAACGGGCCGGCCAAAGCCGGACTTCGTACATGGAATGAGCACGACACGAAACACCGCAGCAGCCACGCACGGCCGTTGCAGCTCGGATCGGCTCAGCTCAAAGCAGCGGTGCCGCCGGACGCAGACGCACGGCCCATGCCACCAGCAGCGCCGGGAACTGCGCGATGGCGGCGTTGTACTGCGCCACCGCCTGGTTGAACTGGCTGCGTGCGATCTCGGCGGCGGCGGAAGGCTCGGGCCAGCCGATCGGTTCCGCGGCGCCAGGTGTGCCGGTGGTGGTGCCCGGCAGCAGTTGCGCGGGCCGCGAGAGCGTGCCGTCGGCGTCGAACACCGTCACCTGGTCGGGATGCTGCCTCTGCCACGCGCCGATCCACACCTGGAGCGCCGTTGCCAGCGCCGCCATGCCGCCGACGTCGAGCGGACGCAGCCGGGTCGCGCCCATCAACGTCGCCAGCTGCGCGGTCGCGGCCTGCAGCGGCGCGATGGACGAGAGCGACTCGCCGGTCGGCGACGCTTCGGGCGGCGGGCCGGCAGCGATGCTTGCCTGGACGAAGTCGAGCTGCTTGCCCAGCGCCGCGTCGAACTGGGCATAGGCCTGCAGCACGGCCGCGCGCAGCCGCACCAGCCGGTTGTAGGCACCGACGAACCAGAAGAGCAGGACCGCGGCCGCGATCCAGCCGGCCAGCGATTCGGGCAGCAAGCTCATCGACGACAAGACCTCATCATGCAAACAACGGGGAAGAAGAAATGAAAACGCCCCCCGACCGGGGCCGGTCGGGGGGCGTGTCTACCGGTCATGGCCGGTGATGCTAACCAGTTATTCGGTCGCAGCGCCTTCGCTGGCGTCCGCCGTGCTGGCAGCCGTATCGCTTTCGCCGGAACCTGCCAATTCGGCAGCTTCCGCTTCGGCGATGGCGCGGCGCTCGGCCTCGTCCATGGCGTCCTTGACCTTGCGTGCCTGGTGGTACGCCATGCCGGTGCCCGCGGGGATCAGGCGGCCGACGATGACGTTTTCCTTCAGGCCGCGCAGCTCGTCGCGCTTGCCCATGATCGCGGCTTCGGTCAGCACGCGCGTCGTCTCCTGGAACGAAGCGGCAGAGATGAACGAGTCGGTCGACAGCGATGCCTTCGTGATACCCAGCAGCAGGTTGGTGAACGTCGCGGGAATCTTGCCTTCGGCGCGCAGGGCGTCGTTGGTGTTGAGCATCTCGCTGCGTTCGATCTGTTCGCCGGCGATGTAGCTGGTGTCGCCCGGGTTGTCGACCACGACGCGGCGCAGCATCTGGCGAACGATCACCTCGATGTGCTTGTCGTTGATCTTCACGCCCTGCAGGCGGTACACGTCCTGCACTTCGTCCACGATGTAGCGCGCCAGTTCTTCCGAACCCAGCAGGCGCAGGATGTCCTACGGGTCCGCCGGGCCGTCGACCACGGATTCGCCCTTGTTCACCACCTGGCCTTCGTGCACCAGGATGTTCTTTTCCTTCGGCACGAGGTCTTCCCAGACCGTACCTTCAGGATCGGTGATCTGCAGGCGGATCTTGCCCTTCGTTTCCTTGCCGAACGACACGGTACCGGTCATTTCGGCCAGCATGCCCTTGTCCTTCGGCGAGCGGGCTTCGAACAGCTCGGCAACGCGCGGCAGACCGCCGGTGATGTCGCGGGTCTTCTGGCCTTCGACCGGAATACGCGCCAGCACTTCGCCGGGGCCCACGTCCTGGCCGTCACGCACCTGCACCAGCGCGCCGATCGGGAAGCCGATCGTCACCGAGTGGTCGGTGCCCGGGATCTTCACTTCGGCGCCGGAGGCGTCGATGAGCTTCACCTGCGGACGAACCACCTTGGCAGCGCCGCGACGCTTCGGGTCGATGACCACCAGCGTCGACAGGCCGGTCACTTCGTCCACCTGCTTGGCGACCGTGAGACCTTCCTCGACGTTCTCGAACTGCGTCTTGCCGGCGAACTCGGTGATGATCGGGCGGGTCAGCGGGTCCCAGTTGGCCAGCACGTGGCCGGCCTTGATCTGCTGGTCGGCCTTGCCCGTCAGGGTCGCGCCGTACGGCACCTTGTGGCGCTCGCGCTCGCGGCCGTGCTCGTCGTGGATGACGATCTCGCCCGAACGCGAGATCACGACCAGCTCGCCCTTGCTGTTGGTCACGTAGCGCATCGTGGCGTTGAAGCCGATCGAGCCGTTCGACTTGGCTTCCACGCTCGAGGCGATGGCGGCACGCGAAGCGGCACCACCGATGTGGAAGGTACGCATCGTCAGCTGCGTGCCCGGTTCACCGATGGACTGCGCGGCGATCACACCGACGGCTTCGCCGATGTTGATCAGGCCGCCGCGGCCCAGGTCGCGGCCATAGCAGGTCGCGCAAATGCCGAAGCGGGTTTCGCAGGTCAGCGCGGTGCGGACCTTGACCTCGTCGACGCCCTGAGCTTCCAGTGCCTCGATGGTGTCTTCGTCGAACATCTCGCCGGCCTTCAGCAGCACGGCGCGGTTTTCCGGGTGCAGCACGTCGTCGGCTGCGGTGCGGCCGAGGATACGGTCGCGCAGCGATTCGATGACTTCACCGCCTTCGACGATGGCGCGCATCAGGTAGCCGCCGTGCGTGCCGCAGTCCTGCTCGGTCACGACCAGGTCTTGCGTCACGTCGACCAGACGACGCGTCAGGTAGCCCGAGTTCGCCGTCTTCAGCGCCGTGTCGGCCAGACCCTTTCGGGCACCGTGGGTGGAGATGAAGTACTCCAGCACGTTCAGGCCTTCGCGGAAGTTCGCGGTGATGGGCGTCTCGATGATCGAGCCGTCAGGCTTGGCCATCAGGCCCCGCATGCCGGCCACCTGGCGGATCTGGGCCGCGGAACCGCGGGCGCCCGAGTCGGCCATCATGTAGATCGAGTTGAAGGACTCCTGCTCGACTTCCTTGCCGTTGCGGTCGATGACCTTCTGCTTCGACAGCTTGGCCATCATCACCTTCGACACTTCGTCGCCGGCCTTGCCCCAGATGTCCACCACCTTGTTGTAGCGCTCGCCGGAGGTCACGAGACCCGAGACGTACTGCTGCTCGATCTCCTTCACTTCCTTGGCCGAGCGCTCGATGATGCCGTGCTTCTCAGCAGGCACCAGCATGTCGTCGATGGCGATCGAGATGCCGGCCTTGGTCGCCAGGCGGAAGCCGTTCTGCAGCAGCTTGTCTGCGAAGACGACGGTTTCCTTCAGGCCGCACTTGCGGAACGAGACGTTGATGAGCTTGGAGATCTCCTTCTTCTTCAGCGCCTTGTTGATGTTCGCGAAAGGCAGACCCTTCGGCAGGATCTCGGACAGCAGGGCACGGCCCACGGTGGTGTCCACGAGCGAGGTCGACGGCGTGAATTCGCCAGTTTCCTTGTTCTTGGTGTACTCCGTGATGCGCACTGCCACCTTGGCGGTGAGTTCGACTTCGTTGGCGTCGAGCGCGCGCTGGACTTCACCGATGTCGGAGAAGACCAGGCCTTCGCCCTTGCCGTTGATGCGGTCGCGGGTCGTGTAGTACAGACCCAGCACCACGTCCTGAGAGGGAACGATCGACGGTTCGCCCGAAGCCGGGAACAGCACGTTGTTGGAGGCCAGCATCAGCGTGCGGGCTTCCATCTGCGCTTCCACCGACAGCGGCACGTGGACGGCCATCTGGTCGCCGTCGAAGTCGGCGTTGAAAGCCGCGCAGACCAGCGGGTGCAGCTGGATCGCCTTGCCTTCGATCAGGATCGGCTCGAAGGCCTGGATGCCCAGGCGGTGCAGCGTCGGAGCGCGGTTCAGCATGACCGGGTGCTCCTTGATGACCTCTTCCAGGATGTCCCAGACCACCGGCGTGCCCGATTCGACTTCCTTCTTGGCAGCCTTGATCGTCGTCGCGATGCCCATGGCTTCGAGGCGCGAGAAGATGAAGGGCTTGAACAGCTCCAGCGCCATCAGCTTCGGCAGGCCGCACTGGTGCAGCTTGAGCGTCGGGCCCACCACGATGACCGAACGGCCCGAGTAGTCGACGCGCTTGCCCAGCAGGTTCTGGCGGAAGCGGCCGCTCTTGCCCTTGATCATGTCGGCCAGCGACTTCAGCGCGCGCTTGTTGGCGCCCGTCATGGCCTTGCCGCGGCGGCCGTTGTCCAGCAGCGAGTCGACGGCTTCCTGCAGCATCCGCTTCTCGTTGCGCGCGATGATTTCCGGAGCCTTCAGCTCCAGCAGGCGGCGCAGGCGCGAGTTGCGGTTGATGACGCGGCGGTACAGGTCGTTCAGGTCGGAGGTCGCGAAGCGGCCGCCGTCCAGCGGCACCAGCGGACGCAGGTCCGGCGGCAGCACGGGCAGCACGTCGAGCACCATCCACTCGGGCTTGATGCCCGACTTGCGGAAGGCTTCCAGCACCTTCAGGCGCTTGGAGTTCTTCTTGACCTTGACTTCGGAGCCGGTCAGGTCGCCGCGCAGGCGTTCGATCTCGCTGTCGAGCTCGATGCCTTCCAGCAGGTCCTTGATGCCTTCGGCGCCCATCTTGGCGACGAACTCGTCACCGTACTCCTTGCGCTTCGCGTCGTAGTCGTCCTCGGACATGATGCCGAACTTCTTCAGCGGGGTCATGCCGGGGTCGGTGATCACGTAGGCTTCGAAGTACAGCACGCGCTCGATGTCGCGCAGCGTCATGTCGAGCACGAGGCCCAGGCGCGACGGCAGCGACTTCAGGAACCAGATGTGGGCGCAGGGCGCGGCCAGGTCGATGTGACCCATGCGCTCGCGGCGCACCTTGGTCTGCGTGACTTCGACGCCGCACTTCTCGCAGATCACGCCGCGGTGCTTCAGGCGCTTGTACTTGCCGCACAGGCACTCGTAGTCCTTGATGGGGCCGAAGATCTTCGCGCAGAAGAGGCCGTCGCGCTCGGGCTTGAACGTGCGGTAGTTGATCGTCTCGGGCTTCTTCACCTCGCCGAAAGACCACGAACGGATCTTCTCGGGCGAAGCCATGCCGATCTTGATGGCATCGAAATGCTCATCGGGCGTGAATTGCTTGAACAGGTCGAGTAGCGATTTCATAAGACTCTTTCCCTTTTCAAATTAGG
>CAJYQC010000082.1 GCA_913776885.1 uncultured Variovorax sp.
GGCCGAGTTGGCCAGTGCATTGGCCAGCACGGGCGAGGTGGCGCGCACGCCGCCGAATTCATAGGCGGACAGCAGGCGCTGGATGCCGGCGTTGGAGGCCTCCTGCAGCAGGCGCATCCGCGCCAGCAGGTGGCGCACCGCCTGCTTGGCCGACAGCGGCCGGCCGAACTGCACGCGCGTCGACATGTACGCCGCGGTGGTGTCCAGTGCGCCTTCGGCGGCGCCGTGGACCAGCCCGGCGATCAGGATGTGGCTGTCGCGCTGCAGGGCCGAGAAGGCCGTGGCATCCACCGTGGCGAGCACTTCGGCCCTGTCCAGCGCCAGCCAGGCTTGCGGGTACTCTGGGTCGAGCGCGGCATCGTCCTGGATCGTGACCGAGCCGAGGTCCACCAGCGCCGCGCCGCCCTGGCCGTCGGCCACCAGGGCCCAGTCGCAGTGCCGGGCGTGACGGGCCTGGCCCGCGAAGCCTTCCTGCAGGCTGCCCTGCAGCGCCCAGGTGGCCACGCGCTCGCCCGCCGCGAGCTGTGCGGCGAGCGGTGACTGGCCCAGCGCCTTGGCCACGAGGATGGTCTCCAGCAGCGGCCACTGCAGCCGCAGCTTGCCCGCCTCCGCCACGATGGGCAGCGCGAATTCGATGCCCAGCGCAAGACCGCCGGCCTCTTCGGATGCGCACACGCCGCAAAGGCCAGCGCCTGCCAGCACCTGGGCTGCGTCGCGGAAGCCGCGCGCCTGCGCGTCGGTGATGGCGGCCGCGGCAGCCTGGCCGAACTCTTCGGGCCTGAGATCGTTGTCTGTGTTGCTCATCTCAGAGGTCCTTGGGCAGATCCATGATGCGTTGCGCGATGATGTCCAGCTGCACTTCGGTGGTGCCGGCGTAGATGGTCTCGGCGCGCGAATAGAGGTAGGCGGTGGTGAAGTGCTTGCGGGCACGCTGCGCGAGCGCACTGGAGCGCGGATTCACCTGCGACACCAGCGACAGCGCCAGCCCCATGAAGGCCTGGTGAGCCTCCGACCAGAAGAGCTTGGTGAGCGAGCCTCGCGCGCCGATCTTCTCGCCGGCCGTCATCTGCTCCACCGTGCGTTCGACCAGGCCCTTCAGCGCATCGATCTCGCCCACGACGTCGCCGATGCGGCGCTGCACGTGGCCGTCGTCCAGCAGCATGGCCAGCCGGGGGTCGGACTTGCATGCGGCGACCAGCTGGCGCAGTTCGCATTCGAAGCGCCACGCGCGGTACATGCGGTTGGTGGCGCGTTCGATCGACAGCACGCGGATCGCGGCGTTCCAGCCTTCGTCGGGTGCGCCCAGGCGGGCGCTGTCGGGCACCACGACGTTGTCGAAGAAGACTTCGGCGAAGGAGTCCTTGCCATCGATCGACTTGATGGTCGACACGCGGATGCCCGGCGTGTTCATCGGCACCGCGAACATCAGCAGGCCGCGGTGCTTGTCGGCCACCGTGCCGGTGCGGGTGAGCAGCAGGCAGTAGTGCGCCTTGGCCGCGCCGCTGGTCCAGATCTTCTGGCCGTTGATGCGCCAGCTGTCGCCTTCCTGCACGGCCTTGGTCCGCAGCCGGGCCAGGTCGGAGCCGGCATCGGGTTCGGAGAAGCCCTGGCACCAGTAGTTGCGCATGGCCAGGATGTTCGGCAGGAAGAGCTGCTTCTGTTCTTGGGTACCTACTGTCTGGATGATGGGGCCGGCCAGTTCCTTGCCGATGGAGCTCACGCTCTCGGGCATGGGCAGCGCGCCCACTTCCTTGTTGACCACCAGGTGCTCGCGCAGGGTGAGGCCGAGTCCGCCGTAAGCCTTGGGCCAAGTCATGCCGGCCAGGCCGGCTTCGTACATCGAGGCTTCCCAGTCGCGGCACTCGTCGAGCGTGGGCGTGCGGTAGTTCAGGCTGTCCGAGCGCATGTGCTCGGGCAGGTTGGCGCCGAGCCACTGGCGCGCATATTCGCGATAGACGGCGGGGCCGGCTGACGCGTCGGGAATGGCCGGGTTCTTTGGCATGTGCATGGGAAGTGGCTTCAATGAGAAAAGGCCTGGCCGACTGCGGTGGGCACCATCAGCGCGTCCAGCACCAGCACGCCTTCGCCCTCGGGCTTGACCAGGATGGGGTTCATGTCGATCTCGGCCACGTCCCGGACATGCCGGCAGGCGAACTCGGACAGTCGGGCCACGGTGCGGGCGGCCGCGGCTACGTCCGCCTTGGCGCGGCCGCGCGCGCCGTCGAGCAGCGGGAACATCTTCAGGCTGCGGATCATCCGCATGGCCTCGTCCTCGGAGACCGGCGCGACCTGCACCGCGACGTCCTTGAGGACCTCGGCGTAGATGCCGCCGAAGCCCACCATCACCACCGGACCGAACACCGGGTCGCGCGAGACGCCGGCGATCAGCTCCACGCCGCCGCGGACCATGGGGGCCACCAGCACGCCGTCCAGGCGGGCATGGGGCGCGTGCTTCTTCGCATTGGCCACGATGCGTTCGTACGCTTCGAGCACCGCGGCGTCGTCATGCAGGTCGAGCGCCACGCCGCCGATCTCGGTCTTGTGGGCGATGTCTTCCGAGGCGATCTTGAGCACCACCGGATAGCCCGTGGCCCGCGCGCTGCGCACGGCTTCTTCGGCGGAAGCCACCACCTCCTCACGCGGCACGCTGATGCCGGCCGCGGCAAGCGCGCGCTTGGCATGGAACTCGTTGCGGAACACGGCCGCGTCCACGCCGTCTACCGGGCCGCCGTAGGCGGGGGCGGTGGGCAGGGTGGCAAGCCGGCCGAGCTGCACCAGGCCGGCGAGGCCGGTGGCCGCGGCCGGAATGCTCGGGAACACCGGGATGCCCAGCGCGTTGATCTCGGCCACCGCATCGGGCGGGCCCTGGCTGATGAGGATCATCAGCCGGTCGGGGTGGCTCGCGCGGATGCTGGCGAGCGCCTCCATGTACGTGCCGCGCAGGCGCGGGTTGTACAGCGACAGGGCCAGCAGCAGCACCAGCGTGCTGCCGTTGGCGTCTTCCTGAAGCGCGGTGAGCATCTTCAGCAGGATGTCGGGGCGCGCCGACATCTGCGCCGACGCGTCAACCGGGTTGTTGGTGCCGGCGGTGGGCACGGCCTCGCGGATCAGTGCCCTGGTGCTGTCGGTGAGCTGCGGCAATGTCATGCCGGCCTCGACCATCGCGTCGGCCATCATGATCCCGAAGCCGCCCGAAGCGGCCACCAGCGTCACGGCGTCGGTAGCGGGCAGCCGGCCGGTGCCAAGCAGCACCGCCGCATGTCCCACGTTCAGCAGGTCCTCGAACGAACGCACGCGCAGCACGCCGTAGCGCGCGAACACGGCATCGAACACCGCGTCGGAGCCGGTGAGCGCACCGGTGTGCGAGGCCGCCGCGGCCTGGCCCTGCTCGGTGGCGCCGATCTTGAGCACGATGACCGGCTTGTTGTTCGTGCGCGCCATGTCCAGCGCCTCGACCAGCCGGCCCGCGTGCCGGCAGGTCTCCATGCAGCACAGGATGATGCGGGTGTCCGCGTCCTGCGCCAGTGCCGCGATGCCGTCGGCGACATCCACGTCGGCCTCGTTGCCGGTGGCGATGAAGCGGCTCACGCCCATGCCGCGCTCGGCCATGTTGCGCATGGTGAAGCTGCCGATGTTGCCCGACTGCGAGACGATGCCGACCTGCCCGGCCGGCGGCAGGCTCTGCTCCAGCGCGATGGAGAACGAGCCCACCAGCCGGTCCACCACGTTCACCGTGCCCAGGCAGTTGGGACCCAGCAGGCGCATGCCGTGGCTGCGTGCCACGCGCACCATCTCGGCCTGCAGTGCGGCGCCCTCGGGGCCGGCCTCCGCGAAGCCGGACGACAGCACGATCACGCCGCGCACACCGCGGCCGGCGCAGTCGCGCACGGCCTGCAGCGCGGCCTGCGACGGCACCGCGAGGATGGCCATGTCGGGTGCGGTCGGCGTGTCCAGGATGGACGCGTAGGCCTGCAGGCCCTGAATGGTCCCGCCCTTGGGGTTGATCGGATAGATGGCGCCGGCGTAGCCGTACTTGCGCAGCAGCTGCACGGGGCGGCCGCCGATCTTGGTGATGTCGTCGGAAGCGCCGATGACTGCGACGCCCTGTGCCTTGAAGAATGCGTCCAGCCCGGTGCCGGTGGCTGCGTGAACCTGCGTCAGCATGGGATCAGCGTCCCTTGAAGACCGGCGCGCGCTTCTCGAGGAAGGCCATGCGGGCTTCACGCGCGTCTTCCGTCTTCGACAGGGCCACGGTGAATTCCTGCTCGAAGCGGTAGGCATCGCGCTGCGGCATCAGGTCGACCATGTTGGCCGCGCGCTTGGCGTAGGCGATCGCCAGCGGCGCCTTGGACGCGATCTCGCGGGCCAGCTCCATCGTGACGGGCAGCAGGTCCTTCTCGGACAGCACGTCCTCGATCACATTGCGCTTGAACAGGTCGTGCGCCGTGAGACGCTGGCCGGTGAAGAACATGCGGCGCAGGGTGGAGCGGCCGAACAGGGTCTTGAGCATCGAAGCGCCGCCGGCCAGGCCGACGTTGATCTCGGGCATGCCCACGGTCGCGTTCTCGGATGCGTAGAGGATGTCGCACGCGGCGGCCAGCCCGAAGCCGGCACCCAGCGCCGTGCCGTTGATCGCGGCGATCACCGGCTTGGCGCATTCGCGAATCGCGTTGCCGGTCTCGCGGGTGATGCGGTTGTGTTCGAGGAAGTCGCCCGCGATCTCGGCGTCGGGGCGGTCCTTGAGGTCGGCGCCGGCGCAGAACACGCTGCCGGTGCCGGTCAGCACGGCGCAGCGGATGTCCTCGCGCTCGGAGATGGCGTCGAAGGTCGCCACCATTTCACGGCGCATGGCGCGGTTCAGCGCATTGACCGGCTTGCGGTCCATCGTGACCAGGGCGACCCCGCCGGAGACTTCCAGACGGACAAATTCATTACTCATACACCACCTCTCGAAGAAGCCGGCTGATGCGGCGCGGATCGGAATTGAATTGAAGCCAGTCGACAAACAGCCCGCGTCTCAATTCCACGGGAATTCCAATTTGGGCCTGGAGGCGGTGTGCGTCCGCCGGCTTGTCTCTGTTCTCAATATGCTCGATCGATTGTAGAAATGAACTCGAAAATCGATTTCAAACTAATCTGAAGGAGAGTTCTGCAAGAAATGAAGGAGTGGCCCCGGTCCTAGAGGGAGGCGCGGGGATACGATGCGGCGCTGCCGTGTTGCGCGCGCGGTCCGGCCATCACCAATTGACCGGACTCGATGCAATTAATAAAGAGACAATTCGAATTCGATTTCGAATCATTTGAATTGAAAATGGAAATTCAGCGCCTCGGAAACCTCAAAACAGCCCTGGGCGAATGTCCCGTCTGGCACGACCGGCAGCTGTGGCTGCTGGACTGCCGTGCGGGCCTGGTGCTCGCGCTGGATGCCGACACCGGCGCGGTCACGGCACGCCATGAAGTCCCGCCGCCGCTGGGCTCCTTCGCCTTCAACGACGACGGCCGCATCGTGCTGGCGCTCAAGGAGCAAGTCTGCGCGCTCGACCCGCGCACCGGCCATCTGCAGACCCTGGCGCGCATCGACGCCAGCCACGAGCACCTGCGGCTGAACGACGGCATCTCCATGCCCGACGGCAGCTTCGTGGTGGGCACCATGCACGTCTTCCGCGAGCCGGGCGAAGCGCCGCTGGGCGGGCTCTATCGGCTCGACACCGGATTGCAGTTGAAAAGGCTCGACGAGGGGCTCGGCATCTGCAACGGCCCCTGCATGAGCCCGATCGACGGCCGGCTGCATGTGGCCGACAGCGAGAAGCGTGTCATCTATTCGTACGCGGTGGCAGGCGACGGCACGCTCGGCGACAGGCGCGTGTTCGCGCGCACCGACGACCAGGGCTCCGGCCCCGACGGCTGCTGCTTCGATGCCGAGGGCGGGCTATGGACTGCGCTGGTGCGCATCGGCACCCTGGCACGCTTCGACGCGCAAGGCCAGCTGACGCGAAAGATCGTGCTGCCCGTGACGCACCCCAGTGCGCTGTGCTTCGGCGGGCCGGACATGGAGGACCTGTTCGTCACCACCATCAGCGACAGCGGCCGGCTCAGCGCGTCCGGTCCGCTGGACGGCGCGGTGCTCAAGCTCACGGGGCTCGGCTGCAAGGGGCTGGCCCGCCCGTTGTGCCGGCTGCCGATTCCACCCGCCTAGGGCCGAAGCGGCGCGACGTCCAGTCCCGCCGGCTTGCCGTGCGCGGAGAAGCGCAGCTCGGGCCCTGCCACGTGCTCGGCCACGAAGTCCAGGAACAGGCGGATCTTCGCCGGGATGATGGGCGTGTCGAGGATGGTCGCGTACATGCCCTCGTCGAAGCCCTTGTTGCTGATGCGATAGCCGCTGAGCACCCGCACCAGCCGGCCCTGGAGCACGTCGTTGTGCACCGTGTAGTCGTCCAGCAGCACCAGGCCTTCGCCCAGTCGCGCGAGCTCGAGCAGCGCGATGCCGTTGTTGCTCACGTGGCGCGGCTTGAAGGCGATCTGGCTCGGCTCGTCCTGCTGCTTGAAGATCCAGATGTATTCGTCGCCGGGCAGCTGGTAGGCCAGACAGTCGTGCTCCAGGATGCTCTCGGGGGAGACCAGCGCGGGCATGCGCTCGAGGTAGGAGGGAGCCGCCACCAGGTGCCGCTCGCTCTGGAACAGCATGCGGCGCTTGACGCCCGCTTCGGCCGGCGGCGAGATGCGAAAGTCGATGTCGACCTGGTTGCGCCGAAGGTCCACCGCGGCTTCGGTGAGCGAGAGCTCGATGTGGATTTCGGGGTAGAGCTTGCGAAACGCCGCGATCAGCGGCGGCAGCACGCCCAGCCCGAACATCACGCGCGAGTGCACGCGCAGCAGCCCTTGCGGCGCCGCGCTGATCGCGGTGATGTTGGTCTGCAGCTCCTTGATGCGCCACAGGATGCCTTCGAGCTGCCGCGCGTATTCCTGTCCCGACTCGGTCAGCGCCACCTGGCGCGTGGAGCGCAGCAGCAGCTTGACCTTCAGCTCCTCCTCGATCTCGGTGATCATGCGCGACACGCCCGTGGCCGAGATGCCGAAGCGGCGTGCCGTCTCCGAGAAGTTGCGCGTCTGCGAGATGGAGAGAAAGAGCTCCATCGCTCGCAATCTATCCATGGGCGCCGCCTGCCTGCGCGAAGGCGCTCGCAACACGGGCCCGAAGGCCGGAGGTCGTCAACCTACTTCTCCTGTTTACGCAGTTCTGAGCTGCAGATTCAGCCATAGTCAAAGGAAGCGGTCTCCCTAGAATTTTGACAACCCATGCGGGTGCAATTTTCGCGGAGACAGTACATGGAATTCGGGGTGTTCATTCTGGCCCAGCAGCGCGGCTACCACCAGACGTCGCAGCAGGTCATCAACAACTCGATCGAGCAGACGGTGGTGGCGGAGCAGGCGGGGTTCGACACGGCCTGGTATGCCGAGCATCACTTCAACAACTACTCGCTGTCGCCCTCGCCGCTGATGATGGTGGCGCACATGGCGGCGAAGACCAGGCGCATCCGGCTGGGCACGGCCGTGTGCATCCTGCCGCTGTACCACCCGGCGCGGTTTCTTGCGGAAGTGGGCTTCGTCGACACGGTGTCCAACGGTCGCCTGGAGCTGGGCATCGGCTCGGGCTACCAGCAGTTCGAGTTCGAACGCTTCGGCGTGAAGATCGAGGACTCGGGCGCGATCTACAACGAGTTCCTGGACATCCTGCCCAAGGGGCTGACGCAGAAGATCGTGGAATACGACGGCGAGCACCTGAAGCTGCCGCCGAGCTCGATCGCAGTGCGCTGCCTGCAGGACCCGATGCCGCCGCTGTGGATCACCTCGGGCAACCCGGTCACGCTGGGGCGCGGGGTGCGCGAGGGCCACAACCTGTTCGTGACCGCGCTGCTCAAGGGCAACGACGCGGTCGCCGAGCTGCGCCAGCGGCTGGACAAGGTCGCGGGCGACAACGGCAAGGACCTGGACCGTGACGTGAAGTTCGGCTTCCTGCGCTGCGCGTACGCGTCGGACAGCAAGGCCGAGATCGATGCGTACCTGGACTGCGCGCGCTTCCAGCGGCGCATCTCCGAGAGCCTGAAGTTCCGCCGCTCGCAGTCGGACGACGGCTACATGATCAAGGAAGTGCCCTCGGAGACGGACCCGACGATGGAGCAGCTGCGGCAGAACCTGCCGGTGGGCTCGGTCAACGAGGTGATCGACAAGATGCTGGAGGAGATCAGCATCCTGCGCCCGAAGCACATCGCGCTGCAGACGCAGCTGGGCGACTTCGACCAGAAGACCATGCTCAGGCAGATCGAGCTGTGGGGCGAGCGGATCATTCCGGCCATCC
>CAJYQC010000083.1 GCA_913776885.1 uncultured Variovorax sp.
GACAGCGCACGCGCCGGCGCACTCGAGGCTGCCGAGGCGCGCTCGCGCAGCCTCCAGCGTGCCGAACTGGCCGCGCTGGACCTGGGCCACGGCCGCTACACGCTGGTGATTGGCGCCACGCCGTTCAGCTATGCGCTCGACATCGACCTGGCCGGATCCGTGCCGTGGCGTGACTGGCCGATGAATCCGCAGCGCAGCCCGGTGCGGCTGAGCCTGCAGCGCGACGGCCAGCAACTGGTGCTGCAGCCCGGCGCGATCTCGCCGAGCACGAACGGATGGCGCTTCGGCCTGACCAAGGCGCTCGCGTCTCCGAGCCAGCCTTTCGATCTGGTCGCCGAGAGGCAGGTGGGCTGGGGCGAGCTGCCCTGGCGCGGCATCGCCGGCTGGGCCGCCGCGATGGCGATGCTGCTGGCGGGCCTGTGGACCGCCCAGCGCCAGCGCGTGGCACGCCGCCGGGCCGAGGACCTGCTGCGGCTCGGGCAGGTCGCGCGGCTCAATGCGCTCGGAGAACTGTCTGCAGGCCTTGCGCACGAACTCAACCAGCCGCTGACGGCGGTGCTGGCCAATGCGCAGGCAGCGCGCCGGTTGCTCGACGACGAGCCGCCCGACCTGCCAACCGCACGCGACGCCATGGGGCAGGCGGTGGAGCAAGCCCGCCGCGCGGCCGGCGTGGTGGGCCGCCTGCGCCGCGTGATCGAGCGGCCCGAGGCCGGCGGCGACACCAGGCCGCTGGTGCTGCAGGAAGTGGTGCGCAGCGCCATGCACCTGCTGGCGCCCGAGTTCGCGAAGCACGGCGTCGCCGCGCAGTTCGATGCCACGGCCCAGGCGCCGGTGCGCGTGCAGGCCGAGTCGGTGGCGCTGGAGCAGATCGTGCACAACCTGCTGATGAATGCGCTGCAGGCCCTGGAGCTGGTGCCGCCGGCCGAGCGGCGCCTCGTGGTGTCCGTCGGCCGCAACGGGCAGGATGGCATGCTGACCGTGACCGACAACGGACGGGGCATCGCGCCCGAGGCGCTGCCCCGTCTCTTCGAACCCTTCTTCAGCACGCGCGAGGGCGGCCTCGGCCTTGGCCTGAGCCTGAGCGAGACACTGGCCAGCGGCATGGGTGGCAGCCTGAGCGCCGCCAATGCCTCGCCGCGCGGCGCGCGCTTCACCTTGCTGCTGCCGCTGGTGGCGCCTTCGCCGTGAACACCCCCAACACCCATCCGCATCCGCCGCAGTCCCCGCTGATCCACCTGATCGACGACGACCAGGCGGTGCGCGACAGCCTCTCGCTGCTGATCGGAACGGTCGGGCTGCGCGTGCAGGCCTGGGCCGATCCGCAGGCCTTCATCGACGGCTTCGACCGCGCGAGCGTCGGCGCCATCGTGCTGGACGTGCGCATGCCCGGCATCAGCGGGCTCACGGTGCTCGACCGCCTGGTGGCGCAGGGTGTGGACCAGCCGGTGATCATGCTGACGGGCCACGGCACGGTCGAGATGTGCCGCCGCGCGTTCAAGGCCGGCGCGGCCGAGTTCCTCGAGAAGCCGGTGGACGACGAGCAGCTGCTCGAGGCGCTGCAGCAGGCGGTGCGCCAGCATGTGCGCTCGCGCGAGCGCTCGCAGGCCGACAACGCCGCGCGCGAGCGGGTGGCGCAGCTGTCGGAGCGCGAGCGCGAGGTGCTCGCCTTCATCGTGCAGGGGCTCACCAACAAGGAGATCGCGCGCGCGCTGGCGCTGTCGCCGCGCACGGTCGAGACGCATCGCGCCAACCTGTTCGCCAAGCTCGACTGCGATTCGCTCGCGCAGCTGATCCGGCGCTATGCGCTGCTGGTGGACGGGCAGGGCGCTCCGTAGAACTACGGAGCGCCGGGCGTAGCCGTACGAATGGCTCGCGAGGCCGGCGTTTTCTACAGTGGCACAGCCGTCGGCAAGGGCCGGCGCAACAACCCGAATCCACTGGAGATAACGAACAATGCAATCCATCATTCGCCTCGGCGGCGTCGCCGTCCTGCTCGCAGCCTCTGTCGCGCAGGCACAAACCCAGGCCCAGGCTCCCGCATCTGCCGTGCGCACCGAGAAGAACATCTCGCTCGCCCTGGCCAACCAGATCGCCGCCGAAGCCGTGGCCGCCTGCGCGGCCAACGGCTACAACGTGGCTGCCACCGTGGTCGACCGCGCCGGCACCGTGCGTGCCGTGCAGCGCGCCGACAACGCCGGCCCGCACACATTGGCATCGAGCGAGCGCAAGGCGTGGACCTCGGCTTCGGCCAAGAGCCCCACGCAGGCCATGATGGAAGGCGCGCAGAAGAACCCTGGCGCCGCCAACCTGGTGTACCTGCCGGGCTTCCTGCTGCTGGGCGGCGGCGTGCCGGTCAAATCGGGCAATGAGGTGATCGGCGCGGTCGGCGTGGGCGGAGCGCCCGGCGGCCACCTCGACGAGCAGTGCGCCAACGCCGCACTCGAGAAGGTCAAGGGCCAGCTCTGATGACCGCACGCGGCATCTGGCCGGGCCTGCTGGCGGTCGCGCTCGGGCTGGGCGTGCCGGCTGGTGCGCTCGCCCAGGTGCCGCCGCTGGCGGCCGAGGTGCTGGCCTTCGAGGGCCTGCACCAGGCCGCCTGGCATGGCGACCTGCAGAAGCTGAAGGCACTGATCGCCTCCGGGGCGAACCTCGATGCGCGCGATGCACGAGGGCGCACGCCGCTGCACGTCGCCACTTTCGCGCGGCAGCGCGAGGCGATCAGGCTGCTGGCCAGGGCCGGCGCCAACCTCGACCTGCTCGAAAACGACCGCTACGACGCCGTCACCATCGCCTCGGTGGCCGACGACGCCGCGACGCTCTCGGTACTGCTCTCGCTCGGCGCCAAGGCCGGGCAGACCACGAGCCGCTACGACGGCACGGCGCTCATCGCGGCCGCGCACCTCGGGCATGACGAAGTGGTGCGCAGGCTGATCGCCGCAGGCGCACCGCTCGATCACGTCAACAACCTGCACTGGACGGCGGTGATCGAATCCATCGTGCTCGGCGACGGCGGCCCGCGCCACCAGCGCACCCTGGCCGCGCTCGTGGATGCCGGTGCCGACACCCGGCTGACCGACCGCCAGGGCAACACGCCCTTGCAGCTGGCCAAGGCGCGCGGCTACACCGCGATGGCCGGGCTGCTGGAGACACCGCGCGCAAAGTAGGCAGCTCGGGGAGAATGGGGCCTCGCCACGAGGCGCCGACAGGACACCACCCCCATGTACATGCCCCCGCAGTTCAATGCGAAGGACCCGGCCATCGCGCTGGAGCTGATGCGTTCGCATCCCTTCGCGAGCCTGATCTCGAGCGACGACGACGGGCTGCCGTACGTCACGCACCTGCCGCTGGTGGCCGAGCATCGCGCGGACGGCGAACTGCTGCTGTGGGGCCATTGCGCCAAGCCCAATCCTCACTGGCGCTACCTGCAGGCCAGGCCCCGCGCGGTCGCCACCTTCCTGGGGCCGCATTCGTATCTGTCTCCCTCCGTCTACCCCGACCTCGCCCGCGTTCCGACGTGGAACTACCTGGCGGTGCATTGCACCGTGGAGGCACGGCTGATCGAGGAGCCCGCCGACAAGGACGCGCTGCTCAAGAAGCTCATCCACGACCACGAACCCGCCTACGCGCAGCAATGGCGCGACCTGGGCGAGGAGTTCCAGCTCAAGATGCTCACCGGCATCGTGGGCTTCCAGCTGCGCGTGACGGCGCTGCAATGCAAGATCAAGCTCAACCAGCATCGGCGCGAGTCGCATGCGGCAATGCATGCGGTCTACAGCGCAGGTACGCCTGACGAGCAGGCGCTCGCGGCGTGGATGGGCCGCCTCGGCATGACGGCCGAAGCTGCCGTGGCGGAGGGCAGCTGAGATGCGCGGGCTGGGACTGATCGGCCTCGTGCTCGTGCTGGCCATCGTCGGGCTGGTCGCGAAGAAGCAGATGAGCAGCGTGGCTTCGTCCGCACCGGCGGCCGCGCCTGGTGCCACGGCACCCGCTGCAGGCGATGCGCAAATGAACCCCCAGCAGGTGCAGCAGCAATTCAAGGAAGCGCTGGACGCCGCCGTCAAGCCGCGCCAGATGCCGGATGACAACTGAGGCTGCGCCTTCATCGGGTTCGCACGGCGACGCGCACTGGATGTCGCTCGCGCTCGCCGAGGCGCGTCTTGCGGCCGAAGCGGGTGAAGTGCCGGTGGGCGCGGTGCTCGTGAAGGACGGCGGCCTGATCGCGACAGGGCGCAACACGCCGGTCGCGCAGCACGACCCCAGCGCGCATGCCGAGATCAATGCGTTGCGCGCGGGAGCTTTGGCGCTCGGCAACTACAGGCTCGACGGCTGCGAGCTGTTCGTCACGCTCGAGCCCTGCGCGATGTGTTCGGGAGCGATGCTGCATTCGCGGCTTGCGCGAGTGGTGTACGGCGCCGCCGATCCGAAGACGGGCGCAGCCGGCTCGGTGCTCGACCTCTTCGCAGAGCCCAGGCTGAACCACCGGACGCTGGTGCAGGGCGGGGTGCTGGCCCAGGAGTGCGCCGAAGTGCTGCAGGCTTTCTTCCAGCAGCGGCGCAGCGCCGCCCGCGCACAGGCCGAGCCCCTGCGCGACGACGCGCTGCGCACGCCTTCCGCGCGGTTCGAGTCACTCGCCGGCTACGGCTTCGCTGCCCGCTACGTGCAGGACCTGCCGAGCCTGCAGGGCTGGCGCATGCACTACCTCGACGAAGGCGGCGGCGACGACGCAGCCTGCTGCCTCTGCCTGCACGGCCCCGGCGAATGGGGCTACTTCTTCAGGCACCTGGTGGGCGAGCCGGGCCTGCGCACGCTGGTGCCCGACCTGATCGGCTTCGGCAGGAGCGACAAGCCCAAGCGCGAGGCAGCGCATCGCCTGGAGTGGCATCGCGACGTGCTGCTGGAATGGCTGGACCGCGTTCGTCCCGGTGCGCCGGCGCTGGCGCTGGTCCACAGCAGGGCGGCTTCCGCACTCGCCGCGCTGCTGCAGGCGGCGGCGCCCGGCCGGTTCGCGGCGGTGATCGTCGCGCCCGAGGGGCATGAGCGAATCGACGATGCATGGCGGGCGCCTTTCCCCGACCGGGGTTTCGAGGCAGCGCTGCGCGCCCTCGGCCCTGTATCCAGGGCCTGTGGGCCGGCACCGGAGCAGGCAGCGGCGCTCGCGCTGCAGGTGAGAAACGCAATGGGATACTCGAACGCGTGACCAAACACATCTACATCTACTCTCCCTCCAGCGCGGTGCGCGACAAGGCTGCGTTTCGGCGCGGCGTGAAGCGGCTCAAGGCGCTGGGCCATGAAGTCGAAGTCGACGATGCGGCACTCTCCGTGCACCAGCGCTTCGCGGGCGACGACGCCACGCGGCTCGCTGCGATCTCGCGCGCTGCCGCCAGCGGCGCCGACGTGGCGCTCATCGCGCGCGGCGGCTACGGTCTCACGCGCATCCTCGATGCGATTCCGTACAAGGCCTTGGCCAAGGCGATCGACAAGGGCACGGAATTCGTCGGCTGCAGCGACTTCACCGCGCTGCAGAACGCATTGCTGACGAAGACCGGCGCTGTGACCTGGTCGGGCCCTGCTGTCGGCGAAGACTTCGGCGCCGAAGCCGGTCCCGACGACATCATGGAAGCCTGCTTCGACGACCTGGTCTCGGGGCAGGGCGAAGGCACCGGATGGCGCATGCCGGCGCGAGACGTGGACATGAAATTCAAGTCCGTGCAGGACGCAGTGCTTTGGGGCGGCAACCTGTGCGTTCTCACCAGCCTGCTCGGCACGCCGTACTTCCCCGCGGTGAACAAGGGCGTGCTCTTCATCGAGGACGTCAACGAGCACCCTTACCGCATCGAGCGAATGCTCGATCAGCTCAAGATGGCCGGCGTCCTCGCACGCCAGCGCGCCATCGTGTTCGGGCAGTTCACGGGCATCCGCAAGGTGCCGGGCTACGACCGCGGATTCGGCCTGAACACGGTGATCGACCGGCTGCGCGCGTCATTGAAGGTGCCGGTGCTGGCTGGGCTGCCATTCGGCCATGTTCAAACAAAAGTTCTATTGCCGGTCGGTGCAAAGGTTTCGATGGCGGCAGAGGGGCGTGATGTTTTTCTCGTTTGGGGTCACAGGCACCCCCATGGCCATGACGACCACCTCGGACACGACCATGATCACGCCCACTAATTGAGACACAAAGGGAATGAAACGTTAAAAATAAAAACGGCCCCGAGGGGCCGTTTCAGATTCAATTGCTTTTGGTGAAGCGCTGATGCGTTCGCGGCCCCATCGAGCCAGGCAGTCCGCCCTTGAACATGCTGTTGATCGCTTTCATCTGCTGCCGCGCAGCCGTTTCGCCATCGATGGCGCTGAGCGCGATCATGACGTCCTGCCGCAGGTACCAAAGCGCTTCCACGTCGGCGGCGAACCGCACGCGTTGGCTCACGCGCTGGACCGAGTGTCCGCCGTGGCCCTGCAGCACCGACAGCATCGCGGTACGGATGCGTCCCAGCTGGTTCTCGGTCGCCCGGTGCGATCCGGAGCCGGGAACATTCAGCAGACGAAGAAGACGGCGAAAGAACATGGGACGGGCGGTGAGTTGCCGGAAGCAGGAACGGCCATTACCTTAAGCCTGAGTTAACCATTCCACAAGATCTGAAACGATGTTTCTTGTTTGCAAACAACACGCTTTACCTATGGTTTTCGCTAACAATTGAATTTTGTTTTCCAAAGTACTACAAGTTGAATCGGGGATTCCGTTTGCATCTGTCTCATTGACGCCAGCATTCGGTGCAGGACGTTGACAGGAAAGGTGTGCGAGCGGTTTATTTCGCGCTTGTCCAGTGCTTGAAGAAACGAATGTCCGCGGCGGCAGCGGCGCCGGAATCGAGAGGGCGCTGGGCATGTACAACCATCGGTAGAAATCGAGAATCAAAACGGTATGGGTGTCAATTCCACAGTCGTGTTCGCGGACTTGACGGGCAGCACGAGGGTCTTCGAGGCGATGGGCAACGCACGCGCGACGGAGACCGTGACCCGTCTGACGCAATGGATCGGCGGCGTGTGCCAGGCGCACGGCGGCCGCGTGGTGAAGTCTCTCGGTGACGGCGTCTTCGCGATCTTCACCAGCGGGGCGGCGGCCACCCATGCCGTCATCGAACTGCAGCGCTATCACCAGAAGCGGCTGCTCGCATGGCCGGCACCCCTGCGCATGGCGCTGCAGATCGGCGTGGCCAGCGGCGATGTCGTGGAGGTCGAAGGCGACTGCTACGGTGGCGCCGTGAACCTGGCGTCGCGGCTGAGCGACCTCGCGGGGCCGGGCCAGATCTGGGTGACCGATGCCGTCATTTCGCAGTTGCGCGAAGGCTCCGTACAGCACCGCG
>CAJYQC010000084.1 GCA_913776885.1 uncultured Variovorax sp.
TCGTGCTCGAGGCCGAAGGTTCGGGTGCGGCTGCTCCGGCGCCTGCCGCGGCACCGGCTGCCGCCGCGCCTGCGCCGGCCGCGGCAGCGCCCGCTCCGGCTGCTCCTGCCGCCGCTGCGCCGGCAGCCTCGGGCCCGATCGAGGTCAAGGTGCCCGACATCGGCGACTTCAAGGACGTCGCCGTCATCGAAGTGCTGGTGAAGCCGGGCGACGCGATCAAGGCCGAGCAGTCGCTGATCACGGTCGAATCGGACAAGGCCTCGATGGAGATTCCGTCGTCGGCCGCCGGCGTGCTCAAGGAACTCAAGGTCAAGGTCGGCGCCACGGTCAACATCGGCGACCTGATCGCCGTGCTCGAAGGGGCGGCAGGCTCCGCGGCACCGGCGCCGGCTGCAGCCGCCGCCGCTCCGGCGACCGCCACGGCCAGCGCTCCCGCCCCGGCGGCATCGGCTCCCGCGCCTGCAGCCGCTCCCGCAGCGGCAGCGCCGGCCCACAACCCGACGGTCGCGCCCACCGGCAAGCTGCCGCACGCCTCGCCCTCGGTGCGCAAGTTCGCCCGCGAACTCGGTGTGCCGCTGGAGGAGGTCAAGGGCTCCGGTCCCAAGGGCCGCATCACGCAGGAAGACATCCAGAGCTTCACCAAGGCGGTGATGAGCGGCCAGGTCAGCACCAAGGCCTCCGCGGCCAAGGCGCCGTCCGCTGGCGGCGGGGCCGATGGCGCTGCGCTGGGCCTCATTCCGTGGCCGAAGGTCGACTTCACCAAGTTCGGCACGGTCGAGCGCAAGGACCTGTCGCGCATCAAGAAGCTCAGCGGCGCGAACCTGCACCGCAACTGGGTGATGATCCCGCACGTCACCAACAACGACGAAGCCGACATCACCGAGCTCGAGGCCTTCCGCGTCTCCACCAACAAGGAGAACGAGAAGTCGGGCGTCAAGGTGACGATGCTGGCCTTCGTCATCAAGGCGGTGGTCGCGGCGCTGAAGAAATTCCCCGAGTTCAACACCAGCCTGGACGGCGACCAGCTCGTCTACAAGCAGTACTACCACATCGGCTTCGCGGCAGACACGCCCAACGGCCTCGTGGTGCCCGTGCTGAAGGACGCCGACAAGAAGGGCATCCTGCAGATCAGCGCCGAGATGGGCGAGCTCGCCAAGAAGGCGCGCGACGGCAAGCTCGGCTCGGCCGACATGCAGGGCGGCTGCTTCTCGATCAGCTCGCTCGGCGGCATCGGCGGCACGCACTTCACGCCCATCATCAACGCACCCGAAGTGGCCATCCTGGGCCTCTCGAAGGGCCAGATGAAGCCGGTGTGGGACGGCAAGCAGTTCGTGCCCCGCCTCACGCTGCCGCTGTCGCTGTCGTACGACCACCGCGTGATCGACGGCGCCCTGGCTGCGCGTTTCAACGCCTACCTGGGCCAGGTGCTCGCGGACTATCGCCGTATCCTGCTATGACCACGGTTGTGGCCGTCCGCAAGGGCGGCCAGGTCACGATGGCAGCGGATTCTCTGGTGACCTTCGGCGACACGCGGCTCTCGCACCGTGCCGAGGCGAACCAGAAGATCTTCACCGTCGAGGACGCGGCGGGCACCAGCCTGTTCGCGCTGGCCGGCGCCGCCGCGCACTTCCTGGTGCTGCAGCACGCGCTGGCTGCGCAGCCGCGCGAGCAACTGCTGTTCGGCAGCAAGCACGAGATCTTCCGCACCTTCACGATGCTGCATCCGGTGCTGAAGGACTCGTTCTTCATGCAGACCAAGGAAGACGAGCATGAGCCCTACGAGTCGAGCCAGTTCACGATGCTGATGGCCAACCAGAGCGGCATCTACGGCATCTACAGCTACCGCGAGGTGTTCGAGTTCAAGGAGTTCTGGGCCATCGGCTCGGGACGCAGCTTTGCGCTCGGCGCCATGCACGCGGCCTATGACATCAAGTCGCGCACCTCGCGCGACGTGGCGGAGGCGGGGATCGCCGCCGCCTGCGAATTCGATCGCAATTCGGCCCCACCGGTCGACGTTCTCACACTCAAACTGAAAGTGTCCAAATGAGCGAACAACAAATCAAGGTGCCCGACATCGGCGACTTCGACGAAGTCGCGGTCATCGAGGTGCTGGTCAACGTCGGAGACACGGTCAAGGCCGAGCAGTCACTGATCACGGTCGAATCGGACAAGGCATCGATGGAGATTCCGTCATCCGCCGCCGGCGTGGTGAAGTCGCTCGCGGTGAAGGTGGGCGACAAGGTCAGCGAAGGCTCGGTGGTGCTGACGCTGGAGGTCGACGGTGCCGCTGCCCCGGCGCCTGCAGCGGCCGCACCCGCTCCGGCAGCCGCGGCTCCCGCACCGAAGGCTGCTGCCCCGGCGCCAGCCCCCGCTGCGCCTGCTGTCGCCGTGTCCGGCTACGGCGGCAAGGTCGACGTCGAGTGCGACGTCATCGTGCTCGGCGCCGGCCCCGGCGGGTACTCGGCCGCCTTCCGCGCCGCCGACCTGGGCCTGAAGGTCGTGCTGATCGAGCGCTATGCCACCCTCGGCGGCGTGTGCCTGAACGTCGGCTGCATCCCGTCGAAGGCGCTGCTGCACGTGGCTTCGGTCATGGACGAGGTCAAGCACTTCGCCGAGCTCGGCGTGAGCTTCGGCGCGCCCACGGTCGACCGCGCCAAGCTGCTGGGCCACAAGAACAAGGTGGTGGGCAAGCTCACCAGCGGCCTCACGGCCATGGCCAAGATGCGCAAGGTGACGGTGCTGCGCGGCGTCGGCAACTTCATCGATCCGCACCACATCGAGGTCGAGGAAACCTCCGGCACCAGCTGGGACACCACTGGAAGCAAGCAGACCGTCAAGTTCCGCAGCGCGATCATCGCAGCCGGCTCGCAGGCCGTGAGCCTGCCCTTCATGCCGAAGGACCCGCGCGTGGTCGACTCCACCGGCGCGCTGGAAATGGGCACCGACCCCAAGCGCATGCTGATCCTGGGCGGGGGCATCATCGGCCTGGAGATGGGCACGGTGTATTCCACGCTGGGCGCACGGCTTGACGTGGTCGAGATGCTCGACGGCCTGATGCAGGGCGCCGACCGCGACCTGGTGAAGGTCTGGCAGAAGATGAACGCGCCGCGCTTCGACAACATCATGCTCAAGACCAAGACGGTCGGCGCCGAGGCCACGAAGGAAGGCATCAAGGTCACCTTCGAGGGTGAGAACGCGCCCAAGGAACCGCAGGTGTACGACCTGGTGCTGCAGGCCGTGGGCCGCAGCCCCAACGGCAAGAAGATCGGTGCCGAGAAAGCCGGCGTCACGGTGAGCGACCGCGGCTTCATTCCGGTCGACATCCAGATGCGCACCAACGTGCCGCACATCTTCGCCATCGGCGACATCGTGGGTCAGCCCATGCTGGCGCACAAGGCGGTTCACGAGGCGCACGTGGCGGCCGAAGTCATTGCCGGCGAGCTCAAGGGTGACAAGGAACTGTCGAGCGCGGCGTTCAACGCCCGCGTGATCCCGAGCGTGGCCTACACCGACCCCGAAGTGGCGTGGGTCGGCCTGACCGAAGACCAGGCGAAGGCCGAAGGCATCAAGGTCAAGAAGGGCCATTTCCCGTGGACCGCCTCGGGCCGCGCCATCGCCAATGGCCGTGACGAGGGCTTCACCAAGCTTCTGTTCGACGCCGAGACGCATCGCATCCTGGGCGGCGGCATCGTCGGCACGCATGCCGGCGACATGCTGGGCGAGATCGCGCTGGCCATCGAGATGGGCGCCGACGAGATCGACATCGGCAAGACCATCCACCCGCACCCGACGCTGGGCGAAAGCATCGGCATGGCGGCGGAAGTGGCGCACGGCACCTGCACGGACCTGCCGCCGCAGAAGAAGGGCTGACAAGCAAGCCGGGGGCGCCCGTCTGCGGGCGCCAATGAAAAATCCCGCCGAGGCGGGATTTTTTCGTCTTGACGCCAGGAGGCGCCTCGGACCTGATCAGTTGCCGGTATTGGTGATGGCTGCGGCCTTCACATCTTCCGGCGAACCGCCGAGCACGCGGCGGGCGCCATCGAAGCGGCGCTGCCAGTAGCTGCCGTTCATGTCTTCGACGCGAACCTGGGCGCCGGAACGGGGGGAATGGATGAATTTGCCTTCGCCGACGTAGATGCCGACATGGCTGAAGGCGCGGCGCATGGTGTTGAAGAAAACGAGATCGCCGGGCTTGAGCTGGCTGCGGTCGATCTTCTCGGTCGCTGCTGCCTGCTCTTCGGCGCGGCGGGGGAGCATGTGGCCGACCGTCTCGTTGTACATGGCGCGGACGAAGCCGCTGCAGTCGAAGCCGGATTCGGCGGTGTTGCCGCCACGGCGATAGGGGACGCCCAGGAATCCGATGGCGGTGACGACAAGGTCGGAAGTGCGCTCGGTGACGGTTTGGCGAACCTGCTTAAGTTGTCCGATCAGGCCTTTGTCGGCAAGCATTCGTGCCAGCTCGTCATCGGTTTTTTCCTGTTGGGGGGCTGCGTGGACAGCTACGGCAAAGAGGAGGGATGCGGGTAGGACGAAAAAACGCATGGCGCGTAGGATATTGATGACGCGCGGTTATGTCAATTTAAACAGAATTAGCGGATCCCTCTGTAAGTCATTGATTTGCATAAATAATTTCGATCCGCCCAAAGAAAAAATGTAACGGCGAACGTTTATGGGCCATAAATGGTTGACGGCCGCAAGGCCTTCCAACCTTGGGTGGATCACGGCTCGTGCTGGATTCAGCCGGCATTTCTCGTCAAGATTGCGTCAACTTCACGGAAAATCCATGAACTTGCTCCGCTACCCTCGTTTGGCATCACTGCGTTGCTGGACTTTTGTCACGGTAATCGGTTTCTGCAGCCTTTCTTCGGCGCAGCTGCGGCCAGAAACGGTAGCGACCGGCCTCGAAAACCCCTGGGGTGTGGCGTTTCTTCCAGGCGGCCGTTTCCTCGTCACCGAGCGGCCCGGCCGCATGCGGCTGGTCGGTGCCGACGGCAAGGTCGGCCCTGCCATCGCGGGGCTGCCTCGCATCGCGGCGGGCGGGCAGGGCGGTCTGCTCGACGTGTTGGCCGACTCCGGCTTCGAGAAGAACCGGACGCTGTATTTCTGCTTCTCCGAACCCGATGCGGGCGGCTCGGCCAACAGTACCGCGCTGGCCCGCGCCAACCTGTCGGCCGACGGCACGAAGCTCGAGGAACTCAAGATCATCTTCAGCCAGCAGCCCAAGGTTGCTAGCCGCGCCCACTTCGGCTGCCGCATCGTCGAGGTGCGCGATGGCACGCTCTTTCTCACGCTGGGCGACCGCTTCAGCCGCAAGGAAGACGCGCAGAAGCTCGACAACCATCTTGGCAAGATCGTGCGCATCGCCAAGGACGGCTCGGTGCCCAGGGACAACCCCTTTGTCGGCAAGCCAGGCGCGCTGCCCGAGATTTGGAGCTACGGCCACCGCAACGGGCAGGGCGCCACGCTCGCGCCCGACGGCCGTCTCTGGATGAACGAGCACGGCCCGCAAGGCGGCGACGAGATCAACATCCCGCAAGCCGGTCGCAACTACGGCTGGCCCGTGATCACCTACGGCGAGAACTACGGCGGCGGCAAGATCGGCGACGGCATCACGGCCAAGGACGGCATGGAGCAGCCGCTGCACTACTGGGTGCCATCGATCGCGCCGTCGGGCATGGCCTTCCTGACCAGCGACCGCTACGGCGCAGCCTGGAAGGGCAACCTGTTCGTGGGCTCGCTCAAGTTCGGCTACCTGGACCGCATCGAAATCAAGGGCGGCAAGGTGGTGGCAGAACACAAGCTGCTGGCGGAGGGCCGCGCCCGCATCCGCGACGTGAAGCAGGGCCCGGACGGGTTGCTCTACGTGCTCACCGACGAGGCCGACGGCAAGCTGCTGCGCCTGCGGCCGAACTGAGCCGAATTCAGCGCGATCAACGTTCAGCCGGGGCAGCCCGGCAGCGGCAATGTCGGAAGCATCCGGCGCCAGAGCCGGTTCCACTCGGGCCAGTCGTGGCCGCCCTCGGTCGTGAAGACGCGCTCTGGCGGCAGCACGCCGGCCAGCAGGCGGTGGCTGAAGGCGAAGCGGTCGTCGAGGCCGTAGCCCAGGTAGAGCGGGGGCCGGGCGCCCGCTGTGTTCGTGAAGCCCGCATAGCCGCGCAGCCATTGCCACAGCTGCGTCTCGTCGGGCGTTCGCGGATTTGCCGCGGCCGGATCGACCAGCGGCCCCTTCCATCTGGCGAGGCCGCCGGCATTGGCGATGTCGGTGGAGAGCGTTCGCTCGCCGAGGTAGGGCGCGATCGTCACCAGGCCCGCGAGGTCGCCGGGATGCGTCTGCGCGTAGAGCATGCCGCCGAAGCCGCCCAGGGAAATGCCGACGAACCAGATGTGGCGGTAGCCCTGGCTGCGCGCCGGTGTCACCACGTCGGCGCTGAGCCGGTCGAGGACGCTCTTGTCGTTGAAGTAGCCGAGATGGGAGTCGACCAGCATCACGTCCGCCGCGATGCGGTTCTCGCCGACCGCGCGCACGAAGCCCTCGCGCTCGAATTCGTCGATCGTCGAGTAGGCGCCGGGGAGCATCACCAGCAGCGTGTCGACGTTGCCGCGCGCGCAACTGCTCTTTTCGAGCGAGGTCGTCATCGGCACCTTGGTCTTGCGCACGCCGCCGCAGGCGGTGACTAGCAGTAGCGCGGCGCCCATGCCCAGCGCGGCGAGACAGAGTCGTTTCGATAAGAGCTTCATCCGCCGGAGTC
>CAJYQC010000085.1 GCA_913776885.1 uncultured Variovorax sp.
ACCTGGCCGGCAAGCGCCACCCGCTCGACGTGGTTTACGTCGACGAATCGGTTCGATCGGCGCCCTGAGCTGAGAGGCCCGTCAGACGATGACGCCGCCGCCCAGGCAGCGCTCGCCGTCGTAGAGCACGGCCGACTGCCCCGGCGTCACCGCCCACTGCGGATCGCCGAAGCGCAAGCCGAAGACGCACGGGTCCGAGCCGCCTTCCACCACCTCCATCTCGCATTCGGCGTCGGCCTGCCGGTAGCGCGCCTTGGAGCCATAGGCGCCCGGCACCGGCGGCTCGCCGGAAATCCAGCTCGCGTCGTCCGCCTTCAATTCCGACGACAGCAGCCACGGGTGATCGTGCCCCTGCACCACCCACAGCGTGTTCTTCTCGACGTCCTTGCGCGCCACGAACCAGGGCGAATGGTCGCCCGAGCCGCGCTGCGCGCCCTTTTCCTTCACGCCGCCGATGCCCAGCCCCTGCCGTTGGCCCAGCGTGTAGAAGCTCAGCCCCTGGTGCTCGCCCAGCTTGCGGCCGCGGTCGTCCTTGATGGGGCCCGGCTCCTTGGAGATGTAGCGGTTGAGGAACTCGCGGAACGGCCGCTCGCCGATGAAGCAGATGCCGGTCGAGTCCTTCTTCTTGGCGTTGGGCAGGCCGATTTCCTCGGCGATGCGGCGCACCTCGGTCTTGTGCAGCTCGCCGACCGGGAACAGCGTCTTCGACAGCTGCGCCTGGTTCAGGCGGTGCAGGAAGTAGCTCTGGTCCTTCGACGGATCGAGCCCCTTGAGCAGCTCGTGCCTGCCGGTGGCCTCGTTCAGCCGCACGCGGGCGTAGTGGCCGGTGGCGATCTTCTCGGCGCCCAGGCGCATGGCGTGGTCGAGGAAGGCCTTGAACTTGATCTCGGCGTTGCACAGCACGTCGGGGTTGGGCGTGCGGCCGGCCTTGTACTCGCGCAGGAACTCGGCGAACACGCGGTCCTTGTAGTCGGCCGCGAAGTTGACGTGCTCGATCTCGATGCCCAGCACGTCGGCCACGCTGGCGGCGTCCACGAAGTCGATGTTCGACGAGCAGTACTCGCTGTCGTCGTCGTCTTCCCAGTTCTTCATGAAGATGCCGACCACCTCGTGCCCCTGCTGCTTGAGCAGGTGCGCCGTCACCGCGGAGTCCACTCCGCCGCTGAGTCCCACAACGATCCGATGCTTTGCCATAAGCCCCCTATTGTCCCAGCCCCGCGCAAGGGGCCTGCGGCGTGTGGGAAATCGGGAAAACCCGTGTCGCCGGTTTGTCAGCCCGCGGCTCTCCCTTGCGAAGGCCGGCGCTAAAGTGCCTCCGGACGAAGGCGGCCCAGCTCCGCCCGGCGATTTGCAGCAACGACACCAGCGGAGACAAGACGCATGGCCACCCCCTCCCCGGCTTCCCCAATTTCCCCAATTTCCCCAATTTCCCCAACTTCCCCGGCATCCCCCGACGCATCCTTCGGCGACAGCACTCCCTGGATCGTCGCCTATCCGCAGGGCATGCGCTGGGACGCCGAACTGCCCGTCAAACCGGTCCAGCAGATGCTCGACGAGGCCGTCGAGCGCTGGCCCGACCGGTCGGCAGTCGAATTCATGGGCCAGTCCCTCACCTACCGCGAGCTCGGCGCCGCGGTCGAGCGCGCAGCCAAGGGCCTGCAGGACCTCGGTGTGAAGCCCGGCGTGCACGTCGGCCTCTACCTGCCGAACACGCCGCACTACCCGATCGCCTTCTTCGCGGTGCTGAAGGCCGGCGGCACGGTCGTCAACTACTCGCCGCTGGACGCCGAGCGCGTGCTGGCCCACAAGATAGAGGACAGCCGCACCGACATCCTCGTCACGCTCGACCTCGTCACCCTCTACCCGCAGATGGCGCGCCTGCTCGACAGCTCCCGCCTGAAGACGCTGGTGGTCGGCAGCCTCGGCGACTACGGCGCGATGGGCGACAAGGTGCAGGCCCAGTTGCAGGGCGCCGGCCAGATCGCGCCGGTCCCCGTGAACGACCGGCATGTGCGCTTCACCGACCTGCTGAAAAGCGAAGGCACGCACGAGACTTATCCGCTGGGCGACCTCGCCGACGAGATCGTGGTGCTGCAGTACACCGGCGGCACCACCGGCCTGCCCAAGGGCGCGATGCTCACGCACGCCAACCTCACGTCAGCCTCGGCGCAGTACTACGAATCGACCCGCGGCGAGCCGCCCATCCTGGCCGAGGGCCAGGAGCGCTTCCTGGTGGTGCTGCCGCTCTTCCACATCTTCGCGCTCAGCGCCGCGATGCTGCTCGGCGTGCGCCTGGGCGCGGCGCTGGTGCTGCACACGCGCTTCGACGTCGACGCGGTGATGAGCGAGCTCGCCGCCAGCCGCATCAGCGTGTTCCCCGGCGTGCCGACGATGTACACCGCGATCCTCTCGCACCCCAAGGCCAAGGAAATGGACCTGCGCTCGCTCAAGTTCTGCGGCTCGGGCGGCGCGCCGCTGCCGGTGGAGGTGGAGCAGCGCTTCTTCGAACTCACCGGCTGCCACCTCAACGAAGGCTGGGGCATGACCGAGACCTCGCCCGTGGGCACCTTCACGCCCGCGCGCGGCCTGCGCAAGGCGGGCTCGTGCGGCATGCCGCTGCCGCAGGTGCGCATCAAGCTGGTGAGCCTGGACGATCCGGCGCAGGACGTCACCACCTTCGGCGAAGCAGGCGAGCTCTGCATCAAGGGCCCGAACGTGATGAAGGGCTACTGGAACAACCCCAAGGCCACGGCCGATTCGATGACGCCCGACGGCTACTTCCGCAGCGGCGACGTCGCGAAGATGGACTCCGACGGCTACCTCTACATCGTCGACCGCACCAAGGACATGCTGCTGTGCGGCGGCTACA
Organism: uncultured Variovorax sp.; assembly: GCA_913776885.1. Classification (GTDB taxonomy): domain Bacteria; phylum Pseudomonadota; class Gammaproteobacteria; order Burkholderiales; family Burkholderiaceae_C; genus Variovorax. The sequence continues at coordinate 2,870 of CAJYQC010000085.1, forward strand.
ACGTCTATCCGCGCGTGCTGGAGGAGGCGGTGTACGAGCACCCCTCGGTGGCCGAAGTCTGCGTGATCGGCATCCCCGACGAGTACCGCGGCCAGTCGCCCAAGGCCTTCGTGAAGCTCAAGGACGGCACGCCCGAGCTGACGCTCGACGAGCTCAAGTCATTCCTGAAGAACCGCCTGGGCAAGCACGAGATGATCGGCGCGCTGGAGATCCGTGCCGAGCTGCCCAAGACGCCAGTGGGCAAGCTCTCGAAGAAGGACCTCGTCGACGAGGAAGCCCGCAAGCGGGCGGCATAGCAGCCGAGCGGCACCCGGCTTTGTCGTGGAGCACCGAGGAACCGGCTGTGCCGGGCCTCAGGTGCTGCCCCCGGCAGGGGAACGGCGCACGCGACACGAAGTGCGCGAAGCAGTCCGGGGGGCGAGCCTACTGAAAAGCCCCGGCGAGCAGCTCGTAGGAGCGCAGCCGCGCCGCGTGGTCGAACACCTGCGAGGTGATCATGAGTTCGTCGGCGCCGGTGCGCGCGACGAAGGCCTCCACGCCCTTCTTCACCGTCTCGACCGAACCGACTGCGGAGCACGACAGCACCGAGTCGAGCAGCGCGTTCTCCGCCGGACCGATCTTCTGGCGGTAGCCCTCCACCGGCGGCGGCAGGCGCCCCGGGCGGCCGCTGCGCAGGCTCACGAAGGCCTGCTGCCACGAGGTGGCGCGGAACTCGGCCTCCTCGTCGGTGTCGGCCGCGAACACGTTGAAGCCCAGCATCACGTACGGCTTCTGCAGCTGCGCCGAGGGCCTGAAGGTCTCGCGGTAGATCTGGATGGCCTGCATGATCTGCTGCGGCGCGAAGTGCGAGGCGAAGGCATAGGGCAGGCCCAGGTGAGCGGCCAGCTGCGCGCCGAAGGTGCTCGAACCGAGGATCCACACCGGCACCTCCAGCCCGGCGCCAGGCACCGCGCGCACCGGCTGCTGCGGGTTCTTCGACATGAAGTCCATCAGCTCGATCACGTCCTGCGGGAACTGGTCGGCGTCCGACTCCAGGTTGCGCCGCAGGGCCCGCGCGGTGCGCTGGTCGGAACCGGGAGCGCGCCCCAGGCCGAGGTCGACGCGCCCGGGGTAGAGCGACTCCAGCGTGCCGAACTGCTCGGCGATTACCAGCGGCGAGTGGTTCGGCAGCATCACGCCGCCGGCGCCGATGCGGATGGTGGATGTGCCCGCTCCCACGTAGGCCAGCAGCACCGCGGTGGCCGCGCTCGCGATGCCGGGCATGCCGTGGTGCTCGGCCAGCCAGTAGCGCGTGTAGCCCAGCTTCTCGCCATGCTGCGCCAGCGAGAGCGAGTTGCGGAACGACTGCGCGGCGTCGCTGCCCTCGGTGATCGGGGAAAGGTCGAGGATGGAGAACGGAATCATGGGCGCGATCATGGCGCGAAGCGCTCATTTCCGTCGCCGCAGGGGCTATTCGGTTTGGTATAGCGTGGTCACGCTGGCGAAGTCGCGGCCGTTCTGCTCCACGCTCGCCTGGAAGGGCACGCTCTCTCCCGGCGCGATGGCCGGCAGGTTGTCCACAAGCTTGAAGCCGGTGAGCTGCCCGTTGCGGTCGCGCAGGCTCACCCACAGCCGCACCTTGCCGACGATGCCAGCGCCCGGGTTCGTCACGCTGCCGCTGACCACCACGTACTTGTATGAGAAGCGCTGGCTGAAATTGAGCAGCACGCTGCCGATCCCGGCCTTGGTGCCCGTCACCTTCACCTCCAGCGGCTTGCGCGGACCCGGCAGCGCCGCACGGCGCATCGGCTTCCACTCGATGCGCGTGTCGGTGAAGCGCTCCATGTCCTGCGGCTCCAGGTAGATGGGAAAGCGCTCGCCGGGGTACAGGTACGCGAGCCCCGAAATGGTGGTGGTGCCATGCTGCCTGCTGCCGCTGAAGCGCGAGATCACGCCGCCCGGCGCCAGCACTATCGCGTCGGGGCTTTGGTTGATCAGCTCGCCCAGGAAGAGCCGCTGCTGGATGTTGTTGCGCCCGTCCACCAGCGGCAGCAGCTCGAGCTGCTTCTCGTCGAAGCGCTCGCTGTCGTCGGCCAGCAGGTCGTCGGTGCCCAGGCGCAGCTCCGGGTTGAAGCTCTCCGGTCCGCCCGCGGTGCGCACCACGCGCTCCGCGTTGAGCACCGGCGTGCGCCCGCCCGAAGCCTCGACGAGGCTGTAGCCGATGCGGTAATCCCACGCGGCGATGGCCGCAGCACGCCCGAAGCGCGAGATGCTCACGTCCACCGAGGTCCGCCCGCCGGGCTGGATCTCGTTGGCCTGCCCGTAGCCCTGGCCGAAGCCGATCACCTGGCCCGCGTCGTCGTACAGCGTGGCCAGCACCTCGAAGCCGCCGAGCACGGCGTCCTTGCGGTCGTTGACGATGCGGCCCACCAGCCGCACCCGGTCGCCCTGCTGCACCAGCCGCGCACGCGAGAACATCATGCGCGGCCCCTTCACCGCCTTGTAGGGCTCGGCCAGCTTCTGCACGCGCAGTTCCTGCCGCGTGACGTTCTTGCCGCTGGGCATGTCGACCAGCACGGGAGCGCTTTCGCCGGGCTCGAGCACGCCCGCCGGAAGCGTCTCGCTGCGCTCCTCGAGCTTGCTCTCGCCGTCGTAGTACACGGCGCGGATGCCCGCGCGCGACAGCGGCTTGCCCGTCTCGTTGCGCGCCACCACCAGCAGCTTGGGGCTGGCCGAGCTGCCGCTGCCCACGAGCACCTGGCGCGGCTCGTCGAGCTTGAGGCCTTCGACGGGAATGGTTCGGTCGATGGCGGCCACGCGCTGCGAAGCGGCGCGCGAGTCGGCATTCCGGTTGCCGAGGAACACCGCGATCACGCCGAAGAGCAACACCGCGGCCACCGCCACGCCCGCCGCGATGCCGAGCCTGCGGATCATGAGCGCCTGCCTGCTCGCCTCCTCGGCCGCAAGCCGCCGGCCGGCTTCATTCTTCACCTGGTTGAGCACGCGCTCCAGCCGGTCGGAGACGTTGTCTTCCACCAGCGTGACGGAGCCGCAGTGCTCGCAGGTGTATTCGTTGAGGCCGCTGCGCTTGAGCACGCTGCTGCCGCATTCGCCGCACTTGAGCGTCTGGAGATCGATGGTCATGTCTGAAAAACTGCTCCCTACTTTTCTTTCTGCCGCGCCCCTCGGCCCGCTACCAATCGAAGGCGTCTGCGACACCCTCCGCCCGCTCGGCACCCACCAGCGGCGCAAGCCGCTGGATCAGGCGCGCGCGATGCACCGGATCCACCGAGAAGTCGTCCATGAAGATGTCGTCGCCCGCCTCGTCCCAGACCTGGCCGATGGTGCCGAGGCACGCGGCCATCTCGAGGATGTCTGCGAACAGAGGCTCGTCGTCTTGCCATGCGCCCGCGCCATGCCGGGCGAACTGTATCGCGCCGCTGCGCAGGTCGAAGACGAAAGGATCGCCGCCCTGGTCGGCCACCACCAGCCAGTGGCCGGGCCAGGAGGCGAGGCGCTCGAGCGTGATGCCGTGCCAGCGATAGCCGGCCTGCAATTGCCAAAGCCGCGAAAGCGGTGGAATGCTGAACGGGTTGCCGGCGGTGGAGATGGTGAGCCCCGCATGGCCCACGCGCTCGTTGATCCAGTCGCCCAGCGGGCCGACTTGCGCGTAGAAGGCGGCAATCGCTTCGGGCAGCGGGATCTCGCCGCGCCAATGGTCGGCGGCGAGCTGCGGCTCAAGCGCGCCGTGTGGGGCCAGCGCCGCGCGCGCCTGTTCTGTCGATGCCACGTCCGTTCCTCTCCTTTTCGCTCAGGAAGCACAGGCCGCGTGAAGCGCCGTGCGAAGCGCCTCCACGTCGCCGGGCGCGATCTCGCGCACGCCCGGCAGTGCGCCAAGGCCGCATGCCGTCGATGCGACGACCGGCACGCCCGCGGCCACGGCACGCAGCAGCGCGCGCGGCGCGTGCTCCACATGTGCGGGCAGCACGACCACGGCGGCGCCGGCAAGCCAGTCGCCCTGCCAGTTCATGTGCTCGACATCGCGGATGCCCTGCCAGAGCCGCGCATCGTCCGAAGCCGAACCCAGCACGCGCAGCCGGCACGTCCAACCCTGCAGCGCTGCGGCAAGTTCGCGCGCGCCCTTGCGTGCCAATGCACTCGCGGCGAAGACGACGAGCGGGAGATCGCAATTCGTGCGGGCAACGGTTTCGGCCGGAGGCAGCACCCACTCGAGCCGCCGCAACTGCGCCTGCGGAGCCCGCACCGCCAACTGCCGCGCGGCTTCGGCATGCGGCGTGACGATGTCCGAGGCGCGCGCCAGCGCCATCGACTCCGCACGTACCAGCGACGCATCGGCGCGGAAGTCGCGCAGGGTGGCGTCATCGGGCCAGCGCCGGGAGGCTTCGTCGAGCCGCCGCTCGATGTCGGCCATCGGCAGCACGCCTGCCAGCACGACGACGCTTCGGCCATCGAGCGCGCCGAGGCGCTGCAGGTGCGGCAGCAGCGGCTGATCGACCACCAGCTGCGTGTGCTCCGGCTTCAGCCGCGCCGCGAAAGCCTGCGCGAGCCAGCGCTGGCCGTCTATCAGGCTGGCCTGCCGCCGTCCCGCCTGCCGGGCCCACAGCCGCCGCCACAGCGCGCGCCGCAGGCTCGCGACCCACGGCGCCTGCGGGGCCACGGCCGCCGGTTCGCGATGCCAGCCCGTCGCGGGCCGGCGCCAGAACGCGAGCCGCATCGGCACCGGCTGCATGCGTTGCGCGTGCGGATGCGCCTCGCGCAGGTAGCGCGCGAATTCCGGCGCCCATGTGTCGAGCAGCGCCACGGTGAGGCCCTGCGGGCCGGCATCGACCTGCGGGCGATGGCGGAAGCAGGCGGTCTGGTCGCAGCTGAGGCAGCCGCGCGCCACGGGCAGCGGAATGCTCGCGTCTTCCTTCGCGCGACGCATCGTGACGGGCACCAAAGGCGCGGACGGTGTGCCACGGCCGCGGATGCGCAGCACCAGCTCCGCGCCGGTCAGCTCCACTTCGAGCCGCCACGCGTGCCTGGCGCGCACCTTCAGATCGATGTAGTTCCAGAACACGGTAGCGTCGACGGCATCAGCACCCGCCTCGCCGGCCTGCTCGATGCGCGCCGTGTGCCCGTGCCGCTCCACCAGCTCGAAGCCCGCACGCGACGCCACGGTGGCGAGCGCGTTCGACAGCTGGCACAGCCCGCCGGCCAGCGTCGGCACCACGCAGCCGCCGCGCAGCTCGCGCCCCTGCACGAAGCCGCGCCATGCGGCGGGCCTGCCCAGCTGGCGCCAGAAGCTCAGGACCTCGCCGGCCGGCACCTCGACGGCATCGAAGGCGCGGCGCGCGACACGCAGGTTCTGCACCTTGCCGGCCACGAGCGGGAATTCCTCGGCGCGGCCGTCGGTCCACAGGGGTGTGCGGCAGTGGGCGAGCACCGGCGCATCGGCCAGTGCATTGCTGCCTCCGGTCCATCGGCGGGCCGAGGGCCGCAGCGTCTCGCGCAGTGCATGGGCGGTGGCCAGGAGCCTCGAGCGCAGCCAGAAGTCGATCGCGTCGATGCGGCGCGGCGGCTGCCAGGCCTGCACGCTCACGCGGAGGGGCCTCGCTTGCGCCATTGGCCGAGGTCGGCCTCGATGCGCTCGTCGATGCTGCCGCTCCACTGCACGCCGAAGCCGGCCGCATGAAGCAGCTCGACGATGCGGCGGCCCACGGCCATGGTGTTGGCTTCGCGCTGCTCGATCTCGGGAATCATCCCGCCGCTGAAGGCCAGGTGCAGGCGGCCGGTGCGCACCGCCCGTTCGAGATCCTGTGCGTGATAGAAGCAGCAGCCGCGGATGCCGGATTCCATGCGGCCCGCGGCGCGCCACGCCTCGCGCACGTCGTCGTGGCCGTCGGCGAGCGTGTTGCCGGCGCGGTGCAGCGCGATGATCTTCTCGCTGCGCAGCTGGGCGAACACGGCTTCGAGGCCGTCGTATTCGGTCTGCTCGGGCCACTCGGCCTCGGCGGCGCGCTTGGCAGCGCATGCGCTGGCGGCCTCGGCCTTGACCCAGGCGCGGTCCTCGTAGGTGAGCTCGTCGGGGTCGAGGTACTCGTCGGTGATCATCCACTCGACATCGGCATCGGGATGAAAGCCGCTCCACACCAGGTCGTGGATGCGTCCGCGCGTGTCTTCGGGGTCGAGTGTGAGTGCCATGCGTGTTGGGCTGCCGCCTCGGCGGCAGCGGGTCATGCTTTCTTTTTTCCTGGCGGAAGCGTGCTGGTATTTTCACCCGGGCGCACCACCATGGCGCATTAATGCAAAAGCATGAAGCCTTGCCCACCCTTTCGCACCGCACCATCATGAAGGATGGCTCAGGCCAAGGCAATGCGCCGAAAGGCGCAGGCCGGCATGCCGGACGGCCCGCGAAGCGCGGCTGGCTATGCTCGGCGGCTCTACATGGCCCAGCCCTCCTTTCCCGCCCCGCCCTCCGACGCAGAGCTGCCCACCACGTGGACATCCGCCACGCCGCCGGCCTTGGAGCGCGCATCGAGATCCGCAGCCGACTGGCTCGCCTGGCTGGTCGCGCTGGCGGTACTGGTGTTCATGGCGGTGTTCGGCCTGCAGGCGATGCGCTGGTCGCTGGCCGGCGGCTGGCAATGGCTCTGGATGCTGGTGGGATTGCCGTTCTTCGGCATCTTCTCGGTGCTGGCGGTGCTGGCCGTCGTCACGAGGCTGCGTGAACGCCGCCGGGTGCGGATGGCGCTGGAAGGCCTGTCGTTGGAGCGCGGCGAAGGCTTTCGCGTGGGCGAGCCGCTGGAACTGCGACTGGGCGCCACGGTGCCGGCCGCACAAGAGGGCGAGCGCACGGTGGCGCCTGAGCGCATCGCCATGCGCCTGATGCGGCACCGCACTGTCGATGCGGCCGGCGAGTGCTGCTGCGAAGCCGTCGCCTTCCGCGAAGGGGCACGCGGCCGCCGGGTTTTCTATGCCTGCGAGCTGCGCGCGGAGGCCGGGCTCGACGCCGCGCGGTGGTCCGTCGAACTGCACGAGGTGCCGGACGGCAGCTGGCCGCCCATCCTCGTCGCACCGCTGCGACTGCTGCCCGAGCGCTGATACGGCAAGTCAGACGCAAGAAGGCCGGGCCATGCATTTCGCACGGCCCGGCCTTCAGGTTCTAAAGCTCTACAGCTCTGCAGCGGATTACAGCGGCAGTGCGTCGCCGTGGGCGGCGGCACGGGCTGCGGCACGAACCGCGGCGCGGTCCACCGAGCTGGCCACGATCGGGGCCACGCCGGACGAAGCGCCTTCGGCGTACGGGTCGGCGCTGTGGGCGGCGGCCACGGCTTCGGAACGGACGGCAGCGCGGCTGGCGGTCGAGACGATCACCGGGGCCGGGCCGGCGTTGGCACCGGTGGCGTAGGGGTTGGCGCTGTGCGCGGCGACCACGGCCTGGCTGGCGACGTCGGCGCGGCTGGCGGCCGAGGTCAGCGGGTGCACGCCTTCATAGGTTTCGGCGTGGGCGACACCGGCAGCGGCCAGCAGGGCGAGGGAAACGGCGGAGAGGAGCTTCGAGGCGGTCATTTGGATGTGTCCTTCAATTAATTCGGGTTCTGGTTCTTGGTCTGGATCAGCTGAAGGGCTGGTCCATGGGAAGAATTGTGCGCCCGTTATCTAGGTAAAAACCCTTAGACAATGGAACCGCGGTGTTCACGCCACGGAAACAATCAACCGGCAGACACACGGATCAGCGCCTGTCGTAGAGTTCCTGCATGAGCGAACCGGCCGCTGCGCCCTCACCCTCCATGCCCACCTGGGGAAGCCCCGACACCGTGTTCGACCGGTTGATGGGCGAATGGCACCTGCAGCGCACCATCGAAGGGCAGGCCACCATGAGCGGCGTCGCCAGGTTCACGGCGCTGGAAACCGGGGGAATGCTGAAGTACCGCGAGGAAGGCCGCATTCGCCTGCCCGACGGCAGGGAGTTCGACGGGCACCGCGAATACGTCTTCGAACGCGCGCCCAGCGGCTTCGTGGTGCATTTCGCCGAGACGCCGCCGCGCCTGTTTCACGCCATCGCGATCGTGCGCGACGGCGACGCGCTCGCCGGGTCTGCCACGCACCTGTGCACGCCCGACACCTACGACAGCAGCTACCGATTCCTGCCGGACGGCTCCTTCACGATCCGCCATGTCGTGCGCGGCCCGCGCAAGGACTATCTCTCGGACACCGTCTTCACCCGCGGCGGCGGGGCCTGAGCAAGCTCAGTCGCGGTCCAGCCGCCAGGCCGGCATGCCGCGCATCACCGTCTGCACGAGCATCGCGCAGATGCCGCACTTGATGAGGTCGCCTGGAATGAACACCAGCATGGCCACCGCGGCCTGCGACAGCGACATGTGGGCGATCCACGAGAGCCCGACGATGCCGAAGGCGTAGACCACGCCGATCCCGCCGGCCAGCGCCGAGCCGAAGGCCGCCGCCAGCAGCGGAAGCCCCGTCGCCCCGCCGATGCGGCGCGCCGCCAGGCGCATCAGCAGGCCGCAGGCGAAGGCGCCGAACATCCAGCCGAACAGGAAGCCGCCGGCCGGCGCCACGAATACGCTCAGGCCGCCACGGCCGCCGGGCAGCAGCGGCAGGCCCAGCGCCACCGCCAGCAAGAAGAGCGCGATCGCCAGGAAGCCCCGGCGCGGCCCGAGCAGGCAGCCAGCGAGCATCACGCCCAGCGACTGCAGCGTGATCGGCACGCCGAACGGCAGGTCGATCTTCGGGATCAGGCCGAACACCGCCATGAGCGCGGCGAAGAGCGCGATGTAGGCCAGCGAGCGGGAGGAAGCGAGGGAGCCTGAAGTGGTGGTCATGGCGATGGCAATTCGAAAAGAAAGAAGAGAAGACAGGAAGATCGATTCAGCGCCCGAGCCGCGCGGCCAGCGCATCGGCCACGCGTTCTGCCGTCTGCAGCGTGCGGATGGTCAGCGGCGCCAGCAGCCGCAGGCCGCCGCCATGGCCCGAGCGCGCGCGGTAGGCGTCGTCGAGGCGCTGCCACTGCACGTAGAAATTTTCGGCGAAGCGCAGCATCAGCCCGAGGCCGAGCGCGATCCGCTCCGTGGGCACGCCCAGGCGCTGCAGCGGATGCAGCAGCGCTTCGAGCACCGCGAGCAGGTCTTCGAAGCGCGTGGTGAGCGTGAGCATCAGCGCGAGCGTGGCCGCGCTGGCCAGGCGCAGCGCGCTCGCCACGCCCAGCAGCGGGGTGCCCATCGCCCAGTGGAAGCCGACGATCAGCCCGCCCGCGATGGCCACGCCGAGCAGCATGCGCACGCGCCGCCACGCCGGTCGGCCGAGCGATGCGAACACCAGCAGCACCACCGCGCAGGCCGCCGCCAGGTGAGCGGGCCGCTCGACCAGCACCAGCAGCGTGCCGCACACCGACAGCACCGCAAGCTTCACCCACGCCGCTATCGCATGCAGCCATGTCGGCTGTTCCGAATAGAGGCTACGCATGGCGCCCCCGCTCGGCCGCCGCGCGCTCGCGCACGTCCTCGGCATAGGCTTCGCAGATCTCGCGGCCTGGTCCGTCTGCACGCACCCTGCCCTGTTCGAGCCACAGCACGCGCTCGAAGCCGTAGACGTGCTCGAGCAGGTGCGTGGACACCAGGATCTGGTGGCCGCTGTCTTCCAGCTGCGCGGCCAGCCTTGCCTGGCTCAGCAGGTCGAGGCTGGCGAAGGGCTCGTCGAGCAGCAGCGTGGCCGGCTCGCTGATCTGCAGCGCCAGCAGGCACACCTGCTGGCGCTGGCCCTGGCTCAGCTCGCTCACTGCGCGCCCGGCCCAGGCTTCCAGCCCGCGACGCGCGAGGAACTCGCGTGCCTGCTGCCGCGCCGCCTGCCGCGTCTCGCCGCGCGCGGTGAGGCTGAAGGCCAGTTCCTCGGCCACGGTCGGGAAGATGATCTGGTCGTCGGGGTTCTGGAACATCAGCCCGACGTGCTTTGCGAGCTGGCTGCGGTCGGCCTGCGTATCGCAGCCATGCACCACCACGCGCCCCTGCTTCGGCTGGTCGAGGCCGCTGATGAGGCGGAACAGGCTGCTCTTGCCCGCGCCGTTGTCGCCGACGAGGCCGATGCGCATCTCCTGCAGGTCTAGCGTCAGCCCCTCGAACACCGTTCGGCTGCCGCGCACCAGCGTCACCGCATCGAGGCGGATGCTGTGCGAGGAGACGGTTTCTGACGGGCTGGGCTGCGGCAAGGGGCGATCACTGTACCCGAAGCCGCCTGGCAGGCACGGGGTGCAGGCGAGCCTCAGGCAGCGGCGGGAAAGAGCGCGTTGAGCTCGCCGACCGACAGCATTCCCTCGCCCATCGTGCCGAAGCGGCCCTGGTCGAAAGCTTCGGCAGCGATGCGGTTCACCAGCCCCAGCGCGGACTGCAGCGGCCCGCAGCCCAGGCTGATGCGCCGCGCCCCGGCCCGCGCGAAGGCATCGGCCGACGGCGCACCCGCATAGCCCGCGTACACGTTGAGCGGCAGCTCGAGCGCACCCGACAGCCGCGCGATCTCCTCAGGGCTGGACATGCCCGGCACGAAGATGCCGTCCGCGCCCGCCGCCGCATAGAGCTTGGCGCGGCGCAGCGCCTCCTCGAAACGCGCCACCGGGTCTTCCCATGGCACGAAGTAGACGTCGGTACGCGCGTTGATGAAGAAGCGCGCATCCAGCCCGCGGATGGCCGCGATGCGCTCGCGCAGCACCTCGGGCGATGCCAGCTCGCGCGTACCGGGCAGGGTGCCGTCCTCGATGTTGATGCCGGCCGCGCCCATGCCGATCAGTTCTGCTGCGACTTCGCGCACCGCCTGCGCGCTGTCGCCGAAGCCGCTCTCGATGTCCACGCTCACCGGCACGCTCGCCACGCGGCAGATGCGCGCGCAGGCAGCGAGCAGTTCGTCGACCGACATGCGCTCGCCGTCGGCGTAGCCCAGCGACCAGGCCATGCCCGCGCTGGTGGTGCCGATGGCGCTGGCCCCGGCGCGCTCCACGATGCGGGCGCTGGCGGCGTCCCAGGCGTTGACGAGCACCAGCGGCGCGGGGCCGGCGTGCAGTCGGTGGAATGTCTCTGTGTTGTGCTGCGCGTCGCTGGTTCGCGGCATGGTCGTTTGCTCCGGAAAGATCGGATGGAAAGAACCGCAGCTTAGGAGCCACGCGCCAGCAGGACTTGGAAAAAACTGCTGTCCTTCGCGCGGCAGCGCGCCTACCCCATTAGCGCGACGACCGGATAGCGGCGCCACCCCGCTTCCGCATGGCGCCGACCGTGCTCGAAGATGAAGCCCAGCACCGCCTGCGGATCGCCAAGCTTGTCGGGGTTGTCGGCCTTCCACTGCTCGAACAGGCGCTTCAGCCCGGGCTCGTCTTGCAGCATGCGCAGCGCTGTGTCCTCGAACACATAGTCGGAGAAGTTCTCCTTCTTCTCCAGCACGCTGTTGAAGAAGCCCCAGCGGAAGAAGCTGTCGTGCGCGAGCGGCTCCAGCGTCTCGACCGCGTAGCGGGCCTGCGGCTGGTCCAGCGAGACGAGAACGTCGCCCGCACGCGCCTGGAAGGACTCGGTGCCTTCCGACAGCAGCACCTCGTCGTGGAACATGTGGCCTTCGTAGGCGCTGGGGCGCGAAGTCAGGCCGCGGATGCGATAGACGCGCACCGCGTCGAAGAGCCGTTCTTTCTCGAGCCGCTTCAGCTCGACGCCGTTCCACGCCAGCCGCTCGATCGCCTCGCGCCATGCCTGCGGCACGAGGTAGGCCCTGGGCGCAGCGGCCGTCGCTTCCTCGATGCAGCGGTCGAAATGGACGATGTCCTTCTCCCACGGCTGGCTGCGGTCGTAGGCCAGGCGCTCGTAGCTGCCCAGCAGGCTGGGCGTGCGGACCGCGCTGTAGCCCTTGAAGCGCAGGCGCGCGGGCCGGCTGCGGTCGTTGCGCCAGGTCAGCGGCCAGCGCGTCTGCCGCGCGGCCTGCGCCTTCGCCTCGCGGCGCAGTTCATGGATGCGCGCCGCGTTCGCGATGGCGAAGTCGAGCACCGTCTCCACCAGCGCCCGCATCGAGGCCACGCGGTCGGCGAAGGGCTTGAGCATGTGGGTCTCGGGCATGAAGCCGATGGTGTGGTGCAGCGCGGCGTAGCCGGTGGAAAAGCGCGGCAGGTCGAGGAAGTCCTCGATGCCGTCGTCGGGCGTCTCGGCCAGCAGGTTCATGTACGGGCAGGTGGGCCAGCCGCGCCGCTCCATGCCGGCGTAGACCGCGGGCAGCATGCTCTCGCGCAGGAAGGCGCCGAGCCTGCCGCCGAGCTTGTCGGGCTGGGTCGGGATCAGCGTCATGGTGTAGCTGTAGTCCGCGCCGTTGGAGGTGTGGGTGTCGACCATCACGTCCGGGTCCCAGGCGGTGAAGAAGCGGTTGAACACCTGCGCTGCGAGGCTGTCGCACTTGATGAAGTCGCGGTTCAGGTCGAGGTGCCGTCCATTGCCGCGGAAGCCGAAGGACTCCGGCCCGAGCTGGTTCACGCGCGAGGTGTTCTGGCGGTCGATGCAGCCGTCGACGTTGTAGACCGGGATGAACAGGAACACCGTCCGGCCCAGCGCCGCCAGCCGGTCGGGCCGCGTGCAGAAGTCGCGCACCAGCGCCATGCAGGCGTCGATGCCCTCGGGCTCGCCGGGGTGGATGCCGTTATTGTTGAAGAACACCGGCCGGCCCTGCTGCTTGAGTGTCTCGCGGTCGAACACGCCATCCGAAGTGACCACGCCGGCATGGAGGGGAACGCCGGTGTCCGAGGTGCCGATCTCGCTCCAACGCAGCACGCCGGGGAAGTCCGCTGCCAGCCGCTCGTAGAAGGCGATGCATTCGGCCCAGGTGGCGGTCTGGTTGCCGTTGCCTGCTTCGAACGGCGTGACGTGCGGGTGGTCTTGTGGAGCGGTCATGGGAAGAAGGCTACAGTAGTCGCCCCTCCCGGTCATCCAGCCCTTTTCTTTCTGCCAAAGAGCCAGACAAGGCCGCAAGCAACACATATTCATTCAAGGAAACGACATGGGCGCCCAGTGGAAAGCCAAGCACAAGGACATCGCCGCCAACGCCAAGGGCCGGCTGTTCGGCAAGCTCGTCAAGGAAATCCTGGTGGCCGCACGCAACGGCGCCGACCCCGCCTCCAACTCGCGCCTGCGGCTGGCGGTGGAACAGGCCCGCAAGGCCTCGATGCCCAAGGACACGCTCGACCGCGCCATCAAGAAGGGCGCGGGCCTGACGGGCGAATCGGTCAACTACGAGCACGTGATCTACGAAGGCTTCGCGCCGCACCGCGTGGCGGTGATGGTCGAGTGCCTCACCGACAACGTGAACCGCACCGCGCCCGAGATGCGGGTGCTGTTCCGCAAGGGCCAGCTCGGCACGTCCGGATCGGTGTCGTGGGACTTCGACCACGTCGGCATGATCGAGGCCGAGCCCGGCCGGCCCGACGCCGATGCCGAAGTGGCCGCCATCGAGGCCGGCGCGCAAGACTTCGAACCCGCTGGAGAAGACCATCCCGCCGTCTTCCTCACCGACCCCGCCGACCTCGACCTGGTGAGCCGCGCCCTGCCCGCGCAGGGCTTCACCGTGCTGTCGGCCAAGCTGGGCTACAAGCCCAAGAACCCGATCGATCCCGCGAGCCTGGGCGCCGAGGCGCTGGAGGAAGTCGAGAGCTTCCTCGCGGCCATCGACGCGAACGACGACGTGCAGAACGTGTTCGTGGGACTGGCGGGATGAGCATGCTTGCCGGCAGTTGCCTGTGCGGCGCAGTTCGGTACGAGGTGGCGGACGAGTTCGCCTATGCGCTGAACTGCCACTGCACGGACTGCCGGCGCGCGACCGGCTCGGCCTTCAAGCCCTTCGCAGGCATCGAGCGGAGCAGGTTCGCCATCACGCAGGGCGAGGACGCCATCGCGATCTACGGCAAGCCCGACGCCGGCGACCTGCACTGCGCGAAGTGCGGCTCGCTGCTGTGCTCGGTGGTGCGCGAGGGGCGGTACGTGCACGTCACGCTGGGCACGCTGGTCGATGCGCCTTCCATCCGCCCGAGCGCGCACATCTTCGTGGGCTCGAAGGCGCCGTGGTTCACGATCACCGACGACCTTCCGCAGCACCAGGGCCACGCCGGCGCGAAGTGAGAGCTTGAGTGAGCAAGCGGCAGGCTCATGCCTCGCTCGCCTGCGCATCGACGCGCACCAGCTCGTCAATGGCCTGCATCAGCGTGGCCGCGCTGACCGGCTTGAAGAGCACCGGCACGCCCCACTCGCGCACGCGCTGCAGGCGTTCGGGCGCGGTCTCGCCGGTGATCAGCAGCATCGGCGCATCGAGCCCGAAGCGCTCGCGCAGGCGCAGCCCGACCTGCAGTCCCTCGGCGCCGTCGGCCAGGCGGTAGTCGCACATCAGCAGCGCCACCGGGTTCAAGTCCGCATCGGGCTGCAGGAGCAATTCCACCGCCTCGGCCTCGCTGGCCACGGCCGCCACGTCGATGCCGTAGGCGCGCATGAGCTCGGTCATCGCCTCGCGGATGTCCTCCTCGTCGTCGATCAGCAGCACGCGCCCGCCCAGTTCCGGAACCTGGAAGAAATGGCGCAGCAGCGATTCGTGGTCCGGCAGCGGAAGGCCGTCGCGCGGCGCATCGCCGGCCTCGGCCAGCGGCACGGTGATCCGGAAGCGCGTGCCGCGGCCGGGGCGCGAGCGCAGCTCGACCTCGTGGCCGAGCAGCCGCCCGAGCCGGCGCACGATCGAAAGCCCGATGCCCAGGCCGCGCGAGCGGTCGCGGCCCGGGTTGTTCACCTGGTAGAACTCCTCGAAGATCCGTTCGGCCTGCTCGGGCGCGATGCCGATGCCGGTGTCGCGCACCTCGATCCATACCTTTTCGCCGCGGCTGCGCGCGACCACCGTCACGCCGCCCTGGCGGGTGTACTTCAGGGCGTTGTCGACGAGGTTGGAGAGCATGCGATAGAGCAGTTGCCGGTCGCTGCGCACCCACAGGCCGCTTGCGCGCACGCGCAGCTGCAGCCGCCTGCGCTCGGCCTGAACCGAGAAGGTGTTGTGCAGCGGGAGGAACAGCTCGTCGAGCGCCAGCGCATGCGGCTCCGGCTCGACCACGCCCGCGTCGAGGCGGGAGATGTCGAGCATGGTGTCCAGCGATGCGCCCAGCGCATTGACCGCGCGCATCAGCCGCTCGACGTTGCGCGCCTCGGGCCGGTGGCGCAGCGTGTTGCCCAGGGCTGCGCCGAACAACGCGATCGCATGCATGGGCTGGCGCAGGTCGTGGCTGGCGGCGGCCAGGAACTGGGTCTTCTCGGCGCTGGCGCGTTCGGTGGCCGCCATCTGCTCGCGCAACTGGGCCGCGAGCGCCTCGTTCTCGAACTGCAGGATCAGCGTGGCCGTCAGCCGCTTGTTCTGCTTGACGCCCTCGCTCAGCGTCAGCACCAGGTTCACGAAGGCGAAGCCGGCCAGGAACCAGTTGAGCGCGCCACCGTACCAGGCCAGCGAGATGATCAGCCCGCTCATCATCGGAATGCCGTAGCCGAACATCGCGGTGCGCAGCGGCCAGCGCGCCTGCACCGCGCGTGTCCAGCTGCCCATGATGACCACGGTGACGAAGGTGGTGAGCGTCGAGTTCTGGATGCTCACGAGGAAGAGGCTGCTGGGCGCGGTCACGGTGCTGATCGCGGTGGCGATACGGGCGTACCTGCGCGCCCACACCGGCGTCTCCTCCAGCGGCACCTGCGGCGTCCAGCGCGGCGCGGCGATGGCGTACAGGTCCACCAGCACGATCGCGGTGATGAGCGCCACGATCAGCAGCCTGAACGCCGGGTCGACGAAGAAGTAGCCGAAGCACCCGATGCCGATGGCGAAGCCCATGTGCGCCACGACGGCCGTGGTGTGGCCCGCGTACAGCGAGGCCACGTGCTCGCGCAGCACGCGCATCTCGAGGGTGGCGTCGACAGGCAGCCGCCCAGTGGCTGGATCGTTCTTCTTCATTTCCCTGGTCTCCCTTCGGGGTCTTCATCGAGCCCCGTTTGCCTGCGTGCCTGCGCAGGTTCCGGCTCAGCGCAGGCTGCTGATCAACTGTGCGCGCGAGCGCATGCCGAACTGCAGAAGGATGCCCGCGACATAGTTCTTGACGGTGCCTTCGCTGATCTCGGCGAGCACGGCGATCTCATGGTTGCTCTTGCCTTCGAGCAGCCAGTTGAGCACCTGCAGCTGCCGCTTCGTGAGCTTGTGGCGCGCGTTGCCGGACGAAGGCGCCAACGCGTCGGCCGGCATGGGCGGCGCCGGCGGCTGGTAGTTCACCGCATCGCCGCCCAGCACGCCGCAGGCACGGATGAAGCTCACGACCTCGCGCAGCGTGGCCGACTTCGGCAGGTATGCGAAGGCGCCCAGCGTCATCGCACCCTGCGCGAGCGTGTCCTGCGCGAGCGAGGTGGTTCCGGTGCCCGACAGCACCACGATGCGCGCGGCGGGATGGCGCTCGCGGAACGCCATGAGGCCGCTCAGGCCCTGGGTGTCGGGCAGGGCCAGGTCGAGCAGCACCAGCTCGATGGCGCCCTGGTTGGCCTCGTAGACGGCCATCGCCTCGGCGAGGCTGCCGGCTTCCAGCACCTCGATGGGCGTGGCCGACATGTTGGCTTCCAGCAGCGCGCACACGCCCATCCTCACCAGGTCGTGATCGTCCACGACCAGGATCGCGCGGGGACGGGCGCGGTCCTGCGATGTCTCCTGTGCCGGGGATGAGGGCCTGTCGGTCTCTGTCATCCCGGGATGCTAGGGGGCGCCTGTGGGCACCGTAAGTGCCCAAAGTCATGGCCGCGCCCGGCGATGTCAGAGAGGCTCGAGCCCCACCCTCTTCATCATGGTCTCGGTGAATACCATTTCTCTAGTGAAGCCGCTCGTGTAGGTCGGGCCGTCCTGCATGTCGACCCTGCCCCCCTGGTCCTGCAGCGCGGCGACCACCTTGGGCTGCGCGAGCGCCTTCTCGAAGGCCGCGCGGATGCGCTGCACGACCGCTTCTGGCGTGCCGGCCGGCACCGAGATGCCGCCCCACGAGGTGAGTTCGGCCCCCTTCACGCCCTGCTCGGCCAGCGTAGGCACCTGCGGCAGCATCGGGTTGCGCGCGGTTCCGGCCACCGCGAGCGGGCGCAGCTTGCCCGCCAGGATCTGCGGGTAGGCCACCGCGAAGATCGGCATGCCGAACGCGACCTGATCGCCCAGCACCGCGTTGACCAGCTCCGACGCGCCCTTGTAGGGCGCATGCAGCGCGCTGGCGTTCTCGGCCGACAGCAGCATTTCCACGCCCAGATGCGAGGGCGTGCCCACGCCGCCGGAGGCGTAGGCCAGCCGCCCGGGGTGCGCCTTCGCCTTGGCCACGAGCTCGGCAAGGCTGTGGATGTCGGAATTCGCGTTGACGATCAGCACCACGTCGGAACTCGACAGCCGCATCACGTGGCGGAAGTCCTTCAGCGCGTCGTAGCCCGGGTTGCGGTACATGCGCATGTTGGCGGCCATGGGCGCGGCCGAGTAGATCCAGGTGTAGCCGTCCGCCGGGGCCTTGGCGACGATGCGCGCGCCGATGTTGCCGGCCGCGCCGGCCTTGTTCTCGATCACCACCGGCTGGCCGATGACCGGCGCCACGGCCTCGGCGAGGATGCGCGCGGTGATGTCGGGCCCGGTGCCGGCCAGGTAGGGCAGCACCCACTTGATGGGGCGGCTGGGATACGCCTCCTCGGCCTGCGCGAGGCCCGTGCCCAGGGGCAGAAGCAAGGCGGCCAGGGCGTGCCCCAGCAGCTTGCGGCGATGCGGATCGGTCATTGTCTTGTCTCCTGTCTCTGTTCTCTTGTTTCTCTGCCCGCCTGTTCGAGCGGGCTGCGGCTTCTCAACCCGCCTCGGACGCCAGCAGCTCCTTGGCGATGGTGTTGCGCTGAATCTCGCTGGTGCCCGTGAGCACGCGGTACATGCGCAGCATGCGGAAGAGGAACTCCACGCGCCGGCCCTGCACGATGCCTTCGCCGCCATGGATCTGCACCGCGCGGTCGGCCACGCGGAAGGCGGTCTCGGAGCAGAACAGCTTGGCCATGGAGGCCTCGGCGCGCGCGTCCGAGCCGGCGTCGATCTGGCGGGCGGTGTGGATCATCAGCGCGCGCGCCGCCGCCAGTTCGGTCGCCATGTCGGCCAGCATGTGCTGGATGGCCTGGAACTGGCCGATGGCGCGGCCGAACTGCCTGCGCTGCAGCGCGTAGTCGCGCGCGTCGCGCAGCGCCACCTGCGCCAGGCCGACCATCGCCGGGCAATGAAGCAGCCGGTTGACGGTGATGCGGCCCAGCGCCAGCGCCAGGCCACGGCCCTGCTCGCCGATCAGGTTCGCGGCCGGCACGCGGGCGTTCTCGAACACGATGTTGCCGGTGCCCGACTGCCCCGCCATGGTCTTGTAGCCCGACTCCACACGCACACCCGGTGCCGACAGGTCGACGAAGAAGGCGGACACCTCGCGCTGCGCGGGATCGGTGGCGGTGGAGGCGACCAGCACCGCGAAGTCGGCAAAGGGCGCGCCCGAGATGAAGCGCTTGCGGCCGTTGACGACATAGTCGTCGCCGTCGCGCACCGCGTGCGTCTGCACCGCGCCGGCGTCGGAGCCGGCCTGCTCTTCCGTCAGCGCGAAGCAGATGGCCTTCTCGGCCTCGGCCACGGGCACGATGAAGTTCTTCATCTGCCACGGCGTCGCGAAGCGCGCCAGCGCACCCACGCGCGGCGGGCCGCTCAGCTCGCCGAACACGTGCGGCGCGAAGGGCGAGCCGGTGGCGTAGATCGCTTCCTTGATGAGCGCGTGGTCGAGCACGGAAAGGCCCAGGCCGCCCATCTTCTCGGGCAGCGTCATGCCGTAGAAGCCCAGCTCGCGCGAACGCCTCCACACGCGCTGCAGCAGTTCGCGGGGCGCGCCGCGCTCGCTGTCGACGTCGTGCTCGCGCGCGAGGTCGGCCAGCTCGCCGTTGAGGAAGGCCTGCACGCGCGAGATGACTTCGGCCGCGCGCTCCGAGCCCTCGAAGGGGCCCGCGAAGATCGGCGCAGACGCAGCAGCGGAGGCAGGAGCGGAGGTGGAGACGGGTGTGGTCGTGGTCGCATCCATCTCAGTTCACCATCCTCTCCTGGCCCGCCCAGTACGGTGCCTGCACCGCCTTGCGCATCACCTTGCCGTTGGGGTTCTTCGGCAGCGCGTCCACGAACTCGATGCGGCGCGGGCGCTTGAAGCCGGCCAGCCGCTCGCCGCAGAAGGCGTCGATGGCCGAGCCGTCGGCTGCGCGGCCGGGCTTGAGCACCACGTGCGCCGCCACCGACTCGCCCCACTTGTCGTCGGGAATCGCGAACACGCAGGCTTCCTGCACCGCCTCGTGCTGGAACAGCACCGCCTCGACCTCGGAGGGATACACGTTGAAGCCGCCGCTGATGACCATGTCCTTCTTGCGGTCGACGATGTAGACGTAGCCCTCCTCGTCCATGCGTGCGAGGTCGCCGGTGTGGTAGCGGCCGTTCTTCAGCACCTCGGCCGTGAGCTCGGGCGCGCGCCAGTAGCCGGCGAAGATGTCCTCGCCGCCGACCACGATCTCGCCGATCTCGCCGGTGGCCACGGGGTAGCCGTCGTCGTCGAGGATGCGCACGTCGCATTCGAGCAGCGGGCGCCCGCACGAGGCCAGCCGCTCGGGCCGCGCGGCGCGCGCGTGGAGGTGATCGAGCGTGGTCAAAGCGCACACGCCCGAGGTGGTCTCGCCCGCGCCATAGCCCTGCGAGAGCACGGGGCCGAACACGTCCATGGCCTTGAGGATGCGCGCCGGCGCCATCGGCGCCGCGCCGTAGCCCAGGCGCTGCAGGTCGGGCAGCGGGCGGTACTGCCCTTCGAGCTCGCCCAGCAGCATGTTGATCATGGTCGGGACCATGAAGGTGTGCGTCACGCGGTCGGCGCGCATGTCGGCGATGAAGCGCGCCGGCTCGAAGCCCGAGAACAGGCGGATGGTCACGCCGCTGCACAGCGCCGGCACGATCTGCATGCCCGAGGCATGCGTGACCGGCCCCACCAGGCCGAGGACGTGCCCTTCGTGCATACCCTCGGAGCGGATCAGGAACTTGCGCAGCTGTGCGAGCCGGTTGCCGAAGGTCTGCATCGCGGCCTTCAGCACGCCCGAGGAGCCCGATGTGTAGTGCAGCACGGCGAGCTCGTCGGCATGCACTTCCACCGGCGTGAACGTGTCGCTGGCCCGGGCCAGCGCTGCCTCGTAGCCGGTGGCTTCGTCGCCGTCGAGCAGCAGCAGGCGGGGCATCTCGCCGCGGATGTGCGCACGGAAGCTCTCGGCCCGCTCGCGGGTGGTGACGATGATCGCGGCCTCGCTGTTGGCGGCGATCTCGCCCACTTCGCCCGGCGACAGGCGCGAGTTGAACGGCGCCTTCACCAGGCCGGCCTTGTAGCAGGCGATCTCGGTCTCGACGATCTCCGCGCAGTTGGCGAGGTAGATGCCCACGCGGTCGCCGCGCGCCAGGCCGAGGCCCAGCAGCGCGTTGGCCAGGCGGTTGCTGCGCTGCTCCAGCTGCGCATAGGTGAGCGTGCGCGCGGGGCTCATCACAGCGACGCGATGGGCGTTGGCGCGCGCGCTGCGCGCCACGAGGGCGCCGACGTTGGCGACCATGCGCCCTGGGGGAATGGATGGGGGATTGATGCTTGTCTCCTGGGTGCCGCCTTTGCGGTTCACGGCACTGTCCCAGAAGCGGCGCCGCAGGAGAAATACTGTTTGCTGATCCGGAGCCATCAACGGAATTGATGGCCCGCCGCCTTCTCGCGCCCGGTCAGCCGCGCATCATCCACTCGGCCATCCACTTGCCCTGGCCGATCAGGCTCTGCGCCTGCGATGCCAGCGCATCCACCACCACCTGCGTGACGGCATCGAGCGGCCGCTCGGCAGTGGCCAGTGTGTATGCGCGCGTGAGCTCCGGGTTCACGACGCGCGCGACCAGCCAGCCTTCGCGCGGCGCCGGGCTGTCGTTCAGCGCGCAGGCCGGCACGAAGGTGAAGCCGGCGCCGCTGAGGTAGAGCGAGCGGATCACGCGCGCGGAGTCGTGCTCGTGCACGATGTTCAGCGGCACGCCGCGCGCATTGGCCGCAGCCTCCACCGACTGCCTGATCGCATAGCGCCGCGACTGCAGCACCAGCGGCTGCGCGGCGGCGTCGGCGAGATCGATCACCGGGTACGGCGATGCCGCGGCAGCACCTTTTGCCGGGCGCCGCCGCATCGCGGGCGCCGCGCGCAGCAGCCGGGCGACGCGGCCATCGGCATCGCGCCCGCAGAAATACATGCCCTCCTGCGCCATCGGCCTGCAGCGCAGGCCCTCCAGCGGCGGCGTATCGACCAGGATGCCCACGTCGGCACGGCGCTCGAGCACGGCCTTGCACACCGTCAGGCTCAGGCCGTCGAGCACGAAGACGCGCACGCGCGGATGCGATTCCTTGAGCGCGGCCAGCACCGGCCCCATCAGCAGCGAGGCGAGCAGGAACGGAATCGCCAGTGTGACCGAGCCCTCGGGCCCCTGCGGCAGGCGCTGGATGCGCTCGCGCATGGCATCGGCGTCGCTGAGCAGCCGGCGCGCGTCGTCGTAGAGGCGCAGCCCGGCCGAGGTGGGCGTGACGCCGGCATGCGAGCGCTCGAAGAGCTGCACGCCGAGCTCGCTTTCCAGCTTCTTGATCTGCGCCGTGAGCGCCGGCTGCGCCACGTACAGCGCCCCGGCCGCGCGGGAGAGGCTGCCGGCTTCGAGCACGGCGATGAAATAGCGGAGGGTGCGCAGGTCCATGCCGGCTACTATGCCTCGCGAAGCCGCAGCCGCTCCTGCAACGGCCTTCCTGATCGAGTAAACCCTGATCGACCATCAGACAAATGTCTGGAAATCAGGCACCCCATTTGTCTGGATCGGCTACAGCATCCGCCCGCCCGCCGGGAAATCTCTTGTGGATCAACGCGCATGCCCATTGGCATGCACCGTGCAAAGCAAACCGATCCGATCCACCACATGCGCGGAATCTACGCGGGCCAGAGCGCCTGCCGGGTCCGAGCGCGGAGACAACCATGGACACCCCTCCTCGATCCGGCGGAAACGCGCCGCAGCCACACGACGCCGTCGCCGCCTGGTTCGACCCGCTCCTGTCGGAAAGGCTCGCGCAGGCCGGCTTCGGCACGCTGCAACTGCTGGCCCAACGCATCAACGACGCCGGCGTGACCTGGTGGTATCCGGTGCGCGGCATCGGCGTGAGGCGTGCCGAGCGCGTCGTGCAGTGGCTGCTCGAGCAGCAGGAGAGCACCGGCATGCAGGTGGGGCTGCGCAGCAGCCAGCGCGAAGATGGGCGCAGTCCTTCGTTGCCGCGCGATGGCGGGCGCGGCTCGGATAATGCGCGCTTCGTGTCAGCAGCAACAGAGCAAGGATGAGCGCCGCGGATTTTCTTTTTTCCCCCGAAGTACAGAAGCTGCTCACGGTCCTCTATGCGGCGCCCGCCGATGAATGGCTCCCGACCGCCGAGCTCGCACGCCGGACCCGGCTGGCAGAGCCCGAAGCCGCCGCCACCGTCGAGCATCTGGTCGGCAGCGGCATCGTGAAGCGGCAGGCCGCGAAGGGCGAGGATCAGCCCGAGGCCATCCGGATCGACCGCTCCTTCGTCTTCCACGACCAGCTGCGCAGCATCGCGCTGCGATCCTTCGCGGCGGCGGAGCCGATCCGCTCCATGCTGCGCTCCAAGTTCAAGGACTCGGTCGTGCGCGCCCTGGTGCTGGGCGAGGACGCGCAAGGCACCATCGAACTGCTGATCGCGCACGGCCAACTGGTGCCCGACGAAGCCGCCATGGCGGCGGCCTGCCGGAAGCTGTCGAAATCCATGGGCAGACACCTCAAGGTGCACGTCGTACCGCTCGCGCGTATCAACGGCATGCCCGCGCGCGACCCGCTGGCCTCGAAGCTCTCCGCGCCCACGGTGCACGAGATCATCGCGCTGGGCGACACCAAGGCGGCACTGCCCGCCGAGCGCGGCGGCCTGCTGCAGGCGGCCAGGAAGAAGCTGGCGACGCTGGGCAGGCCTTAGCTGGCAGGCCCCGGAAAAGCGAAAAGGGCCTGCTCACCGAAGAGCAGGCCCTTTGCCTTGATCAGGAACCGGCGAGGCCGGCTTCAGAACGGAATGTCGTCGTCCATGTCGTCGAAGCCTGACGACGACTTGGCCGGTGCCTGGCGCGGAGCCGGCGCCGGAGCGCGCGGTGCGGCCGCAGGTGCGCGCGGGGCGTAGCCGCCACCGCCGCCACCACCACCGCCTTGCGAGTAGCCGCCGCCGCCACCGCCGTAGCCGTCGTCGTCGCTGGGGCCCGATGGGCCGCCCTGGCCCTGGCGGCTGCCGAGCATCTGCATCTGGTCGGCGCGGATCTCGGTGGTGTACTTCTCGATGCCGTCCTTGTCGGTCCACTTGCGCGTGCGCAGGCTGCCTTCGACATACACCTGCGAACCCTTGCGCAGGTACTGGCCCGCGATCTCGGCCAGGCGGCCATTGAAGACGATGCGGTGCCATTCGGTGGCTTCGCGCATTTCGCCGCTTTGCTTGTCCTTCCAGCGATCGGTGGTGGCCACGGTGACGTTCGCGACCTGGTCGCCGCTCGGGAATGTACGCATCTCGGGGTCGCGCCCCAGATTGCCGACGACGATGACTTTATTGACCGATGCCATATGCACTGCCCCTGATAAGTGGATGGAGGAGAAGGTTGAGAAGAACCCTCGATTGTGCCCCAAGGCGACTGCCGGCATTCCCCTGCGGTGCCAGAATGGCCGGCATCGATGAACCGCGAACCCGACTTTTTCGAGCATCTGCGCGCCGAGCTTTCCAGCGGGCGCGTCTGGCTCGACCGCGCGATCGTGCTGGGCTATGCCATTGCGGCGGGCCTCTTCGTGGTGGGCTTCACGCTGGCCAGCGACTGGGTCTTCGGACAGTTCCACCGCTTCTACCGCGCCTGGCCCTGGGCGGTGCTTCTGACCACCCCGCTGATCACGGCCGCCATCGTCTGGTTCACGCTGCGCTTCTTTCCCGGCGCGGGCGGCTCCGGGAAAGAAGCGCAGCGTGAACCAGACGATGGCGGCCGTGATCAGCGGGGTGGTCAGAAGCACCGCCCAGGGCC
>CAJYQC010000086.1 GCA_913776885.1 uncultured Variovorax sp.
GCGTGAGGGAGGCGGCCCGGTCGAACTCCCTGCGCGCCTCGTCGAGGCGGCCGAGCTTGAAAAGCAGGTCGCCGCGCACCGCCGGCAGCAGGTGGTAGCCCTTGAGCGCGGGCTCGTCCAGCAGCGCGTCGGCCACCTCCAGGCCCGCCGCCGCGCCGAAGGCCATCGACAGCGCCACCGCGCGGTTGAGCTCGACGATGGGCGACGGCGCGAGCTCGGCCAGCGCGTCGTAGAGCGCGGCGATGCGGCCCCAGTCGGTCTCGCCGGCGGTGCGCGCGCGGCCGTGGCAGGCTGCGATGGCGGCCTGCAGCGCATAGGGGCCGAGCGCGCCGCCCAGCGACTCGGCCCGCGCGAGCGCAGCGAGGCCGCGGCGGATCAGCAGCTGGTCCCAGCGCGCGCGGTTCTGCTCCAGCAGCAGCACCGGCTCGCCCGAAGGCCCCATGCGCGCGGCGGTGCGCGAGGCCTGGATCTCCATCAGCGCGACCAGCCCGTGCACTTCGGATTCCTTCGGCACCAACTCGGCCACGATGCGGCCCAGGCGCAGCGCTTCCTCGCACAGCGAGGGGCGCATCCAGTCGTCGCCGGCGGTGGCCGAGTAGCCCTCGTTGAAGACCAGGTAGATCACCTCCAGCACCGAGGCGAGCCGCGTCTCCAGCTCGTGCCGGCGCGGCACCTCGAAGGGCACGCGCGCCTCGGCCAGGGTTCGCTTGGCGCGCACGATGCGCTGGGCGACAGTGGCTTCGGGCACGAGGAAGGCGCGCGCGATCTCGTCGGTGCTCAGGCCGCCCATCACCCGCAGCGTGAGCGCCACCCGCGCCTCGGTCGACAGCACCGGGTGGCAGGCGGTGAACACCAGCCGCAGCAGGTCGTCGCCGATGTCGTCGTCCAGCGCGGCATCGACGGCCTGCGCGAAGTCGTCCTGCGCCATCTCGTGCTGTGCGTCGAGCTCGCGGCCGATCTCGCCGGCCTTGTGCTCGGCCAGCTGCAGGTGGCGCAGGCGGTCGAGGGCGCGGCGCTTGGCCACCGCCGTGAGCCAGGCGGCTGGGTTGTCGGGCACGCCCGATTCGCTCCATTGCTCGAGGGCCGAGACCAGCGCGTCCTGGGCCAGCTCCTCGGCCAGGCCCACGTCGCGCACCATCCGCGCCACGGTGGCGATGATCTTCGCGGACTCGATGCGCCACACCGCCTCGATGGTGCGGTGGATGGCGGCCCCGTCGGCGCAGCCCCCGCCCTGGCTCATGCCCCGGGCTTCTTGACCGTCTGCATCGAGGTGAATTCGCCGGCCACCGCCTGCACGTCGGCCGGGAAGTCTTCCATCTCCTGGATCTGGCGCACCTCGATCACCTCGTTGTCGCCGCCGGGGCAGCGGCTGGCCCATTCGATGGCGGCGGCGCGCGAGGGGACGTCGATGATCCAGAAGCCTCCCAGCACCTCCTTCGCCTCGGCGAAGGGCCCGTCGACGACCTTGGGCTTGCGGTCTTTGAAGCTCACGCGCGAGCCCATCGAGGGTGGGTGCAGGCCGTCGCAGCTGACGAGCACGCCGGCCTTCTGCAGCGACTCGTTGTAGGCCATCATGGCCGATACCGCCTCGACCTCGGGCGCGGTGCCGGGCGCGGCGCTCTCGTACCCGTGGGGAATCATCAGCAGCATGAATCGCATGGCGTGTCTCCTTCGGTGTCGCGGCTCGGCCGGGTCAGCCACCGGCCTTGGTGCGGGCCTCGGTCTCGGCGCGCAGGCGGTCTTCCTGGGCGAGCAGCTCGGGGGTCATGGAGTCGCCGAAATCGGCGGCCTCGAACACCTGGCGGATCTCGATCTCGCCTTCCTGGAAGGGGCTGCGCTTGATCCACTCGATGGCCTCCTCCTTCGACTTGCACTGGAACAGCCAGAAGCCGGCCAACAGTTCCTTCGTCTCGGCGAAGGGGCCGTCGATGACGGTGCGCTTCGTCGGGCCCTCGCAGCGCACGCGCACGCCCTTCGAGCTGGGGTGCAGGCCCTCGCCCGCCAGCAGCACGCCGGCCTTGACCAGCTCCTCGTTGAACTTGCCCATGGCAGTGAGGATTTCAGTGCTGGGCATCACGCCGGCTTCGGAATCGGCGTTGGCCTTGACCAGAATCATGAATCGCATGTCGTTTCTCCTGAAGGTTGAGGGTGGTGAAGCGGCCTGGGAAACTGCCCGCTCCTGTTCACACGTCGGACGGGCGGACGCCGGATCGACACGGAAGCGTCGATCCATTTGTAATTTTGTGTTTCCCTAATAGAGAGTTTCAGGGCAGGTAGCCGCAGAAGCGCAGTACATGGCCGTCAGGCTCGCGGATCGCGAATTCGCGCAGCCCCCAGGGCTGAGAAACGGGCGGCTCGATGACCGTCACGCCGCGCTTCACGTAGGCGGCGTGCAGGCCGTCGATGTCCTTGCCCACGTGGATCACGATCTCGCCGCGCCAAGGCCTGGCCTCGCGCGCGTTGCACTGCCACAGCCGCAGGTAGACCGGGTCGCCGTAGCTGCGGTCACCCTTCTTCACGCGGGCGTAGCTGGGCGGCTCGCCGGCGATGAAGTCGAGCTCGAAGCCCAGCACGTCGCGAAACCAACGGGCGGCGCGGGTGACGTCCGACACCGGCAGCACGGGCTGCACGCCATGGAATTCGTGCAGCGTTCCCAGGTCGGGCGCCGGGCTCACGCCGGCCTGGGTGCCACTCATTTCAGTTCGCCAGCCGGCGCAGTGCGGCGACGCGCTCGGCGATGGCGTCGAGGTCCAGGGCGTCCTCGGCCTTCGCCAGGTAGGTTTCGAGGTCGCGCACCGCCAGCGTCGTATTGCCCTGCTCGGCATGCGCGATGCCGCGGTCGCGGTACTCGCCCCAGGCGCTGGGCAGCAGCGCGATCAGGCGGTCCTGCACGGAAATCACACGCTGCCAGTCTTCCTGCGCGTTGTGCACTTCCTTCAGGTTGCGCAGCATGCGCGCGATGATCTCGCGCGAGCTGGCCGGCTGCAGGTAGAGGCCCAGCGGCACGTCGAAGTCGCCGACCAAGCCGTTGCTGCGCTTGTAGGGCTCCAGGCGTTCGCCCAGTTCCTCGCGCGACAGTGACTTGCCGGTGAACGGATCGATCACCACCTGCCCCTTGGGCAGCGTGACCTTGAGCATGAAATGCCCCGGAAACCCGATGCCGCGCGCCTGCAGCCCCAGCCCCTGTGCTAGCTCCATCCAAAGCACCGCCAGCGAGATCGGAATGCCGCGGCGGGTGCGCAGCACGGCGTTGAGGTAGCTGTTGTCGGGGTCGTAGTAGTCGTTGACGTTGCCGCCGAAGTTCAGGTCGCTGAAGAAGAACTGGTTCAGCGCTCGCAGGCGGGCCAGCGGTGCGGCGTCGGCCGGCAGGCGGCGGCGCAGGCGGGCCAGCAGCTGGTCGACATCGCCCAGCACCTGCTGCACGTCGAGGTCGGGGTACTCGTCCTGAGCCAGGCTGGCGGCGGCTTCCAGAAGAGGGAACTGGTCGTCGCTGCGCACCAGCGACTCGAAATATTCCAGGGCGGTCGGAACCTGAAAGCTGAACGTCATGTGGCTTTGTAGAGGAGCATTTCCGGAGCGTCAAGAAGGGGCACGCGCCGATTGCGCCCGCCCGAGAAGCCCGCGGCAAGGCTTCAGCGGCGGATGAAACTGCGCAGCCGCACGCCGACAGCCGCCAGCACGCCGAAGTAGAGCATCGCCGAAGCACCGATCAGCGCCGCCAGCAGGCCGATGCGCAGCAGGCGCTGCTCGCGCAGGGCGACCCAGTCGAAATGCGCCGAGCCCCAGACCAGCAGGCCCGCTAGCACCGCCGTGCCGGCGGCCACCTGCAGCGCGAACCGGCCCCAGCCCGGCTCGGGCTTGTAGCTGCCGCGGCGGATCAGGCCGACCAGCAGCCAAGCCGAATTGACGAGCGCGCCGATGGCGATCGTCAGCGTGAGCGCCGCATGCTGCAGCACCGGCACCAGGAACACGTTGAGGACTTGCGTCAGTACCAGCACGGCCACCGCGATGAGCATCGGCGTGCGCGTGTCGTGCTTGGCGTAGTAGCCCGGCGCGAGCACCTTCACGGCCACGATGCCGACGAGCCCGACGCCGTAGCCCATCAGCGCCAGCGTGGTGCGCCCCACGTCCTCGCCGGAATACGCGCCGTTGTGGAAGAGCACCGCCACCAGCGGCTTGGCGAAGAGCAGCAAGGCGATGGCGCACGGCGCCGACAGCAGCACCACGAGGCGCAGGCCCCAGTCGAGCAGCGATGAATAGCGCGCGTCGTCCTTGGCGGCTCGGGCGCCGGCCAGCTGCGGCATCAGCACGACACCCAGCGCCACGCCGAGCATGGCGGTCGGAAACTCCATCAGCCGGTCGGCATTGGTGATCCAGGTGACGCTGCCAACCGCGAGGTGCGAGGCGATCTGCGTATTGATGAGCAGCGAGATCTGCGCCACGCTGACGCCCAGCAGCGCCGGCAGCATCAGCTTGAGCACCTTGCGCGTGTTTGGGTCGGTCCAGGCGGTGCGCAGGGCCCGCAGGCTCATGCCCAGGCGCGGCAGCAGCCCCAGCTTGCGCAACGCGGGAATCTGCAGCGCCAGCTGCAGCACGCCGCCGGCCATGACGCCCACGCACTGCGCGTAGATCGGCTCGATGCCCCAGCGCCGGAAAAGCGGCGCCCCGACCAGGATCGACAGGATCAGCGCCACGTTGAGCAGCACCGGCGACGCCGCCGGCACCGCGAACTTGCGCCAAGTGTTGAGGATGCCGCCCGCCAGCGCCACCAGCGACATGAAGCCGATGTAGGGGAACATCCACCGCGTCATGACCACCGCGGCCTCGAAGCCCGGCAGCCCGCTGGCCATGGCCCACACCAGCAGCGGCGCGCCGGCGACGCCGGCCACGCAGACGATCACCAGGGTCCAGGTCAGCAGCGTGGCGACGTGGTCGATGAGCTGACGGGCGCCCTCGTCGCCCGCTTCGGTCTTGCGGGCGGCCAGCACCGGCACGAAGGCCTGGCTGAATGCGCCCTCGCCGAAGACCCGCCGGAACAGGTTGGGGATGCGGAATGCGACGTTGAAGGCGTCGGTCAGCGCGCTGACGCCGAAGACCGAGGCGAAGAGCACGTCGCGAACGAGGCCCGTGATCCGCGAGGCGAGGGTCAGCAGGGAGACGGTGGAGGCGGATTTGAGCAGGGACACGGGG
>CAJYQC010000087.1 GCA_913776885.1 uncultured Variovorax sp.
GCGTCGGCGCCCTCGGGGATCTGCGCGCCGGTGAAGATGCGCGCCGCGGTGCCGGGCACGAGCGGCGTGCCGACGGTGCCGGCGGGAATGCGCTGGGCCACCTTCAGCTCGGCGCCCGGCGCGGCGCAGTCGGCCACGCGCACCGCGTAGCCGTCCATCGCGCTGTTGTCGCGCGGCGGCACCGTGAGGCCCGAGACGAGGTCTTGCGCCAGCACGCGGCCGTCGGCGTCGAAGGTGCCGACGCTTTCGGAGGGCAGCACCGGCACGGCCTTCGCGAGCAGCGTCGCGATCGCCTCGTCGAGAGGCATCAGCGGCGGGCGCGAAGACGAAGCGGCGAAGGGAACGGGTGAATCAGCCATGGTGATCGGGGTTGTATTCGAAGCGCTCGCCACTGTCGACCAGCCACTTCGCAATGGCCTCGGGGTCGTTGAGGTCGAAGAGCGGCCGCTCGGTCGGCTGCGGCAGCCTGGCCGGCGCGTCGGTGGCCACGGCGACGACGAAGGGGTCGTCGGGGTACAGCACGGGCCGCACGGCCTCGCCCGCGGCCGCCTCTCGCCAGATCTCGATCTTGAGCACGTCGCTGTGCCGGAAGCCCTCGACCAGCACCCAGTCGGCCACCGGATGCACCTCGGCCAGCAGCTGGTGCACGCTGAGCTCCACGGGCGCCTCGAACTCGCGCATCACGGCAAGCCGCTTGTCGGAGGCGACGACCACCTCGAAGGCGCCCGCCTCGCGGTGGCGCCAGGTGTCCTTGCCCGGATGGTCGATGTCGAACTTGTGGTGGGCGTGCTTGACCACCGACACGCGCTGGCCCAGCCGCTTGAGCGCGGGAATGAGGCGCTCGAGCAGCGTGGTCTTGCCCGCGCCGGAGTAGCCGGCGAAACCGACGACCTTCATATCAACCTTTCCCGAGCCAAATGCGGGACGCGCCGCCACGACTCATTCGCCAGAACACCACGGAACCGGCTTTGCCGGGCCGTTGGTGTTGCCACCGGCCGGGGGTTGGCGCAGCGACACGAAGTGCGCGAAGCCTGGGGGCGAGCCCTTGGCTAGTCACAGTGCTGGGCGATGTACGCCTTCACGGCTTCCGCGTCGGCCGGCAGCTTGACGACGCGCTTGGGCAGCTCCTCGATGCCTTCGAACTTCTTCGGACGCGCGGGCTCCTCGCCCAGTGCTTCGACCAGCGTGGCCGCGAACTTGATGGGCAGCGCGGTCTCGAGCACCACCATCGGCACGCCGGGGGTGAGCTGCTCGCGCGCAGCCTTGAGGCCGTCGGCGGTGTGCGGATCGACCAGCGTGGCGAAGCGCTTGTCGGTGTCGCGGATGGTGGCCAGGCGGTCGGCGTGCGTGCTGCGGCCGCTGCGAAAGCCGAAGCGCGCGGCCGCCTCTGCGAACGCCGGGTCGGCGCTCAGGTCGAAGTTGCCGTTCAGGCCGAGGTCGTCCACGAAGAGCTTTCGCAGCTTCGCAGAGTCGCGTCCGACCAGGTCGAACACGAAGCGCTCGAAGTTGCTGGCCTTGCTGATGTCCATCGACGGGCTGGAGGTCTCGTGCGTGTCGACCGCGCCGCGCACGCGGTACACGCCGGTGCGGAAGAACTCGTCGAGCACGTCGTTCTCGTTGGTGGCGACCACCAGCGTGTGGATCGGCAGGCCCATCATGCGCGCCACGTGGCCCGCGCAGACGTTGCCGAAGTTGCCCGAGGGCACGGTAAAGCTCACCGGCTTGTCGTTGCTTGCCGTGGCCTGGAAGTAGCCCGCGAAGTAGTAGACGACCTGCGCCAGCAGCCGCGCCCAGTTGATCGAGTTGACCGTGCCGATGCGGTACTTGCGCTTGAAGGCCAGGTCGTTAGACACGGCCTTGACGATGTCTTGGCAGTCGTCGAACACGCCGGTGATGGCGATGTTGTGGATGTTCGCGTCCTGCAGGCTGAACATCTGCGCCTGCTGGAACGGGCTCATGCGGCCGTCGGGCGAGGTCATGAAGACGCGCACGCCCTTCTTGCCGCGCATGGCGTACTCGGCCGCGCTGCCGGTGTCGCCGCTGGTGGCGCCCAGGATGTTGAGCTCGGCGCCGCGGCGGGCGAGTTCGTACTCGAACAGGTTGCCCAGCAGCTGCATCGCCATGTCCTTGAAGGCCAGCGTGGGGCCGTTGGACAGGGCTTCGAGGTACACGCCGTCTTCCAGCTCGCGCAGCGGCACGATCTCGGCGGTACCGAACACTTCGGCCGTGTAGGTCTTCGCGCAGATCGCCTTCAGGTCGGCCGGCGGAATGTCGTCGATGTAGAGCGAGAGGATCTCAAAGGCCAGCTCGGCATACGGCAGCTTGCGCCACTTCGCGAGCGTGGCGGTGTCGATCTGCGGGTATTGCTCCGGCAGGTAGAGGCCGCCGTCGGGCGCGAGGCCTTCGAGCAGGATTTCGCAGAAGCGCTTGCGGTCGGGGTGGCCGCGGGTGCTCAGGTAGTTCACTTCAACTCTTCCTTGCGGATGCGCACGATGGGTTCGAGCACCGTCGGCAGCGCCTGCAGCTCGGCAAGCACGTCGTCGACCGTGCCCTCGCGCGCGTCGTGGGTGAGGATGATCAGGTCGGTCTGCGTGGAGCCCTCGCCGCCCACTTCGTCGGCTTCGCGCTGCAGCACGGCGTCGATGCTGATGCCGGCTGTGGCCAGCAGGCCCGTCACCTTGGCGAGCACGCCGGCCTGGTCGGCCACACGCAGGCGCAGGTAGTAGCTGGTGACGACTTCCGACATCGGCAGCACCTGCAGGTCGCTCAGCGCGTCGGGGTGGAAGGCCAGGTGCGGCACGCGGTGCGCGGCATCGGCCGTGTGCAGGCGGGTGATGTCGACCAGGTCGGCGATCACCGCGCTGGCGGTGGGCTCGCTGCCGGCGCCCTTGCCGTAGTAGAGGGTGGTGCCCACGGCATCGCCGTGCACCACCACCGCGTTCATCGCGCCTTCGACATTCGCCAGCAGGCGCTTCGACGGCACCAGCGAGGGATGCACGCGCAGCTCGATGCCCTTGGCGGTGCGCCTGGTGACGCCCAGCAGCTTGATGCGGTAGCCGAGTTGCTCGGCGTACTTGATGTCCTGCGCGGCCAGCTTGGTGATGCCCTCGATGTGGGCCTTGTCGAACTGCACCGGAATGCCGAAGGCCAGCGCGCTCATCAGCGTGACCTTGTGGCCGGCGTCCACGCCTTCGATGTCGAAGGTCGGATCGGCTTCGGCGTAGCCCAGGCGCTGCGCTTCCTTGAGCACGGTCGCGAAGTCCAGGCCCTTATCGCGCATCTCCGAGAGGATGAAGTTGGTGGTGCCGTTGATGATGCCGGCCAGCCACTGGATGCTGTTGGCCGTGAGGCCTTCGCGCAGCGCCTTGATGATCGGGATGCCCCCGGCCACCGCGGCCTCGAAGGCGACCATCACGCCCTTGGCGTGCGCGGCCGCGAAGATCTCGGTGCCGTGCACGGCCAGCAGCGCCTTGTTGGCGGTGACCACGTGCTTGCCGGCCGCGATGGCCTCGAGCACGAGCTGCTTCGCGATGCCGTAGCCGCCGATCAGCTCGATGACGATGTCGATCTCGGGGTTGGCGATGACTTCGCGCGCATCGCTCACCACCTGCACGCCCTCGCCTGCCACTTCGCGGGCGCGGGCGGTGTCGAGGTCGGCCACCATGGTGATCTCGATGCCGCGGCCGGCGCGGCGCTTGATTTCTTCCTGGTTGCGCTTGAGCACCTTGAAGGTGCCGCTGCCGACCGTGCCTGCGCCGAGCAGGCCTACTTGGATGGGTTTCATTGGGAGAGTCGCACTCATGGCGTTCAGGGTTTGGATGGGGTGGCGTGCGGCTCGGAAAGCTCCACGCGGGTGACGTAGCGCGGCAGGCTCCAGGCCCCGCCCGCGAAGCCGCGGCACATGCCGTCGCCCGCGGCGCCGGTGCGCACGAAGTCCTTGCCGTCGAAGCTCCAGGTCTCGCTCGACCAGCAGTCGCCGACACCGCGGCCCTTCATGGAGGAAGTAACGCTGCCGTCCTTCTCGTCGAAATCGCCGTTGGCCTCGATGGCGACGGGCGCATAGGGCGGCTTGTCGTTGGCGATCCAGAGCACGCTGGAGTAGTTGTAGGCGCCCATGCCGCAGCCGAAGGACAGCAGCACCTTGCGATCGGTCAGGCGCGCGACGTTCAGCGACTTGGCGTTGAAGTCGTCGTGGTTGTTGCAGTCGTCCTTGGCGTCGGACTGCCTGAGCGACGGGAAGATGCGCGCTGCCAGGGCGTCGTCGCCGGGCCTGGCCTTCGGTGGCACGACAGCCTTCACGACCGGCGCCGGCACGGGCGGCAGCACCGAGGATTCGGGCTTGCTGCCGCGGCGCACCAGCGCGCCCGGCGTGCCGACGCGGCCCTGGACTTCGTCCATCTTCAGCAGCACTGCATTGAGGCCGGAGAGCGAAAGAACCCACTTCTGCCCGCCGCGGTCGGTGAGCGTGGCGTCGTCGTTCTTGAGCAGTTCGGGGAGCACGGCGCGGACCTGGTCCTGGTCGAGGCTGGCGGAGCTGTCCTTGAGGCCGGACAAGGCGGCCTTGCCGACCTTGAAGCGCACAGGCCCCTTGGCGGGCGTCTCGCCGCCGGTCTGGAGTTCGATCTCGACGGATGTGCCCGGGCCCGCCTTGCGCGTGATGAGCATCGACACCGGCTCGGTGATGCCAGAGCTTTCGGCCTGGTAGCCGGCGGCGCGGCAGGTGCGCGTGTTGTCGCAGACCAGTTCCCAGTCGTTGTGCGAGAACGAGGCGCCCTCCTGGCCGTAGGGCCGGGCCGCAGCCGCGGAAAACGCGGCGAACGACAGCGCCGCGGCGGCAGCGATGCGGGCAGATGTCATTGGCGCGGCTTGCGGCGCAGCCGGTACTGCTCCAGGAACTTCGCGATGCGGTTGATGGCCTCGCGCAGGTCGTCCTCGTGGGGCAGGAACACGATGCGGAAGTGGTCGGGCGTGGCCCAGTTGAAGCCGGTGCCCTGCACCAGCATCACGCGGGTTTCCTTC
>CAJYQC010000088.1 GCA_913776885.1 uncultured Variovorax sp.
CCCCCAGGCTTCGCGCACTTCGTGTCGCTTCGCCAACCCCCTTCCGGGGGCTACACCCAAGGCCAGGCGCAGCCGGTTCCTCGGTGTCTCTCGAACAGGGAATGAGGCGGGGATCAGCCCCGGCGATCAGCTCGGCTCGGCGCTCTTGAACAGGGCCGGGACCTTGCGCTTCGACTTGATGTTGCTGGAGATGCCGCGTCCGGGCGTCGTCGACTTGGCGGCGGCTTCCCACGCGGGCGTCGCGTCGGGCTGGCCGGGCTCGTAGGGCTTGTCGAAGAACGGATCGCGCGGCGCGGCGGGGGCGCGGTGCGGGCGTCCACCGCTGCCGCGCCGGCCATCGGCTTCGCGGCGTTCGCGCGGCTGGTCGAGCACGTCGCGTGCATCGCCCGCCTCGCCTTCCTCGCGCCAATGGCGGCGTCCATCGTTGATGCGGCCGCGCGGGCGGTCTTCCTCGAATTCCACGGGCTCGAGCTCGATCTTCTTCTTGATCAGCTTCTCGATGTCGGCGACCAGGCGCGCGTCGTTGCCGCCGCTGGCAAAGCTCACCGCCAGGCCGGAAGCGCCGGCGCGACCGGTGCGGCCGATGCGGTGCACGTAGTCTTCGGCGTTGAACGGGATGTCGAAGTTGAAGACGGCGGGCACGTCCTTGATGTCGAGGCCGCGGGCCGCGACGTCGGTGCACACCAGCAGGTCGACCTCGCCGGCCTTGAAGGCCGCGAGCGACTTCAGGCGCTCGTCCTGGCTCTTGTCGCCGTGCAGGGCCGAGGTGCGAAGGCCGTCGCGCTCCAGTGAACGCGCGAGCCGCGCGCAGCCCAGCTTGCTGTTGACGAACACGAAGGCCTGGGTGATGCCGCGCTGGCGCACGATCTGCCTGAGCGCGCGGCGCTTGTCGTCGTCGGCCACGCTGTAGATATGCTGCTCGACGGTCGAGGCCGTCTCGTTCGGCCGGGCGACTTCGATGGTGACCGGGTTCTGCAGGTAGCTGCCGGCCAGCCGCTTGATCTCGGGCGAGAAGGTGGCAGAGAACAGCAGCGTGGTGCGCTGCTTGGGCAGGTAGCTCAGGATGCGCTGCAGGTCGGGCAGGAAGCCGATGTCGAGCATGCGGTCGGCCTCGTCGAGCACCACGTATTCGACCTGGTTGAGCACCGCGTTCTTGGCCTCGATGTGATCGAGCAGGCGGCCCGGCGTCGCCACCAGCACTTCGACGCCCTTCTTCAATTCCAGCGTCTGCGGCTTCATGTCGATGCCGCCGAACACCACCGTGCTGCGCAGGTTGGTGTACTTGGCATACAGCTTGATCTGCTGCGCGACCTGGTCGGCCAGCTCGCGCGTGGGCAGCAGCACAAGGGCCCGGACCGGATGCCGCGCGGGCGAGGTCGAGGCGTTCTCATGCTTGAGCATGCGCTGCAGCAGCGGGAGCGAGAAAGCCGCCGTCTTGCCGGTACCGGTCTGGGCGGCACCCATCACGTCCTGGCCCGAGAGCACCACCGGAATGGCCTGCTCCTGGATCGGAGTCATGGTCTCGTAGCCCATTTCGGCCACGGCGCGCGCCAGCGGTTCAGCCAGCATTAGATTGGAGAAGGAGCTTGTCATTGAGCCCTCTATTGTCGCACTGCCGCAAAAAACGGCAGTGACTGCGCGATGACAACGCCCGCGACGCTCGAATTGCTATTTATTCGATAGCAATCAGATCAGCTGCCGCGAGCCCTTCCGGCCGGTCGATCTCAAAGGCTGCGCGCGTTGAAGGTGTCGCAGGCCTTGATGTCGCCGCTCTGGTAGCCCGTGCCGAACCATCGCTGGCGCTGCGCGCTGGAGCCGTGGGTGAAGCTGTCGGGCACCACCGCGCGGCCTGCGGAACGCTGCAGTGCGTCGTCGCCGATCTTCTGCGCGGCGTTCATGG
This sequence comes from uncultured Variovorax sp., assembly GCA_913776885.1. Taxonomy (GTDB): domain Bacteria; phylum Pseudomonadota; class Gammaproteobacteria; order Burkholderiales; family Burkholderiaceae_C; genus Variovorax. The sequence continues at coordinate 1,901 of CAJYQC010000088.1, forward strand.
CCGCCTCGATGTCGCCCGGGTCCAGCCACTTCTTCGACTCCTGCGAGTGGTGGGCCCACACGCCCGCGAAGCAGTCGGCCTGCAGTTCGACGCGCACGCTCATCGCGTTGTTCTGGGTCTGGCTCAGGCGGTTGCGCATGCCGTCGACCTTGGCGGTGATGCCGAGTTCGTCCTGCACATGGTGGCCGACCTCGTGCGCGATGACGTAGGCCTGCGCGAACTCGCCCGGCGCGCCGAGCTGGTTCTTGAGCGTGTCGTAGAAGCCCAGGTCGATGTAGACCTTCTGGTCGCCCGGACAGTAGAACGGCCCCATGGCCGACTGGCCTGTGCCGCAGGCCGTGGGCGTCGCGTTGCGGAAGAGCACGAGCCGCGGCGGGTGGTAGGTGCCGCCGTTCTGGCGGAAGATGTCCGTCCAGACCACTTCGGTGTTCTTGAGCACGGTGGAGACGAAGGCCGCTTCGCGGTCGTTCGATGGCGGCTTGGGCGCCGGCCCCTGCTGCTGCTGGACCTGTGCCGGGCCACCGCCGCCGCTGAGCATGCTCAGTACGGTGAGCGGGTTGATGCCGAAGACCCAGCCGGCGATCAGCGCGACCGCGACGGTCCCGATGCCGATGCCGCGCCCCCCGATGAAGCCACCGCCCCCGCCACCTTCACCGCGGCGGTCCTCGACGTTGTCCGATTGTTCGTTGCCTTCCCATCTCATCGCGCGCTCCTTGCCGGCCGTTGGAGGAGGTGTTGCCGGCTGGGCGGATGGTACTTCGGAAGAAGCTGGACGCCTGTAAGCGGGTATGCCAAGGATGCGGCGGAGCCGGCTTTGCGGCGCCGAAGGAATCGTCCTCGCCGCGCGGGCCGGCGCGCGGCTTCACACGGTGAAGTGCGTGCAACCTGCAGCCCTGGGGCTCAGGTCTTCGGCAGCGTCACGCCGCGCTGGCCCTGGTACTTGCCGCCGCGGTCCTTGTAGCTGGTCTCGCAGACCTCGTCGCTCTCGAAGAACAGCACCTGCGCGCAGCCCTCGCCCGCGTAGATCTTGGCGGGCAGCGGCGTGGTATTGCTGAATTCGAGGGTCACGTAGCCTTCCCATTCGGGCTCGAACGGGGTCACGTTGACGATGATGCCGCAGCGCGCGTAGGTGCTCTTGCCCAGGCAGATGGTCAGCACGTTGCGCGGGATGCGGAAGTATTCGACGGTGCGCGCCAGCGCGAAACTGTTGGGCGGGATGATGCAGTAGTCGCCGTGCATGTCGACGAAGCTCTTCTCGTCGAAGTTCTTCGGGTCGACCACCGTGCTGTGGATGTTGGTGAAGACCTTGAATTCAGGCGCGCACCGGATGTCGTAGCCGTAGCTCGAGGTGCCGTAGCTGATGATCTTGTGGCCGGAGGCCTCGCGCACCTGGCCCGCCTCGAAAGGCTCGATCATGCCGTGCTGCTCGGCCATGCGCCGGATCCATTTGTCGCTCTTGATAGACATTGAAAAACACCCCAGTCTTCGCGCACTTCGTGTCGCTACGCCAACCCCTCAAGGGGCAACACCAGCGGCCCGGCGAGGCCGGCTGCGCGGTGTTCCTGGAAAGGTGTCGCCGCGCCCGCTGGGTCGGCGATTGTGGCATGGGCGGATTCGCCCTCTGCAGGCTCAGCCGGCCTGCGAGATCACCGTGCGCTCGACCAGCCGGTCGTCGCCCAGCACGATCATCGCGAAGAGCATTTCCTCCAGCGAGTTGGCCTGCTTCGTCTTGCGTGCCAGGAGCGGCGTGGCCGCCGGGTTCAGCACCAGGAAGTCGGCCTCGCAGCCGGGCTGCAGGTTGCCGACCACGCCGTCGAGCCCGAGGGCGCGCGCGGCGCCGCCGGTGTGGCGCCACCAGAGTTCCGATGGCGCGATGCTCAGGCCGGCCTTGGTCTGGCCCTCCCGGCCGACGTAGTAGGCGGCCATCATGGTGTGGAAGGGGCTGAAGCTGGTGCCGCCGCCCACGTCGCTGGCCAGCCCGTAGGGGTAGCCCACGCGGTCGGCCGCGCCGAAATCGAAGAAGCCGCTGCCCAGGAACAGGTTGCTCGTCGGGCTCACGGCCGCGGCCGTCTTCGTCTCGCGCAACAGGGCGCGGTCGGCCTCGTCGAGGTAGATGCAATGGGCGTACACGGCACGCTCGCGCATCAGGCCGAAGCCTGCGTACACGTCGAGGTAGGACCGCGCCTTGGGGTACAGCTCGCGCACCCAGCTCACCTCGTCGCGGTTCTCGGCCACGTGCGACTGGATCCAGGTGTCGGCGTACTTCGCGGCCAGCTCTCCCGCGCCGCGCATCTGGGCGTCGGTGCTCGCGGGCGCGAAGCGCGGCGTGATGGCGTAGCCCAGCCGGTCGACCTTGTGCCACTTGTTGATCAGCGCCTCGGTGTCGAGGAGGCTCTGCTCGGTCTCGTCGCGCACGCCGTCGGGCGAGTGGCGGTCTTGCAGCACCTTGCCGGTGATCAGGCGCATGCCGCGGCGCTGCGCGCCCTCGAAGAGCGCGTCGACCGAGGCCACGTGCGAGGTCGCGAAGGTCAGCGAGGTGGTGACGCCGTTGCGCAGCAGTTCGTCGAGGAAAAACTGCGCCACTTCGTTCGAATGCGCGGGATCGGCGAACTTGCTCTCCGCGGGAAAGGTGTAGTTCTCGAGCCAGGGCAGCAGGCCGGGCGCCGGTGAGCCGATGATGTCGGTCTGCGGATAGTGGATGTGCAGGTCCACGAAGCCCGGCGCGAGGATGCGCCCCGGCAGGTGGGTCGTGTGTGCGCCGGGATGACGGGCCGCGACGTCGGCATGGCTGCCGGCATCGAGCACGCGCTGGCGGCCGGTGGCGTCAGGAGCGACGACCAGCAGGCCGTCCTCGTCGAAAACGGGCTTGCCGGAGGCGTCGAATCGCAGGAGGGAGGCGCGGTAGGCTTTTTTCATCGTGGATGCGGAGGGTAATCCACCCCCGCACGACCGCAATTTCCATGCGCATATGAGTGCTATACGCGAGAGCGCACTCTGCGCCTTGCGCACCGCGCCCCCTCCGATCAGCGCGCCACGCGCCCCTGCACGCCTTCCACCAGCCAGTTCATCGTCAGGATCTGCTCGTCGGCGAGCTGCGCGCCACGGGCGATCACGACGCGGCCTTCGTTGTCCCGCACGTCGGCCGCGACGGCGCGAAAGGGCTGCAGCCTGCCGGCGGCGATGTCCTTCTGCCGCGCCAGCACCTCGTCCTGCACGGCCTTTGGCACCCTGGAGCCGAAGTCGCCGACGCGGATCATTCCTTCCTTCACGCCGCCCCAGAGCTTGCTGCTCTTCCAGGTGCCGTCCAGCACCGCCTTCGCGCGCTGCGTGTAGTAGCCGCCCCACTGGTGCGTGACCGCGACGACCTGGGCGTCGGGCGCGATCTTGCGCATGTCGGAGTGGTAGGCGATGGCCAGCTTGCCTCGCTCCTGCGCCGCCGCCATCACCGCGGTGGAGCCGGTGTGGAAGGCGATCACGTCGGCGTTCTGGTTGAACAGCGCCATGGCCGCGTCGCGCTCCTTCGGCGGATCGAACCATTCGCTGAGCCACACCACCCGCACCTGCGCGGCCGGGTTGACCGAGCGCATCCCCAGCGTGAAGGCGTTGATGCCCTGCAGCACCTCCGGAATCGGGAAGCCGGCGACGTAGCCCGCCACGTTGCTCTTGGTCATGCGCCCGGCCGCGATGCCTGCGAGGTAGCGGCCCTCGTAGTAGCGCGCATTGGCGGTCGCCACGTTGGGCGCGGTCTTGTAGCCGGTGATCGACTCGAACTTCACTTCGGGGAAGTCGCGCGCCACCTTCATCGTCGGCTCCATGTAGCCGAAGCTGGGCGTGAAGATGAGCGTGTTGCCCTGCTGCGCGAGGTCGCGGATCACGCGTTCGGCATCGGCGCCTTCGGCCACGTTCTCGACGTAGGTGGTCCTGACCTTCCCGCCCAGCGCCGCCTCCACGGCCTTGCGGCCTTCCTCGTGCTGGCGAACCCAGCCGGCGTCGGTGACCGGTGTGACGTAGACGAAGCCGATCTTCAGTGGGGACTGCGGTTGCGGCTGCTGCGGCTGGGAAAAGGCGGGAGATAAAAAGCAGGCGGCTGCCCACGCCACAAGGGCGCGGTCCGCGAGGTTTTTGTACATGGTGTTCCTCTACATGGCCCCGGAGATGCAAGACCCCGCAGCCGGCCGGGGCGCCCGATTGCGAGGGGCAGCATTCTAGGGCCTCTTTTCCAGCGCCTGTTCACACCGTGTTCAGGGTGGCGAGGGCCCTTTCCGCAGGGTTGGTGCTCCAAGGTGCTGGCCGCTCGAAGCATCAACGCGCCTCCCGGCAACAGTGAGAACAGGCCCACAGCGGCGACGCCGTCCGCAATGCGGCCGGGGCGTTGGCCTACTTCAATGTCGGTGCTTCGCCGCAGGCCCGATGCACCGTGATGCACGAGGCTTGCAGCACCGATCGATTCGGTTCGATCCGGTTCACTACCCAGCAACGAGAGAAGAAAGAAAGGCCAGCCACCATGACCGCAACCACCGTCGACGATTCGCTGACCCCCCTCGACGTTTCCCAGGCCGTGCTCGAAGGTGAAGAAAACCCGAACGTGGCGCGGCCGCTCACGCCCAAGGAACACGCCGCGCGCGGCATGAGCTCCGAAACGGGGCGGCGCGCACGCCTGCAGAGCCTGCTGCGAAGCCCTGCCGCCGCATGGTGCGGCGCGGCGGTCACCGGGCTGGCGCTTGCCATGATCTATGCGCGCAGGACGAACCGCATCTGACGGTCCGTAGAACGACAGAACGCTTCCCTGGAGTGGAAGCCGGGGCGCGCACTCGTTGATGCCTCCGTAGTCCTGCAGGCGCCGGCGCGGCAAGATCGCGCTGGCGCACGAAGATTCCCAGAATTACATAGCGGCCTGCGCGCGTTCGCCACCGCGAAGCCGACGCTCCCCGCGAAGGGTCCCGCCGCCAATAGGCAGGCGTGCAATCCCGCGCACCGTCACACAATGGGCTTGCCCCATGACGAGCCCGACGCCCCCCAAATTCAAATTCGAAGCGGCCAGCGCCGCCGCCGCGACACATCCCCGTTCCCCTTTCGACGGCCACTGGCAGCGCAACCTCGCGGTCTGCATGTTCGGCTCGTTCACGACCATCATCGCGATGACGCTGCTGCTGCCCTTCCTGCCGCTGTACGTCGAGCAGCTCGGCGTGAAGGACCATGCGGCCATCGTGCAGTGGTCGGGCGCGGCATACGGCGCCACGTTCCTGAGCGCCGCACTGGTGGCGCCGCTGTGGGGCCGGCTGGCCGATCGCTACGGGCGCAAGCCGATGCTGATCCGCGCGAGCCTGGGCATGGCGGTCGCGATGGCGCTGATCGGCGTCGCGGGCAACGTCTGGCAGCTCGTCGGGCTGCGTTTGCTGGCGGGGCTGCTGGGCGGCTACGCCTCGGGCTCGATGGTGCTGGTGGCCACGCAGACGCCCAAGGACCGCACCGGCTGGGCGCTGGGCACGATGTCGTCGGCCATCATGGCGGGCAACCTCGTGGGGCCGCTGGTCGGCGGCGCGCTGCCGCCGCTCATCGGCATCCGAAACACCTTCTTCGCGGCGGGCGCGATCATCTTCGTGGCCTTTCTCGCGACGGCCTTCCTGATTCGCGAGGAGCGCAAGGCGCCTGCCGCCCGCAAGCTGGATGGCGGCAGCGCGGCCGGGCAAACCGGCTGGGCCGCCGTGCCCGACAAGCGCCCGCTGGTCGCGATGCTCTTCACCGGCATGCTGCTGATGCTGGCGAACATGTCGATCGAGCCGATCATCACCGTCTACGTCGCCACGCTGGTGGAAGACCCGGGCCGCGTGACGATGATGGCCGGCCTCGTGATGTCCGCAGCGGCGCTCGGCAGCATCCTGTCGGCCTCGCGACTGGGCAAGCTGGCCGACCGCGTGGGTCACTGGAACGTGATCGTCGGCTGCCTCGCGGTGTCGGCGCTGCTGCTGGTGCCGCAGGCCTTCGTCACCTCCGGCTGGCAGCTGGTGGTGCTGCGCTTCCTGATGGGGCTTTCGCTCGGCGGGCTGCTGCCGTGCATCGCGAGCGTGATCCGCCACAACGTGCCCGAGCGCGTGGCCGGCAACATGCTGGGCTACTCGACCTCGGCGCAGTACACGGGCCAGGTCGCGGGGCCGCTGCTCGGCGGCTTCGTGGGCGCGCACGTCGGCATGCGCGCCGTGTTCCTCGGCACCTGTGTGCTGATGGCTGCAGGCGCCGCGTGGAACTGGATGGCGAAGCGGCGCCATTGAGACGCCGCCGCGCCAGCGGTATCTTCACTCGCCGATGGTCATGCTCTTGTACGAGGCATCGGCCTTGATCTCGGGCTCGGAGAACGGCACCCTGAGCCACTTCCCTTCGCTGTAGGCGCGGGTGTAGTCGCCGTTGTGCGCCGAGGCCGGGTCGTCCGAGAGCGAGAAGGTCAGGAAGGTGTGGGCCTCCACGCCACCATCTGGGAAACGCACGACCTGCATGTAGCTGTTGCCGTTCGGGTTGCCGTCCATGGTGTAGCCGCCCTTGTCCAGACGGTTCTCCGAGCAGGCGATGGTGAAGTAGCCCGGCCCGCCGCAGCCGCCGAACAGCGGAATCTTCTTGCCGCCGCGCGTGGCGAACAGGTAGTCGCCGCGTGCGGCATCCACCGCGTAGCCGCTGGCCTGCACGCGTGCCACCGCGGCGCCGAAGGCTTCGCGGAGCTGGGTGCTGGCGGCACTGTTTAGGCCGCGCGGCGTGTGGATCGGGTCCGCCGGATCGAAGGGCACGGTGTAGAGCGACGCTGCCGGAATCTGCGAAGCGCGGCTCCAGAACTCGTCCCACAGGTGCGCGCCCTTCGCGCCGGTCACGCCGGTGCCGTCCCATGCCGCGAGCGCGGTGCAGGCGGCGCCCACGTCGACGCTCGGGCCGATGGCCTCGGTGGTCAGCGGGTCCTT
>CAJYQC010000089.1 GCA_913776885.1 uncultured Variovorax sp.
AGCCTGGCCTGCCAGTGCCGCGCCAGATGTTTCGCGATGGCAAGGCCGACGCCGCCAAGGCCAGGCTGGTGCTGCTCGGCCGCACGGCCATGCCCGAACGCGCGGCATGGGCATCGCTGGCCGGCGACGGGGGCCAGACCGAGGCGCAGAGAACGCGCCTGCGCCAGCTGCTCGAACTCGAATCGCTGGGCGCACAGGTGCTGACGCTGTCGGCCGACGTGTCCGACCCGGCCCAGGTGCAGGCGGCGCTTGCGCTCGCGAACGCGCGCTTCGGCGCGCTGCACGGCATCGTCCACGCCGCGGGCGACGCGGGCGGCGGCATGATGGCCCAGCGCACGCGCGCGCAGGTCGACACCGTGTTTTCCACCAAGGTGCGCGGCACCCGCGTGCTGCTGGACGCGGTGCGCGGCCAGCCGCTGGACTTCATCCAGTTCTGCTCGTCCATCTCGAGCGTGGCCGGCGGCCTGGGCATGAGCGACTACGCCGCGGCCAACGCCTACCTCGACGCCGTGGCCATCGCGCAGGCGCGCGGCGGCGGCTGCCCGGTCTTCTCGGTCAACTGGGACGCCTGGCGCGGTCTCGGCATGGCCGCGAACATGGTGGTGCCCGAGGGCATCGGCATGGACGGCCCCGAGGGCGCGCGAACCTTCGAGCGCATCGTCAACGGCCCGCTGCGGCCGCAGACCGTGATCTCGACCACCGATCTCGCCGAGCGCCTCGGCCCGCTGGACAACGGCGTGCTGGACATGCTCGATGCCGAAGGCGCGCAGCCCACAGCGAATGGCGGCAGCCATCCGCGCCCCGCGCTTCAGACGCCTTTCGTCGCGCCCCAGGGCGAGCTCGCGAATGCGCTGGCCGCGCTGTGGACCGAGCGCCTGGGCATCGCGCCCATCGGCATGGACGACAACCTGTTCGAGCTCGGCGGCGATTCGCTGGTGGCCATCCAGCTGCTGTCGCGCATCCGCAAGGCCTATTCGGTCGAGCTGCATCCCAGCGAGTTCTTCAAGGCGCCGACCATCGCCGGGCTGATGGCGCGCATGCCGGTGAAGGATGGCGCGGCCGGTACGGCTGCCGCCGCATCGACGGAGATCGCGCCCGTGCCGCGCACCGGCGCGTTGCCGCTGTCGCCGATGCAGCGCCGCCTGTGGCTGGTCGACCGGCTCACCGACGCCGCCAACGTTTCGGGCCGCGCGGCCTACAACATGTCGGCGGGGCTTGCCCTGCACGGCGAGCTGGACATCGGCGCACTGCGCGCGGCCATCGACGCCATCGTCGCGCGCCACGAAGTGCTGCGCACGGTGTTCGCGGAAGACGGCGAGGGCGAGCCCGTCGCGGTGATACGCGCGAGCGTGAGCCTGGACATCCCGGTCATCGATATCGATGGTGCCGACAAGGCCGCGCGCGAGCGCCGATATGCCGAGCGCTTCGACGAACTCGTGCGCATGCCCTTCGCGCTGGCCGAGGGCCCGCTGATCAAGGCCACCGTCGCGCGCCTCGGCGAGCGCGAGCATGTACTGATCCTCGTGGTGCACCACATCGTGTTCGACGGCTGGTCTATCGCAGTCTTCGCACGCGAACTCGGCGAGTTCTACGAGCGCGCGCTGCGCGGCCAGCCGCTGGCGCTTGCGCCTCTGCCGGTGCAGTACGCGGACTACGCGGCGTGGTACGGGCGCGCGCTGGCTTCACCGGCCTTCGGCCCCAAGGCAGCTTTCTGGCGCGACTACCTGCGCGCCGCGCCGCAGGTGTCGAGCCTGAAGGCCGACCATGAGCGCCCGGGCACTGCGTCGCACGCGGGCAGCTCGGTGGCGCTGGAGCTTTCGCCGGCCCTGTCGCAGGCGCTGGGCAGGCTCGCGCGCGAATCCGACACCTCGCTCTTCACGTTGCTGCTGTCGTCCTTCTTCCTGTTCTTCCACCAGGCCTCGGGCGCCGGCGACATCGTCATCGGCACCGACGTGGCGGGACGCGGCCATCCGGACCTCGAGCAGCTGCTGGGCTTCTTCGTCAACGTGGTGCCGGTGCGCTCTCGCATGGACGACCGGCCGGCGGACTTCAGGCAATGGCTCGCGCGGACGAAGGAGCAGACGCTCGCCGCCATGGACCACCAGGACGTGCCCTTCGACCAGATCGTGGAGCTCGCGGGTGCCCGCCGCGCGCGCGACCGCAATCCGCTGGTGCAGGTGCTCTTCGTCCTGCAGAACACACCGGAGATCCGGTTCGCCATCGAAGGCGCCGAGGTCGAGGTGCTGCCCCAGCAGATGAACGAATCCAAGTTCGACCTGGCGGTGTTCGCCAGGGAACAGGCCGGCGCGCTCACCGTCGAGTGGGTGTACGCCACAGACCTGTACCGGCGGGAAACCGTCGAGAAGTTCACCGCTTCGTGGCACGCGCTGCTGGAGCGGATCGTCGCAGCACCGGGCCAGGCCGTCGATGCCCTCCAGGCCATCGATGTACCGGCCCACACGCAATCGCAGGAGCGAATCGCCATGAACACCACCCGACCCGATGCAGCCGCGGGCAGCAGCAACAACAAGATGGACAAGCTCGGCAAGCTGGACAAGCTTGGGAAGCTCGCCAAGACCGCCGCCGGCGCCGAAGCCCCGCGCGCCGCGGCGCGCCCCGTGGTCCAGACCTCGTTCCTGAAGCCCGGCGCCGAATTCCCCATCGTGCTGCAGGCCACCGCCGCCGACCTCGACACCGTGGCCTGGGCGAAGAGCCAGGCCGACCACATCGAGATGCTGGTCGCGAAGCATGGCGGCATCCTGTTCCGCAACTTCGGGCTGAAGACGCCGCAGGACTTCGAGGCCTTCGCCGAGGCCATCGAACCCGAGCTGTACGGCAGCTACGGCGACCTGCCGAAGAAGGAGGGCGGCAAGAAGACGTACCGTTCCACGCCGTACCCCGAGCGGCAGATGATCCTGTATCACAACGAGAGCTCGCACCTCGACCGCTGGCCGCGCAAGCAGTGGTTCTTCTGCGAGCTGCCTTCGCCCGTGGGCGGCGCCACGCCCATCGTCGACTGCCGCGAGATGCTGCGCCGCCTGCCGGCCGACATGGTGGCCGGGTTCGAGCGCAAGGAACTGCTGTACGTGCGCACCTTCACGCCGGGCCTGGACGTGAGCTGGCAGGACTTCTACAAGACCGAGCGCCGCGAGGACGTGGAGGCGCGCCTGGCCGCCGCCGGCATCGCCTGGCGCTGGCTCGACGGCGACACGCTGCAGACGCGCACGCGCTGCCCGGCGGTGATCCGCCATCCGCTGACCGGCGAGAAGGTGTTCTTCAACCAGATCCAGCTGCACCACCCGGCCTGCCTCGAGGCGCAGGTGCGAGAAGATCTGCTCGCCATGGGCGGCATCGACCGCCTGCCGCGCAACGTGACGTACGGCGACGGCACGCCCATCGCCGACGAGACCATGGCCGTGGTCGGCCGCGTCTACGAGGAATGCGCGGTGCGCTTCGACTGGCAGCAGGGCGACATCGTCATGCTCGACAACATGCTCGCGGCCCATGCGCGCGATCCGTACGAGGGGCCGCGCAAGATCGTCGTGGCAATGGGCGCGATGTTCGACCGTGCCGCGCTCGAAGGCGCGCCGCAGGTGGCCGCCGATGCGCGCCTGGCCGACGAGCAGGGGGCCTGAACGCAATGAACGCGATGACCGACAGTCTCGAAGCCACGTTCCCCCTTTCTCCCGAACAGCGCGCGGTGCCCGCCGGCGCACAGCGCCTGCTCTTGCGAGCCTGCATCGAAGGCCCGCTGGACACGGGGCGCCTGCGCCTCGCCATGGAGCGTGTGCTGCGCGCGCACGGTGCCCTGTGCCTGGCCATCCGCCCGGTGCCGGGCTACAGGGGCCTGCGGCAACAGTCTCTCGAAGCGGTGCCGCCGCTGAAATGGCAGCTGGCCGACCTCAGCGAGGCGGACGACGGTGCTCTAGACACCTGGTTCGACGCCTTCAACGCCGAGCCGCTCGCCACTGAGCGCGGGGAACTCGTCAGCGCCGCCCTTGTGCGCACGGGCGAGAACCGACGCATGCTGGCACTTTCGGTCAACCCGCTGGCGGCGGACAGGGAAAGCCTTCAGAACCTCTTCGGCCAGATCGCCACGGCCTGCTCGGGCGAAGGCGGCTTCGACCCGGCGGAGGTCTTCCAGTACGCGCGCTTCGTCGAATGGCGGCAGGACCTGCTCGAAGGCGACGATGCGGCGCAGGGGCGTGCCTACTGGCAGCGGTTCGTGGCCGACACCTCGGCCCTCGCGCCGCCGCGCCTGCATGAGCGGCTCCATGCTGCGCAGGAAGAGGCCCCGCGCCATCGTGTTTCCATTGCGATGGACGCAGCGCTCGCAGGCCGCGTGGCCGCGTGTGCCGATGCGCTCGGCGCGCAGCCCGAGACCCTGCTGCACGCGGCGTGGTGGCTGCTGCTTGCCAGGTCGAGCGGTACCGGCCGTTTCATCGGCGGCTGGCAGCACGACTGCCGGCGCGACTACGAACCCATGCAAGGCGCGGTCGGCGTGTTCGACAAGGTGCTGCCGGTGGTGGTCGAGGTGGTGCCGGGCGAGTCCTTCGCAGGCTGGACCGGCAGGTTCGACGCCGCGCTGGCGGCGCATGTCGATGCGCAGGAATACTGGCCTGTCGATGCGCCGCCCCTCTCGACGCACACCGTCGTCGGCTTTGCCTCGCACGTGGTGACGCCGCCTCACGGCACCGATGCGCGGTGGCGCCTCATCGGACTGCCCGGACCGATGCCCTGTTTCGAACTCGCGCTGCAGGCCGCATGGCAGGCGGAAGGCGCGGTGCTGTCGCTGCACGCCGATGCCGCCCGCTACGGCCGGACGGTCCTGGAACGCCTGTTGCTGCAGTTCGTCACGCTGCTCGATGCCGTTGCCGCGCAGCCCGATGCGCCAGTTGAAGCGCTGTCGCTGGTCGGGCCGAAAGAGCGTGAGTTGTTGCTCGCGCAGGGCTGCGGCGAACGCATCGATGCGGGCATGCAGACCGTGGCCGACCGCATCGCGCATTGGGCGCAGGCCACGCCGGATGCCCCCGCGCTCGAAGCGGGCGGCCAGCGCCTGAGCTACCGCGAACTCGATGCCCGCATCGACCGGCTCGCACACTGGCTCACTGCACAGGGCGTGACGCCCGGTTCCATCGTCGCGCTCAACCTGCCGCGCTCGGTCGAACTGCCGGTGGCGATCTTCGCCGCCTGGCGCGCGGGTGCCGCTTACTTGCCGCTGGAGCCCGAATGGCCCGAGGCGCGCCGTGCGGCCGTGCTCGCGGACGCGCAGCCGGCAATCGTGCTCGATGCGGCCATGCTGCCTGCCCTCGACGGCACGACGGATGCGGCGCCTGCACATCGCATCGCCCTGAAGGACCTGGCGTACGTGCTCTACACCTCCGGTTCCACAGGCAAGCCCAAGGGCGTCGCCATCGAGCAAGGGCATCTGCTGAACTATGTGGCCGCCGCCTCGGCTGCGATGAAACTCGGCAACTGCCGCCGCTGGGCGCTCACCAGTTCGGTAGTCGCCGACCTGGGCAACACGGCGCTTTTCGCCGCCTTCTTCAACGGCGCCTGCCTGGTGGTGGCGGCCGAAGACGAGGTGAAGGACGCAGACGCCTTCGCCCGCTTCATGGCCGACAATGAAATCGACGCGATCAAGATCGTGCCTTCACACCTGGAGGCGCTGCTCGAATGCGCATCGCCTTGCCTGCCGCGCACGCTGGTGCTGGGCGGAGAGGCTGCGCCGCGCGCGCTTGTCGAGCGCATCGCGCGGCTTGCGCCGCAGTGCGCCGTGTACAACCACTACGGCCCGACCGAGACCACGGTCGGCGTGATGGTTCACGCGGTGCCCGCCGACAGGCAGGTGCCCGAGCAACTGCCGCTGACGCGAGTGCTCGCGAACAACCGCGTGCACGTGCTCGACGGGGCGCTGGGCCTCGTGTCAGCTGGCGCGCTGGGCGAGGTCTACGTCGGTGGCGCGCAGCTGTGCCGCGGCTACCTGAATCGTGCGGCGGGCGACGCCTTCGTGCCCGACCCCTTCAACCCGGGCCAGCGCCTGTATCGCACGGGCGACCTGGCGTATGTGTTGGCCGAAGGCGGCATCCGCCTCGCGGGGCGTGCGGACCACCAGGTGAAGATCCACGGCTTCCGCGTGGAGCCGGCCGAGGTCGAGGCGGTGCTGCTGGCGCAGCCGGGCGTGCGCCAGGCAGTGGTTCTTGCGGTGCCGGATGCCACAGGTGCGACCACGTTGTCCGCCTTCTTCGTCGCCGATGCGGCGCTCGCCGATGGCCGCGCCTTGCGCGAACGGCTGGCCGAGCTGCTGCCCGCGCACATGGTGCCGGCGACCTTCGTGGCCACGGATGCCTTTGCCCGGCTGCCCAACGGAAAGATCGACCGGCTGGCGCTGTCTGCGATCGCGCCTGCCGCCCGCGCAGACAAGGCCCGCATCGAGCCGCGCGACGCGCTTGAAGCGGTACTCGCCGACGGCATGGCCTCGCTGCTGGGCAGCGGCCCCATCGGCGTGGAGGACGACTTTTTCGAACTCGGCGGGCACTCGCTGCAGGTCATCAAGCTGGTCGCGCGCATCCGCAAGCTGCTTCAGGTCGAGGTGGCGGCGGGGGTTGTGTTCGACCATCCGACGCCGGCGGCGCTGGCGGCTGCGCTGCGCGTAGGAAGCGGTGATGCGCAAACACTCGAGCGGCTGGCACAGGCCCATCGCGACGCGACCGTAGGTGAGCCGGCATGAAGACGCTGACAACGCTTCCCGCCCTCGTTCGCACGGTGGCAGACGGCCAAGCCGTGGCCCTGTCGTATGCGCAGGAACAGCTGTATTTCCTGCAGCGGCTCGATCCAAACCTGACGGCCTACAACCTGCCACGCGTCTTCGAACTCGAGGGATACCTCGACTCCGATGCAATGGAACGGGCCTTTCAGGCACTGATTGCGCGCCACGCGATCCTGCGCACCCGCTTCTTCGAACGCGATGGCGCGGCGGTGCAGGAAGCGCAGGCCGAGGTCGATTTCGGGCTCGATCACATCGACCTGTCGGCACTGGCGCCTGCGCCGCAGAAGCAGCAGCTGGATGCGCTGGTACAGCGCACCGCGGGTCACGTTTTCGACCTCGGGACGGCCCCCGCGCTGATCGTGCGGCTCGCGCGGCTCGGCGCGGACCGGCATGTGCTCGTGGTCTGCCTGCACCACATCGTCTCCGATGCGTGGTCCAACCCGATCGTCGCGGGCGACCTTGCTGAGGCCTACCGCCTGGCGCTTCGCACCAAAGGGCCCGTCCATCTGCCGCCGCTGCCCGTGCAGTACGCTGACTACGCGGTGTGGCAGCGCGCCAGCGTCGAGCAGGGCGTACTGGTCCGGCAGCTTGATCACTGGAACCGGCACCTGGGTACCGAGGTGCCCACGCTCGACCTGCCGACCGACCGCGCGCGGCCAGCGCAGAAGAGCTTCGAGGGACGCACGCTCGGCTTCGATCTTCCGCCGGCGTTGGCTGCAGCGCTGCAGGAGCTTTGCCGCGCCGAGAAGTGCACGCCCTTCGTCTTGCTGCTG
>CAJYQC010000090.1 GCA_913776885.1 uncultured Variovorax sp.
CCCGAGCCTGAGCGTGGAGGAGAACCTGCTGATGGGGGGCTCCACGCGGCGGCCCGGGCCGTGGAACCTGGCGCGCGTGTACGCGCTCTTCCCGATCCTGCTGGAGAAGCGCCGGCAGCCCGCCACGTCGCTGTCCGGCGGGCAGCAGCAGATGGTGGCGCTCGGCCGCGCGCTGATGAGCAACCCCGAGCTGCTGCTGTGCGACGAGCTGTCGCTCGGCCTTGCGCCCATCGTGGTGCGCGAGATCTACGCGGCCATGCCGGCCATCACCGGCGAGGGCATGACGGTGGTGATCGTGGAGCAGGACGTGACGCAGGCGCAGCGCGTCTCGCAGCGCATCTACTGCCTGCAGGAAGGCCGGGTGTCGCTGCAGGGCCGCTCCGACGAGCTCACGCGCGGGCAGATCGCGCAGGCCTATTTCGGCGTTTGAACCGGCAGAGCACACCATGATCGAAACCCTGGTCCAGGGCGCCTTGCTGGGCGGCCTCTACACCCTGTTCGCGCTCGGCCAGTCGCTGATGTTCGGCGTGATGCGGCTCACCAACACGGCGCATGGCGACTTCATCATCCTGGCGGCGTTCGCGGTGATCGGCGGCATCGCGCTGGTCGGCGGCGAACCCGGATGGGTCGCACTGGCCGTGCTGCCGCTCGCATTCGTTTTCGGCTATGCGCTGCAGCGCTACGTGCTCAACGGCACGCTGGGCAAGGATCCGCTGCCCTCGCTGGTGGTGACCTTCGGCCTGTCGATCGTGATCCAGAACCTGCTGCTCGAGCTGTTCTCGGCCGATCCGCGCGCGGTCGAGATCGGCGCGCTGGCCACCCAGAGCGTCAGGCTGGGCGAGGCGACCTCGCTGGGCGTGCTGCCGCTGATCGTGCTGGCCCTGGCGATCGTTGCCACGGCGCTGCTGCAGTGGCTGTTCGCGCACACGGCGATGGGGCGATCGTTTCGTGCCGTGTCGGACGACCCCGAGATCGCGGGGCTGATGGGCCTGGACGCCCGCAGGATCTATGCGCTGGCGACCGCCATCGCCTTCGTGCTGATCGCCATCGCGGGCGCGCTGCAGGCGATGCGCACCACGGTGTCGCCATCGGACGGGCCGCTGCTGCTGCTGTTCGCGTTCGAGGCCGTGATCATCGGCGGCATGGGCTCCTTCTGGGGCACGATGGCCGGCGCGATGATTCTCGGGCTGGCGCAGCAGATCGGCTTCAGGCTCGACCAGGGCTGGGGCATCTGGTTCGGGCACATCGTGTTCCTGGCCGTGCTGGTGCTGCGGCCGCAGGGCCTGCTTCCAAAGACGAAAGGCTGAAGCCATGAATCCTGCGACTGCATCGACCCCCTTCGCGTTCGAGGTGATCCGCGGCACGGCCGCGAGCCGCGCCGCCCTCGGCATCGGCGTCGCGCTCGTGCTGATCGCGGCGAGCCTTCCGTTCTGGGGCGAGTCGAGCTGGATGCGCGAATTCGTCGAGATCGCCTGCTACCTCATCTTCGCGATGATGTGGAACCTGCTGGCCGGCTACGGCGGCATGGTGAGCATCGGGCAGCAGGCCTTCTTCGGCTTCGGCGGCTACGTCACGCTGATGCTCGGCAACTTCGCCGGCATCAATCCGTTCGTGGCGATACCCCTGGGTGCGCTGGCCGCCGGCCTGATCGCAGTGCCGGTGTCCTTCGTGGCGTTCCGCCTGTCGGGCGGGTATTTCGCGATCGGCACCTGGGTCATCGCCGAGGTCTTCCGGCTGTCGTTCGCCAATGTCTCGGCGGTGGGCGGCGGCTCCGGCACCACGCTCACGGCCTTGCGCGGCATCGACAAGGCGACGCGCGAGAGCACGACCTACTGGATGGCGCTGGCCTGCGTGGTGGCGGCCGTCGCGCTGATCTACCTGTTCCTGCGCAGCAAGCGCGGGCTGGCGCTGCTTGCCATCCGCGACAACGAAGTGGCGGCGGAGTCGCAGGGCATTCCGGTCGCGCGCATGAAGCTGGCGGTCTACGTGGTCGCTGCCCTCGGCGCCGGGCTTGCCGGCGCGCTCTACTTCGTCGGCAACCTGCGCATCAGCCCGGACGCGGCGTTCAGCGTGAACTGGTCGGCCTTCGCCATCTTCATGGTCGTGATCGGCGGCATCGGCCGCATCGAAGGCCCGCTGGTCGGCGCACTCATCTTCTGGGCGCTCAACAAGTTCATGAGCGACTACGGCACCTGGTACCTGCTGGGCCTGGGCCTGCTCGCGATCGTCGTCACGCTGTTCTTCAAGCAGGGCCTGTGGGGATACGCGCAGCACCGCTGGGGCTGGTCGCTGTTCCCGACGCGGCGACGGCTGGCATCTTCTTCCGACTGAAAAGAGCGAGGGCATCGACCCATGAGAAACATTGATCAGCATTCGATCACCGCGGCGGTCGTCGACAGCTTCGACGGCTGCGACTCGCCGCGCTTGAAGCAGCTCATGACCAGCCTGGTGACGCACCTGCACGACTTCGCACGCGAGGTGAAGCTCACCGAGGCCGAATGGGCGCAGGGCATCGCGTTCCTCACCGCCACCGGCCAGAAATGCGACGACAAGCGGCAGGAGTTCATCCTGCTGAGCGATGTGCTCGGCCTGTCCATGCTCACGGTGGCGATGAACAACGACAAGCCCGCGGGCTGCACCGAGGCCACCGTGTTCGGGCCTTTCTTCGTGGAAGGCGCTCCGCACTACGCGCATGGCGACGACGTGGCCAATGGCGCGGCCGGCGAGCCCTGCGAGGTGCGCGGCACCGTGCGCGGCCTTCGCGGGGAGCCCATCGCCGACGCGGTGATCGACGTATGGCAGGCCGATGCCGGCGGCCACTACGACGTGCAGCACGCAGGGCTCGACCATGCACAGGGCCGCGGCGTCCTGCGCTCGGGCCCGGACGGGGGCTTCCACTTCCGGACCATCGTCGCCGAGGCCTACCCGATCCCGACCGACGGCCCCGTGGGGGTGCTGCTCGAAGCGACCGGCCGCCATCCGTGGCGTCCGGCGCACCTCCACTTCAAGATCGAGGCGGCGGGCTATGAGCCGCTCATCACCCACGTGTTCCGCGACGGCGACACCTGGCTGGATTCCGACGCGGTGTTCGGCGTGCGGCAATCGCTGGTCGCCGAGTGGGCGGCGCAGGCGGACGGCACGCACCGGCTCGATTTCGGCTTCGTGCTGAATCCGGCGAGGCGCTAGCCGGGGCGCACGATCGGTTCATCGCGAAGACGGGCCGGGTCTGCGCTTCGCTCCTGCCGAAGCCTGAGCATGCCGTTCCTGCGCGGCGGACTGCGCAGGACTTCTCGATCGCGCGTGATCGGGACCCGGGTGCCTGCCGAAACCCGGACACCGTTTGCGGCGCTCGCGGCACGTCATCACCTCACCAATGCCGGCCGGTTCACCAAGCTCGTCGACGAAGTTCTGGGCACCAATGCGCCCTCGACCATGGTGTCGTACTCCACCAATGCCTCGCGCGGTCCGGAAAGCGGCCGTTGTTCCGAAGATCGCATCACCCTGCGGCTTCGCGCGGGCGATCGCGCGCTGATTGCCGAGCGGGCTGAGTTCAACGGTTTCGACCAGAACGTTCTGGTTTCTATAATTCGAGCATTGTTGAAATATCGTATAGTTGCGGCATGGAAGAGTCCGAAGTTGTCGATGCCCTTGGCGCGCTTGCCCACCCGGTGCGGTTGCGCATCTTCCGTGCACTGGTGGTGGTCGGCCAGGACGGCCTGACACCCGGCGTCATGAGCGAGGGGCTCGACATCCCCAGCACTTCACTGTCTTTCCATCTGAAGGAACTGGCCCGGGCGGGCTTGGTCACGCAGGAGCGCGCGAGTCGTCACTTGGTCTACCGCGCCCAGTACGACCGCATGAGCGAACTGCTGGGCTTTCTGACCAAGAACTGCTGCCAAGGTGCGCCCTGCGTCGCGACCGCCGCAGCTTGCAAGTGCTGAGCCCTATGGCGCGCTCGCTTCGGCACCCGCACTGAGTAGTCTGATTCCACCCGCCACCACCTTCGAGAGCGTTCCGCGCCATGCTTGCGGCAGTCCTGATTTTCGTCTGCACCCTTGTTCTTGTCATCTGGCAGCCCCGCGGACTGAGCATCGGCTGGAGTGCTAGCGCTGGCGCGCTGGTCGCACTTGCACTGGGCGTCGTGCACCTAGCTGACATTCCAGTGGTCTGGGGCATCGTCTGGAACGCCACGGCGACTTTCGTTGCCGTCATCATCATCAGCCTCTTGCTGGACGAGGCAGGGTTCTTTGAATGGGCAGCGCTGCACTTCGCGCGTTGGGGCGGTGGCAGCGGCCCACGGCTGTTCGCACTGGTCGTGCTGCTCGGGGCCGCTGTGGCGGCGCTGTTCGCCAACGATGGCGCCGCACTGATCCTGACGCCCATCGTGATGGCCGTACTGATCGCGCTGGGCTTCTCGCGGGCAGCCACGCTGGCGTTCGTGATGGCAGCGGGCGTTATCGCCGACACCGCTAGCCTGCCGCTCGTCGTCTCCAACCTGGTCAACATCGTCTCGGCTGACTTCTTCGGCATCGGGTTCGATGCCTACGCTTCGGTCATGGTGCCAGTCAACCTAGCTGCCGTGACCGCCAGCCTGATCGTGCTCTACCTGTACTTCCGGCGAGATGTGCCCGCGGCGTATGACATCGCGCAGCTCAAGGCGCCTGCGTCGGCCATCCGGGATCGAGGAACATTCCGCGCGGGCTGGGTGGTCCTGGCCCTGCTGCTGGCGGGTTTCTTCTGGCTGGAGCCGTTGGGAGTACCCGTGAGTGCGGTCGCAGCCGCTGGTGCGGCGGTTCTGCTGGCGGTGGCCGCCAAGGGAAACGTGATCAGCACGCGCAAGGTGCTCCGAGGGGCGCCCTGGCAGATCGTGGTGTTCTCCCTCGGCATGTACCTGGTGGTCTATGGCCTGCGCAACGCGGGACTGACGGGCTACCTCGCGGGACTGCTGGACAGGTTCGCCCATGGTGGCGTCTGGGGCGCGGCCTTCAGCACCGGCTTCCTCACGGCCGGCCTGTCCTCCATCATGAACAACATGCCGACTGTTCTGGTCGGGGCGCTGTCCATCGATCAGTCGGCGGCCACGGGCGTCGTCAAGGAGGCGATGATCTACGCCAACGTCATCGGCTGCGACCTCGGTCCCAAGATCACGCCCATCGGCAGCCTGGCCACCCTGCTGTGGCTGCATGTGCTGTCGCGCAAGGGCATGACCATCGCCTGGGGTTACTACTTCCGCGTGGGGATCGTCCTGACGCTACCCGTGCTGGCGGTCACGCTGGCCGCACTCGCCCTGCGTCTGAGCGCGGGTTGACGCATCGCATCAAGGAGCACCGCTTGAGCACTGTCACCATTTTCCACAACCCGGCCTGCGGGACCTCGCGCAACACCCTGGCCATGATCCGCAATAGTGGCGAGGAGCCGAAAGTGGTCGAGTACCTCAAGACGCCTCCAGACCGCGAGACCCTGAAGCGCCTTATCGCAGCGACTGGCATGTCCACGCGCGACGTGATGCGCCGCAAGGGGACGCCCTACTGTGAGCTGGGCCTGGACGATCCGATGTGGACCGACGAGCAGTTGATCGACTTCATGCTGCGGCATCCCATCCTCATCAACCGTCCCATCGTCGTCACGCCACTGGGCACGCTCCTGTGTCGCCCTTCGGAGTTGGTGCTGGGCATCCTGCCCAATCCACAGCGCGGCGCGTTCATAAAGGAAGATGGTGAACAGGTGATCAATGCGCAGGGCAAGCGTGTCCAGCGCCAGTGAGCTTCCCAGCCTGGACCACGGCTCCTTCCAGCCGCTGGACAAGGAACGCCTTTTTCCGGCGGCACGCGCAACGCATGCGCCCCGCATTTTGCTGCTGTATGGCTCCGTGCGGGAGCGTTCGTACAGTAGGCTGATGGCTGAAGAAGCCGCGCGTCTGCTGCAGGCCATGGGCGTCGAAGCCCGTATCTACGACCCCCGTGGGCTGCCGTTGCCCGACGGCGCGCCGGACGACCATCCGAAGGTGGGTGAGCTGCGCGAGCTTGCCAATTGACCGGTACAGCGAGCGGCGGGAGACCGCTGCCGCGCTCGCTGCGCGTGTGCGGCTGAGCAGCATCGAGTAGCTGGAACGAGGCGTCCGGCGGTAGGGCAGCAGATCGGCCAGCACTGGCGCGGGCTGCGTTGGCAAGCGCTCCGGCCCGTCCTTCAGGTACTGGAATAGACGGGGCCGCTGAGTCACGCGGTTTCTGCCAATTCGAGCACCGAGAGGGTGGTGCCCCCCTCCCGCCTGACGTGCGCGTGCAACTGCTCCGTGGTATTCGTGCTGCAAATTGGTGCATGACGCTTGTCGCAACAGGTGACAATTGTTAACATTTAGTTAACTACAGCATTCGGTCAGAACCTGCGCTTCGAGCCCATGGTGGCACGCGCAAGCCGTTTGCGGTACTGCGCCTAGATCGATGGACCCCAGGACAACGGACATCCGCGTCGTTGGTCACTTCCCATTTCAAGCTGTGGAGGCAGCACCCCATGAACCTGACATTTCGTACGCTTTGGAACGCCGCCAAAGGCGCCTGGGTCGCCGTACCTGAAATCGCACGCACCGCAGGCGGGGGCGGCTCGACGAAGGTCATTGCCTCTTCCTGCCTGTTGCTTGCGGGGGCCCTGTCGATTCCCGCACAGGCCGCGTGCACGGCGTCGGGCCCCACCGTGACCTGCAGCGGCGCGGCGAATCCGCTGGCGCCCAAGTACTCGAACGGGGCCGACAACCTCAACGTGACCGTGAACGCGGGTGGCAGTGCGGGCGTGCTCCTCGGCGTGGGCGGCAGCGCGATGACGCTGACGGGGTCGGGCATCACAGTCACCAACAACGGCCGCATCGACCCGGCGCTGCTGGGCAATGGGCTGAAAGTTGTTTCTTCCGGCCTCGTCCTCGGCAACGCTTCCAAGAGCACCCAGACGGTCACCAACAACGGCATCCTGAATGGCACGAGCGGCCAATCACTGACGCTTGCCGGCATGGCGCTTGCTGCTCAGAACGGCGCTGGAGGGATCACCAGCATCACCAACGCGGGAACGATGTCCACAACGGGCGTCGAAGGCGCTACGGTGCTCGGTCCGGACGCAGGCATCATCGCTGCCTACGGTGGTGCCCGGGTTGTCCTGGACAATTCAGGAACCATCAACGGGCGTGTCTCGTTCGATAGTTCGGCCGAGGGCAACTCCTTCACCAATTCGGGAACGGTCAACGGCAGCGTTTCGCTCGGGGAGGGCAGCGCCAACCTGTTCATCGCGACGACGGATTCGTCGGTCAACAGCGCGGGTGGCACCGCATCGGCCACCAGTCTGGCAATTGGAGCAACCACCCTTCAGTTCGCCGCGACTGGATTCGTGGATGGCGGTGCAGGAGGCGACAACACGCTGTCCCTGCGGCAAGGCTCCTCGCAGACCGGTGCCATCGACAACACCAGGTACATCAACTTCAACCACCTCGATGTCGAGAGTGGAACGTGGGCACTTTCGGGTCCCTCCAGCGCAGCCGACGCCACGCTTGGCGATGGGGCGACGGTCCAGCTCAATGACAGCCTGGGCCTTGGCACGGGCATCGTCTCCTCGAAGGGCGGGGCGATCCAGGCGAACGCTTCGCCGTCGGATCTCGTGCTGTCGAACAACTTCGTTCTCTCCGGCAACGGCCTCACGGTGAAGGGGCCGAATGGCCTGCAGCTCACGGGCACCCTGTCCGGGACCGGCGCGCTGACCCAGGCTGGCAGCGGCACGCTGACCCTCGGCGGCGCCAACACCTACAACGGTGGTACGAACCTGAATGCGGGGCGTCTCGTCGTCGGAAACAACCTGTCGCTGGGCACCGGCACGCTGAACGTGGGAGGCGCAGCCCGGCTCGACAGTTCGGCAGCGATCTCGCTATCCAACAACGTGGCACTCGGCGACGGTTCCGTGCTCACGCTGGACGGAAGCAACGCCATGACCATGTCCGGCGTCGTCTCGGGCAACGGCGGCATCGTCAAGAACGGGGCGGCCACTTTGACGCTGAGCGGCGCCAACACCTACGCTGGCGGCACCGCCATCAACTCCGGCGCGGTCGTACTTAACCCAGGGGCATCGCTGGCCTCTGGCGGCGCGGTGAGTGTCGGTGCAGGTGCAACCTTCGACCTGAATGGCGCGAGCCAAACCGTCGGCACGCTCACCGGGGCGGGCAGCGTCGCGCTCGGCAGCGGTACGCTGAGCGTGTCCGGCAGCAAGGCGGGATCGTCCTTCTCCGGTGCCATCTCGGGCACGGGTGGCGTCAGCCTGGTCAACAGCGACCTTGCCTTGTCGGGCAAGAACACCTTCGAAGGCGGTCTGTCGGTCACGAGCAGCACGCTGCGCATCGCCAGCGACGCAAGCCTCGGCGATTCGGGTTCGAAGCTGAGCCTGGACAACGGAACGCTTCTGGCTGCGGGCGCGTTCACCCTGGCCCGCGATGTCTACGTGACCAACTACGGAACGCTCGACACCAAAGGCAATGCCGTCACGTTCACCGGCGCGATCCGCAGCACCGGTGCGTACGGTTCATTCTTCAAGACCGGCTCCGGCGTGCTGACTTTGGAGAGCGCCGCGAGCGACCTGATGGATGGAACGCACGTCATGGGCGGGACCCTCGCGTTGAAGGGGCTAGCGAACCTGGGCGGCCGTCCGGAGGTCGAGATCGCCGCAGGCGCGACGCTCGACCTTTCGCAAACGACCAATGGTGCCTCGGCGGACTACATCAACGGCGCAGGCACGGTAGCACTGGGCAGCAAGACCCTGACCACCTACAACGGCTCGAGCATCACGCAATTCGATGGCGTGATCCAGGACGGCGGCATTGCGGGCGGCACCGGCGCGAGCGTTCACATCGTCGATGCCGGCAGCTGGACGCTCACCGCCGCGCAGACGTACACGGGCGGCACCACCCTCGACCGGGGAACCCTGTTCCTCAGCGGAAACGGCGCTCTGGCTGCGGGCAGCTCCCTCGCCATGGGCGACACCGCGACCTTCGACCTCAGCAAGATCAGTGCGGCAGGCGCCACGCTGGGCGATCTCAGCGGACAGGGTACGGTGGCGCTCGGTGCCAAGACGCTCACCGTGGGCACGAAGGCGGACACGATCTTTGCCGGCGCCATCGAGGGCACCGGATCGCTCGTCAAGCAGGGCACCGGCAAGCTGTCGCTCGACGGCATCAACAGCTTCAGCGGACTCACCACGGTGCAGGCAGGCAGCCTGGTCGTGGGCAGCGCCGCAGGCTCGAAGGCGAGCCTCGCGGGCGGCGTGCAAGTTGCCGGCGGCGCCACGCTCGGCGGGCACGGCACCATCGGCGGCAGCGTGGCGCTGGCCTCGGGCGCTCATCTGTCGCCCGGCAATTCCATCGGCACGCTCGCCATCGACGGCGACCTGTCGCTTGCGAAGGGCTCCGTGCTCGACTTCGAGTTCGGCGCACCGGGCAGCAGCTATTCGGTACCTGGCGTGAGCGACAGCGTGGTGGTGGGCGGCAACCTGGCCTTCAACGGCGCTACGCTGAACGTGAGCGACGCGGGCGCCATGGGACCGGGCCTCTACAACCTGTTCAGCTACGGCGGAACACTCACGCAAACCAATGGCGGCATCGCGCTGGGCACCGTGCCTTCAGGCAGCTACAGCCTGCAGTACCTCAGTGCCAGCAAGAAGATCAACCTGATCAGCGTCGATGCGGGTCTGACGCTGAATTTCTGGAATGGCAACGGCCTGGCCAGTCCTGCCCAAATGGGCGGCGGCGATGGCACCTGGAGCACGACGGGCGCGAGCTGGACGGACATGAGCGGGACTGTCACGGCACCGATGCAGCCGCAGCCGGGGTTTGCGGTTTTCGGTGGCGCGGCGGGCAATGTGACCGTCGACAACACCGGCGGCGGCGTTGCCGCCAGCGGCCTTCAGTTCGCAAGCGATGGCTACCGGCTTTCCGGCGACGCCCTCACGCTGACGGCGACCAAGGCATCGCCCGGCCCGGTGGAAGTGCGCGTGGGCGACGGCAGCGCGGGCAGCGCGGGGTGGACTGCGACCATCGCCAATGTCATCGCGGGCACCGACGGCCTGCAGAAGACAGGCGCGGGCACGCTCGAACTCACCGCTGCCAATACCTATACCGGCGGCACGGTCCTCAAGGCCGGTACGCTCGCTGTGACCAGCGATGCAGCGCTGGGCGATGCCGCGGGCGCGCTCACGTTCGACGGCGGCGCGCTCAAGGTGAACGGTTCGTCGTTCAGCTCGCTGTCGCGTGGCATCACGCTGGGCAGCGGCGGCGGCATCCTCGATGTCGACAGCGCGTTCAACACCCTGGAAGTGACCTCCGCCGTGGGCGGCGCGGGCCGCCTGGTCAAGACCGGCGTCGGCACGCTGACGCTCTCATCCGCCAATACCTATGCGGGCGGTACATCGATCAACGGCGGCGCCTTGAACGCGATGGTCACCGGCGCGCTGGGCACCGGGCCCGTGGCGGTCAACCCCGGCGGCTTTCTGGCCTTCAACGGCAGCGCGGATGCGGGCAGCCTGAGCATCACGACCGCGGCACGCGACGGCAGCGCGAACGGCGGTGCCATCGAGTTCAGGGACAAGAGCTCTGCCGGCAGCGCGACCGTCGTCAGCTATGCCGATTCCGGCACGACCTTCCGCGACAGCTCGAGCGCGGCCAACGCAGTCTTCGAGAACCGTGGCGGCAACACCAGCTTCTGGAACAACGCCGACGCCGGCAACGCGCGCATCACCAATTTCAGCGGCGGAGCGACCAACATCTGGGACGACGCTTCCGCGGACCACGCCGCCATCACCAATGAAGCCGGTGGATCGCTCGACATCCGGGACAGCGCTACGGCTGCCCAGGCCACCGTGGTCAACAAGGCCGGCGGCACGGTGAACATCGGTGGGCTGACCGTGGCCGGCACGTCCATCGGTTCGCTCGCGGGTGCGGGCCGTGTGCTCCTGGGCGCCAAGGCGCTCACCACCGGCGGCCTGGACACCAACACCGAAATCTCCGGCGTGATTTCCGGCGCGGGCGGCTCCGTCGTCAAGGTCGGCAGCGGCACGCTCACGCTCTCGGGCGCCAACACCTACAC
>CAJYQC010000091.1 GCA_913776885.1 uncultured Variovorax sp.
GCGACGCCGCCCGCTACCGCCTCATCGGCCGCGAGCGCGCCTATCACGGCGTGGGCTTCGGCGGCATCTCGGTGGGCGGCATCGGGCGCCAGCGCAGCACCTTCGGCCCGCTGCTCAACGGCGTGGACCATCTGCCGCACACGCTCGACCTGGCGCGCAACGCCTTCTCGCGCGGCGAGCCGGCGCACGGCATCGAGAAGGCCGACGCGCTGGAGGCACTGCTCGCGCTGCACGACGCCTCGACCGTCGCGGCCGTGATCGTCGAACCTGTCGCCGGCTCCACCGGCGTGCTGCCGCCGCCGCGCGGCTATCTCAAGCGCCTGCGCGAGATCTGCGACAAGCACGGCATCCTGCTGATCTTCGACGAGGTCATCACCGGCTTCGGCCGCCTGGGGACCAACTTCGCGGCCGACCTCTTCGGCGTGACGCCCGACCTCATCACCACCGCCAAGGGCCTGACCAACGGCGCGGTGCCCATGGGTGCGGTGCTGCTGCGCGACGAGGTGCACGACGCCTTCATGCAGGGCAGCGTGAGCGGCATCGAGCTTTCGCACGGCTACACCTATTCGGGCCACCCGCTGGCATGCGCCGCGGCCATGGCCACGCTCGACGCCTACACGCAGGACGGCCTGATCGCCCAGGCGGCGGCCACCGCGCCCTACTTCGAGGAATGCCTGCACGCCCTGCGCGGCCTGCCGGGCGTGATCGACGTGCGCAACGTCGGCCTGCTGGCCGGCATCGAACTGCAGCCTTGGGCCGAAGGCGCCGGCACCCACGCGCAGGCGGTGGCCCAGCACTGCGTGGACAACGGCGGCGTGCTGGTGCGCTCGGTGGGCGACACCATCGCGCTGTCGCCGCCCTTCACGCTGGAGCGCTGGCACGTCGACCAGATCGTCGACAGCCTGCGCGCGGCCATCGCGCAAACAGCCCGGCCCACCGACGCCGCAGCCTGAAAACACACGAAAGCACAAGATGGACATCGAATCGTTCCCCCTCTACGACATCGAAGGCGACGCCCGCCAGTGCGGCCAGCAGTACGGCCGCGCGGCCGGCGACCGCATCGACCTGAGCCTGCGCACCTACCGCGCCGCCTTCGAGCGCGTCGGTCTCAGCTGGGAGCGCACGCGCGCGCTGGCGCGCCGCTTCATGCCGGTGGTCGAGGCCTTCGACGCCGGCATGCTGCGCGAGATCGAAGGCGTGGCCGAAGGCGCAGGCGTGCCGCCGGAGGACATCGTGGCGCTGAACGCGCGCAGCGAGATGCTCTACGCCTTCCAGCAGCTCGAAGCCACCGAGCCGCCCGACGGCTGCACCGGCGTGGTGGTGATGCCTTCGGCCTCGCGCGAGGGCCGGCTCATCCACGCGCAGAACTGGGACTGGCGCGTGGAGAGCCTGGAGCTGGGCATCGTGCTGCGCATCCAGCCCGCCAAGGGACCGTCGATGCTGACCTTCGCCGAAGCGGGCACGCTCGCGCGCGCCGGCCTCAACAGCGCGGGCATCGCCGTCACCGGCAACTTCATCAAGGCCGACAGCGACGGCAGGCAGCAGGGCGTGCCGCTGGCGCTGATCCGCCGTGGCATCCTGCAGTCGGAGCTCTATGCCAACGCGCTGGGCGTGGTGTGCCGCACCGCACGTTCCATCTCCAACAACATGATCGTCACGCACGCCGAGGGCGAGGCCGTGAGCCTGGAGACCTGCCCGGAGCAGGTGTTCTGGCAGCAGCCCGAAGGCGGCATCCTGGTGCATGCCAACCACTTCAAGACGCCGGCCGCGCTCGCGCGCGTGGTGGACCGCAGCCTGGAGACCACGCCCGACTCGCTCTACCGCGACCGCCGCGTGACCGAGGCGCTGCACAACCGGCGCGCCGAAGGCCTGCTCGGCGAACAGGACGTGCTCGATGCGCTGCAGGACCGCTTCGGCGCGCCGCGCGCCGTGTGCCGCAGCCCGAGCGCGGGGCCTGGCGGCGCCTCGTCGGCCACGGTGGCGACCATCGTGATGGACCCGGCGGCGCGAAAGATGCGTATCGCCCCGGCGCCCTTCAGGGCCCATCGCTTCACCGAATATTCCCTCTGACCCCGAACGCCAGCCCAGCCCGCCCACGCCAGGAGTGATGCCATGAAGAAAGTACCCGTTCCTCCGTCCCGCCCACCCTCCGCATCGACAGCATCGCTGGCCGCCGCCCTGGCGCTCGGGCTGGCAGCCGCCGTGCCTGCGCTCGCCCAGCCGGCCGCGGGCGCAGGCCAGACGCTGCGCATCCAGATCAACTCGGACATCCGCAGCACCGACCCCGGCGGCAACCGCGACGACAACACCGACAACGTGCTGCTGCACGTGGCAGAAGGGCTGGTCGCGCTGCGCGAAGACACGTCGGTGGGCCCGATGCTGGCGAGCAAGGTCGACACCTCGGCCGACGGCCTGACCTACACCTTCACGCTGCGCGACGGCGTGAAGTTCCAGAACGGCGCCACGCTCACGGCCGACGACGTGGTCTGGAACTGGCAGCGCTACCTGAAGCCCACCAGCGGCTGGCGCTGCCTGCCCGAGTTCGACGGCAAGGGCATGACCAAGGTGCTCTCGGTGGAGGCGCCCAATCCGAAGACGGTGGTGTTCAAGCTGGAGCGCGCGAGCGCCCTCTTCCTCACGATGATGGCCCGGCCCGACTGCGGCGGCGCGGCCATCCTGCATCGCAGCTCGGTCGGCCCCGACGGCCAGTGGAAGGAGCCCGTGGGCACGGGCCCCTACAAGCTCAAGGAGTGGAAGCGCGGGCAGTACGTGGAGCTCACGCGCTTCGACGGCTACACCTCGCGCGCCGAGCCGCGCGACGGACTGGCCGGCGGCAAGAAGGCCGAGATCGAGAACCTGCGCTTCGTCGTCATTCCCGATTCCGCCGCCGCCAAGGCCGCGCTTTACAGCGGCGGCATCGACGCCTTCGTCAACCCCAGCCCGGCCGACGTGGTCGAGATGCGCAAGCGCTCCGACGTGCTCGTCGACACCACGCCTGTGATGTCGATCGTCGCGCTGCTGCTGCAGACCGGCGACCCGGTGCTCAAGGACGTGCGCATCCGCCGGGCACTGGCGCTGTCGCTCGACACGCCCGAGATCGCGCGCTCCGTGACCGAAGGCCTCTCGCCGGTCAACAACTCGGTGGTGCCTTCTTCCAGCCCCTACTACGGCGCGGTGCAGGCGGGCGGCTTCAAGCGCGACATCGCCGCAGCGAAGAAGCTGCTGGCGGAGGCCGGCTACCGCAACCAGCCGATCCGCATGATCGCCAACAAGCGCTACGAGGCGCTGTACTCGGCCGCGGTACTGGTGCAGGCCATGGCCTCCGAGGCAGGCATCAACATCGAGCTGGAGGTGCTCGACTGGGCCACGCAGCTCGACCGCTACTCCAAGGGCCAGTACCAGAGCATGGCGTTCATCTACTCGGCGCGCATCGACCCCTCGCTCAATTTCGAGATGGTGTCGGGCGACAAGGCCGCGCAGCCACGCAAGGTCTGGGACAGCGCCTATGCCCAGCCCCGGCTGGCCGAGTCGATGGTCACGCGCGACAGGGCGCGCCGCCAGGTGCTGTTCGACGAGATGCACAGGCAGATGCTGCAGGACGTGCCGATGATCGTGCTCTTCAACCCCAGCGACGCCACCGCCATGCGCAAGAACGTGATCGGCTTCAAGGGCTGGGCGCCCGCCAAGCCGAGGTTCTGGAACGTGCGGCTGGCCGCCGCCGGCTGAGCGGAGCAGCGCGAGCAATGCCCGCCTATCTCCTGCGCAGGATCGCGATGACGATCCCGACGCTGCTGCTGGTTTCCATCGCGGTGTTCACCCTGATGCGGCTGATTCCGGGCGACCCGGTGCTGCTCATGCTGGGCGAAGGCGCCGACCCCGCGCAACTGGACCTCATGCGCCACCAGATGGGGCTGGACCAGCCCCTGCCGGTGCAGTACCTCGTGTGGCTGAAGCACGCACTGGCCGGCGACCTGGGCGCATCGACCACCAACGGCCTGCCGGTGCTGCCGCTGATCTGGGAGCGCTTCCATGTCAGCGCGGTCATCGTGCTCGTCGCGGTGGCGCTGGCCTCGCTGATCGCCGTGCCTGCGGGCCTGGTCGCCGCCTGGCGCAAGGACAAGTCCACCGACCTCGCCATCATCGGCGCGGCGACGCTGATGCTCTCGGTGCCCAGCTTCTGGCTGGGCCTGCTGCTGCTGATGTTCTTCGGCCAGTACCTGGGCTGGCTGCCGGTGGTGGGCTACGTGCCGATGTCGGAGAACTTCTCGCAGGGCGTGCTCTACGTCGTGCTTCCGATCGCCACGCTGCTGCTGGTGGAGACCGGCGTGCTCACGCGCATGTCGCGCGCCAGCACCATCGAGATCCTGCGGCTCGAATACGTGACGCATGCGCGCGCCAAGGGCGTGCCCGAATCGCAGGTGCTGCGCCGCCACGTGCTGCCCAACGCCTTCAACCCGACGCTCACCATGATCGGGCTGATCCTCGGGCACCTGCTCAGCGGCATCGCGGTGCTGGAGACGGTGTTCACCCTGCCCGGCCTGGGCCGGCTGATGATCGACTCGATCTTCGCGCGCGACTACCCGGTGCTGCAGGGCTGCCTGCTGTTCACCGCCTGCATCTACGTCGTGATCAACCTGATCGTCGACATGTGCTACCCCCTCTTCGACCCGCGGGTGACTGTGCAGTGAAGACGAAGTTCAAGACCCATACCCTCATCGGCGGCGCACTGGTCGCGGTGCTGCTGGCCGTCGCCGTGGTCGCCGCGCTGTGGACGCCCTACAACCCGCTGGGCATCGACCTGCGCTCCAAGCTGCAGCCGCCTTCGGCCGCCCACTGGCTGGGCACCGACGAATTCGGCCGCGACGTGGCCAGCCGCGCGATGCAGGGCGCCGCCACCAGCTGCCTGGTGGCGCTGCTCACCGTGACGCTGGCCACCGCCATGGGCCTGGTGGTCGGCGTGGTCGCGGGCTTCGTGCGCGGCTGGACCGACCGCGTGCTGATGGCCTTCAACGACACGCTGCTGGCCTTCCCTGGCCTGCTGCTGGCGCTGGGCGTGATGGTGATCGTGGGCGCCAACAAGTGGGGCATCGTGCTGGCGCTGAGCATGGCCTATGCGCCTTCAGTGGTGCGCGTGGTGCGCGGCACGGTGCTGTCGCTGCGCGAGCGCGAGTACGTGGAGGCCTCGCGCATGATCGGCAACGGCGAGCTCTACACCATGTGGCGCCACGTGCTGCCCAACTGCATGGCGCCGGTGGCGGTGCTGGCCACCAGCATGTTCGGCTGGGTGCTGCTCTCGGAAAGCGCACTGAGCTTCCTGGGCCTCGGCGTGCCGCCGCCCGCGCCCACCTGGGGCAACATGCTCGCGAGCGCGCGTCCCTACATGGCCTCGGCCGTGTGGCTGTGCGTGGTGCCGGGCCTGTGCATCGCACTCACGCTGCTGGGCATCAACCTGCTGGGCGAATCGCTGCGCGACCGGCTCGATCCACGGACGGAGAAGCCATGAACGCCGCATCGAACCCCACCGTGCTGTCGGTGGAGCACCTGAAGATCGAATTGCGCAACGGCGCCCAGCCGCTGGTGCACGACCTGTCGTTCGAAGTGAAGGCGGGCGAGTTCCTCGCAGTGGTGGGCGAATCGGGAAGCGGCAAGACGATGGCCGCGCGCGCCATCCTGCAGCTGCTGCCGCCGGGCATCTCGCAGACCGGCGGGCGCATCGTGTTCGACGGGCAGGACCTGGCCGCGCATGACGCGAAGGCCATGCGCCCCATCCGCGGGCCGGGCATCGGCATGGTGTTCCAGGAGCCGATGGTCTCGCTCAACCCGGTGCACCGCATCGGCGAGCAGATGACCGAAGGGCTGCGCATGCACACGCAGCTGCCGGCCGCGGAAATCCGCGCGCGCATCGTCGACATGCTGCGCCGCGTGCAGATCGTCGACCCCGAGCGCTGCATGCACGCCTACCCGCACGAGTTCTCCGGCGGCATGCGCCAGCGCATCATGCTGGCCAGCGTGATGCTGCTGAAGCCGCGCCTCTTGATCGCCGACGAGCCGACCACCGCGCTGGACACGCTGAGCCAGCGCGAGGTTCTCGACCTGATGGTGGGCCTGGCGCGCGACAACGGCACCGCCGTGCTGCTCATCACGCACAACCTCGGGCTGGTGGGGCGATATGCGCAGCGCGCCATCGTGCTGGAGAAGGGCCGGCTGGTGGAGACCGGCGAGGTGCCGGGCATCCTGCTGGCGCCGAAGCAGCCCTACACCCGCAAGCTGGTCGACGCGCTGCCGCGGCGCCAAGAAGCCAAGCCAGCGCCGGCGCAAGCGCAGCAGCCGCTGGTGCAGGTGCGCGGCCTGTGCGTGAGCTACCCCGGCGCGCGCGCCGGCTTCTTCAGGCGGCATGCGCCGGTCCGCGTGATCGACTCGCTCGACCTCGACATCCACCCGGGCGAGATGGTCGCGCTGGTGGGCGGCAGCGGCTCGGGCAAGACCACGCTGGGCCGCGCCATCCTGCGGCTCGCGCCTTCGCAGGCTGGGCAGATCCTGTTCCGCGGCGAGGACGTCCGCAGCGCCGGCCGCACGGCGCTGCACCGCTTCAGGCTGGCCTGCCAGCTGGTCTTCCAGGACCCGTTCTCCTCGCTCGATCCGCGCATGCGCGTGCGCGACATCGTGGCCGAACCGCTGCGCCATCTGCCCGAGCTCGACGCGGCGTCTCGTGCGCGGCGCGTGAAGGAAACGCTGGACGAGGTCGGCCTCGACGGGCTCGGCGCGCGCTATCCGCACGAGCTCTCGGGCGGCCAGCGCCAGCGGGTGGCGATCGCCCGCGCGCTGGTGCGGCGCCCCGCCTTCGTGGTGGCCGACGAGCCGGTGTCGGCCCTCGACATGACGATCCAGGCGCAGGTGCTCAGGCTGTTCCAGAGCCTGCAGAAGCACCATGGCTTCGCATGCCTGTTCATCAGCCACGACCTCGCGGCGGTGGAGCAGATCGCCGACCGTGTGATCGTGATGGAGCGCGGACGCATCGTGGAGCAAGGCCCGCGCGACGCGGTTTTCGACGATCCGCGCCATGCCTACACGCAGGCGCTGCTCGCGGCCACGCCGCGGCCGCTGACGACGTTCGACGCAGCACCGGCGACACACCAGATGGAACGGGCGGTCGCGTGAACGCGAGCGGCATGACGGCATGACGGCATGACGGCACAATGGGCCGCGTGCCGCTCATCCGACATCGCTTTCCCACCGCACTCCTCGCTCTGACGCTCGCCTGCGCCGCGCCCTTGGCGCAATCGGCGGAGCCGGTGCTGCTGGTCACATCGCCCGCCGCGCTCCAGGCCGCCGAGAAATCCGGCGCCGGCTTCGCGCGCTGGATGAATGGCGAATCGGCACAGTCCGCGGAGGGCGTTGCCACCAACGACGCGCTGGTGCGCACCCCTGCGTGGCGCTCCATCACCGAGCCGCTGGGCGCGAGCCTCGCTGGCATCCAGCGTCGCGACAAGCAGGCGGGCGTGGGCATCTCGCGCTATCCGCATCGGCTGTTCGATGTGCGCTGGCTCGCGAGCCCCGACACCTTCTTCGAACTGGTCGGCGTCGCCAACCGAATGGACCGCCGGCCCTTCCAGGACGGCGCCTGCGGAGAGACGCGGCTGGTGTACCGGCTGGCCTACCGCACGGCCGCCATGCAGTCGCGCCTGCCGATGACGGTCAACGTCGAGCTGCGCGGCGATGCGCCCGATGCCGATGGCAGCTGCGCCACGGCCGCGAAGCGCTGGCAGCCGCCGCAGGCCGCGATGGGCGACGAGGCGCTGGGCCGCTGGCTCACATCGGCCGACGGCCCGCTGGCGCCGAAGCGGCTTGCGCACGAACGCATCGCGCA
>CAJYQC010000092.1 GCA_913776885.1 uncultured Variovorax sp.
GACCTGGGCCACGCGCTTCCTGCTGCGCTGGCCGGCCACGGTGTACGTGAGCTTCTTCCGGGGCACGCCGCTGTTCGTGCAGATCCTGCTGATCCACTTCGGGTGGATGAACACCGGCATCACCGCGAAGTGGATCAGCAGGATCTGCACGAACAGCGGCGTGCCCCGGAAGAAGCTCACGTACACCGTGGCCGGCCAGCGCAGCAGGAAGCGCGTGGCCCAGGTCCACGGTGCGTGGCGAGCCTGCGCAAGCCGCGCGAGCGCAAGGCACAGGCCCCAGCTCGCGCCCAGCAGCACGCAGACCACCGTCATGCGCAGCGTCATCCATGCGCCCTGCCAGAACAGGTCCTTGTATTCGACCAGGATGTCCCAGCGGAACCATCCAAACAGCAGGATCGGTTGTTCCATCTATTGCTCCCCCCCAGGCTGCGCGCACTCCGTGTCGCTTCTCTCACCCCCTACCGGGGGCAATACCAGCGGCCCGGCGGAGCCGGTTCCGCGGTATTCCTGGCCTATGCCGTGGGGGTTCATCGGACGTTCGGGTCCTTGTTGAACCACTTCTTGTAGATCGTCGCGTAGCTGCCGTCGGCGCGGATGGCAGCAAGGCCGGCCGTGAGCTTGTCCAGCAGGGCCTTGTCGCCCTTCTTCACCACGATGCCGAAGCCCTCTTCGGGGAAGGACTTGTCGTCGATGGTCTTCAGCTCGGGGTTCTGCGCCACGCGGTAGGCGATCACGCCGTTGTCGCCCATGGCGGCATCGACGCCGCCGCCGGCCAGCTCGGAAATGATGAGCGGCGTGCTCTCGAAGCGGCGGATGTCGGGGCTGGTCTTGCCGAACTCGCGCGAGGCGATGTCGTCGGCGGTCGAAGCGCTGACCACGGCGATCTTCTTGCCGGCCAGGTCCTTCAGCGAGGCGACCTTGCTGTTCTTCGGCACCGCGATCAGCTGGCGGGCCGCGAAGTACGGCGGCGTGAAGTCGTAGCTCTGCTTGCGCTTCTCGTTGATGGTCACGCCCGAGATCACGAGGTCGACGTCGCCGTTGTTCAGCGCGCCGAAGATGCCGGTGAAGGGCGTGTTGACGATCTTGATCTTCAGGCCCTGCTGCTTGGCGATGGCGTTGATGATGTCGATGTCGAAGCCGACGATCTGCTTGTCCTTGTTCTCGAAGGCGAAGGGCGCGTAGGTGGCGCTGGAGGCCACGGTCAGTTCGCGGTTCTGGGCCTGGGCGCCGAAGGCGAGCGTGGCGGCGGCGAGGCCGAGGGCCAGGGCGCGGCGGAGGGAGTTCATGCGGGTCCTTGTTGTTCGCCGTCCGGCGGGAGGAAGGTGGTGGGCGGCGATTTTAGGCGCTCGCTATCGGCGGCCTTCCGTTGCAGCTGTTCCCGGGAATGGCCGCGCGAGGCCTGCCAGAGCTCTGCACAGGCAACGACTTCGAGCGCTGCGCCTTCGCGAGCGGCGCCGATCAGCCCTGCGCGCCGCGCGAGCGGCCGGCGCCGCCGCCCAGGTGCGCCAGCGGCAGCGCGCTGCTGGCCTTCACCTCGCCCAGCGAGAAGCTGGTGTGCAGGTCCTTCACGTTGGGCAGGTTCATCAGGTGCTGGCGCGCGAAGGCGGAGAAGCTGTCGAGGTCCTGCGCCACCACCTGCAGCTCGAAGGTGCCGGTGCCGCTGATGTAGTGGCAGGCGATCACGTCGGGCAGCTTGCGGATCGCGTCCTCCAGCCGGCGCGTGGCCTCGTGGGTGACGCGCTCGGTGTCGACCCGCACGAAGGCGAGCACGCCCAGGCCGATCTTGTGGCGGTCGATCTCGGCGTGGTAGCCCTTGATGAAGCCGGCTTCCTCCAGCGCGCGCACCCGGCGCCAGCAGGGCGCGGCCGACAGGCCCACGCGCTGCGCAAGCTCGGCGTTGGTGAGGCGTCCATCGGCCTGCAGTTCTTGCAATATTGCAAGGTCGAACTTGTCGATGCTTTCCATGGATGCCGATGTTAAGCAAGATTCTTTCTGGAAGCTGGTTTTTACAGGCAAAGAACGCAAACACCTGTCGCGGACCCCGGCATACACTTTGCGTGATCATGGGCTCGTGCCCTACCCGGGCAAAGACCCAGAAACAGCCAGGCCCATGAGGCCCTGCCAAACGGAGACAGACGACATGAATGCACCGCTACCCGCGCACATTCGCAAGGCCCTAGAAACCGTCACGCTCGACGACAAGTACTCCCTCGACTACGGCCGCGCATTCATGAGCGGCGTGCAGGCCCTGGTCAAGCTGCCGATGCTGCAGCGGCTGCGCGACCAGCAGGCCGGCAAGAACACGGCAGGCTTCATCAGCGGATACCGCGGCTCCCCGCTCGGCGGCTACGACCAGGCGCTGTGGAAGGCCAGCAAGTTCCTCAAGGAACAGAACATCGTCTTCCAGCCCGGCGTGAACGAGGAGCTGGCAGCCACCGCGCTGTGGGGCACCCAGCAGCTGGGCTTCTCGCCGCAGGGCACCAACAAGTTCGACGGCGTCTTCGGCATCTGGTACGGCAAGGGCCCCGGCGTGGACCGCTGCTCCGACGTCTTCAAGCATGCCAACATGGCCGGCACCACCGAGTACGGCGGCGTGATCGCGGTGGCGGGCGACGACCACATCTCCAAGAGCTCCACCGCCGCGCACCAGAGCGACCACATCTTCAAGGCCTGCGGCACGCCGGTGTTCTTTCCGGCGAACGTGCAGGAAATTCTCGACCTGGGCATCCACGCCTTCGCGCTGAGCCGCTTCTCGGGCGTGTGGTCGGGCATGAAGACGATCCAGGAGATCGTCGAGTCGAGCGCCACGGCCATGATCGACCCCGAGCGCGTCGAGATCGTCATTCCGACCGACTTCGAGATGCCGCCTGGCGGCCTGCACATCCGCTGGCCCGACCACGCGCTGGAGCAGGAAGCCCGGCTCATGCACTACAAGTGGTACGCCGCGCTGGCCTACATCCGCGCCAACCGGCTCAACCACAACGTGATCGAGGGCCCGAACGACCGCTTCGGCATCATGGCCAGCGGCAAGGCCTACAACGACACCCGCCAGGCGCTCATCGACCTTGGCCTGGACGACGCGGCCTGCCGCCAGCTCGGCATCCGCCTGCACAAGGTGGGCGTGGTGTGGCCGCTGGAGGCGCAGCTCACGCGGCAGTTCGCCACCGGCCTGCAGGAGATCCTGGTGGTCGAAGAGAAGCGCCAGGTCATCGAATACCAGCTCAAGGAAGAGCTCTACAACTGGCGCCCCGACGTGCGGCCCAACGTCGTCGGCAAGTTCGACGAGGGCGAGGTGCACGCGGCCGAGGGTTACTCGGGCGGCGAATGGTCGATGCCGAACCCGACCTCGCACACGCTGCTGCGTGCCAATGCCGACCTGAACCCGGCGCTCATCGCCAAGGCCATCGCCTCGCGCCTGAAGAAGACCGGCCTCTTGGCCGCGGCCGGCGCCGACATGGCCGCGCGCATCGACGCGCAGCTCGCCATCCTCGAAGCCAAGGAGCGCTCGATGGCGCTGCAGCAGGCTTCCACCGGCGTGGCCGATGCCACGCGCCAGCCGTGGTTCTGCTCGGGCTGCCCGCACAACACCAGCACCGTGGTGCCCGAGGGCTCGCGCGCGATGGGCGGCATCGGCTGCCACTTCATGGCGACCTGGATGGACCGCTCCACCATCGGCTTCACGCAGATGGGCGGCGAGGGCGTGCCGTGGGTGGGCCAGCAGCCCTTCACCACCGACCAGCACATCTTCGCGAACCTGGGTGACGGCACCTACTTCCACAGCGGCCTGCTCGCCATCCGCCAGAGCATCGCGGCGGGCGTGAACATCACCTACAAGATCCTCTACAACGACGCGGTTGCCATGACCGGCGGCCAGACGGTGGGCGAGCGCCCCGAGGGCCATTCGGTGTTGCAGATCGCCGAGAGCCTGCATGCCGAAGGCGCGGCCAAGGTCGTCATCGTGACCGACGAGCCCGAGAAGTACGAAGGCGTGAGCATCCCCGGCGACCACGTCCAGGTGAAGCACCGCGACCTGCTCGACGACGTGCAGCGCGAGTTCCGCAAGATCCCCGGCACCACGGCCATCATCTACGACCAGACCTGCGCCACCGAGAAGCGCCGCCGCCGCAAGCGCGGCACGGCGGTCGATCCGGCGAAGCGCGTGGTCATCAACGAGCTGGTCTGCGAAGGCTGCGGCGACTGCAGCGTGCAGAGCAACTGCCTGAGCGTGGAACCGCTGGAGACCGAGTTCGGCCGCAAGCGCACCATCAACCAGAGCAGCTGCAACAAGGACATGAGCTGCCTGAAGGGCTTCTGCCCGAGCTTCGTGACCGTCGAGGGCGGCCAGCTCAAGAAGAAGGGCAAGAACAAGGCGGCCACTCCGGCCGAGTTCGGACTGCTGCCGGAGCCTTCGATCCCGTCGCTGGAAGGCGGCCGGGTCTGGGGCGTGGTGGTGGCGGGCGTCGGCGGCACCGGCGTCATCACCATCGGCCAGCTGCTGGGCATGGCGGCGCACATCGAAGCCAAGGGCATCGTCACGCAGGACGCGGCCGGCCTCGCGCAGAAGGGCGGCGCCAC
Source organism: uncultured Variovorax sp. (assembly GCA_913776885.1). Classification (GTDB taxonomy): domain Bacteria; phylum Pseudomonadota; class Gammaproteobacteria; order Burkholderiales; family Burkholderiaceae_C; genus Variovorax. The sequence continues at coordinate 4,576 of CAJYQC010000092.1, forward strand.
CTGGAGCCACGTGCTCATCGGCGACACGCAGGACGACATCCGCACCACCCGCGTGGGCACCGCGGCGGCCGACCTGATCCTGGCCTGCGACCCGCTGGTCACGGTGAACGCCGAGACCATGGCCCGCATGCGCGAAGGGCGCACGCACGTGGCGCTCAACAGCCACAGCTCGCCGACGGCCGCCTTCGTGCGCAACGCCAACTGGAAGAACCCGGAAGAAGCCTGCGCCGCAGAGATCGCGCGTGCCGTGGGTGCCGACGGCGTGGGCAGCTTCGATGCCGACGCCGCCGCGACCACGCTGATGGGCGACACCATCTACGTCAACCCGATGATCCTGGGCTACGCCTGGCAGAAGGGCTGGATCCCGCTGGCGCACGAGTCGCTGATGCGCGCCATCGAGCTGAACGCCGTGGCCGTCGATAACAACAAGGCGGCCTTCGAATGGGGCCGCCAGGCGGCCGTGCGGCCGGAAGAGCTGAACAAGCGCATTCGCCCGGGCCAGGTCATCGAGTTCAAGAAGCGCGAGTCGGTCGAGAGCATCGTCGAGCGCCGCGCGGAGTTCCTCACCGGTTACCAGAACGCCGCCTACGCCGAGGAATACAAGCGCTTCGTCGGCAAGGTGCACCAGGCCGAGTCGGCCGCGGGCAAGAGCACCGCGCTGACCGAGACGGTGGCGCGCTATCTCTTCAAGCTGATGGCGTACAAGGACGAGTACGAAGTCGCCCGCCTGCACAGCGACCCGGCCTTCCTCGGCCGCATCGAGGGCATGTTCGATGGCCAGATGGGCAAGGACTTCAAGCTCAACTACCACCTGGCGCCGCCGATCGTCGCGAAGAAGAACGCCAAGGGCCAGCTGCAGAAGCAGAAGTTCGGCCCCTGGATGCTCACGGGCTTCAGGCTGCTGGCCAGGCTCAAGGGCCTGCGCGGCACGGCGCTCGACATCTTCGGCCGCACCGAGGAGCGCCGGACCGAGCGCGCGCTCATCGGCGAATACCGCGCCGCCATCGAGGAAGTCATCGGCGCCCTGCGCGCCGACAACCACGCCCTGGCGCTTGAGATCGCGAGCCTGCCAGAGCAGATCCGCGGCTACGGCCACGTGAAGGAGCGCAACCTGGCGGCCGCCCGCACCCGCTGGAGCGAGCTGATGGCCAGGTGGCGCAATCCGCAGGGGCAGCGCGCGGCGGCCTGAGCCCCGGGCCGGTCGGGCATGCAAAAGGGCGCCTGCGGGCGCCCTTTGCTATTGAATCGATAGCGATCGAGAGCAGCAGGAACTGCTGGAAAGCCCTCCCCACCGCGCCGGATAAGCGCTCCGGGCGGCGATCCGCGCCGAATACAATGCCCGGTGCTGTGCGCGGCCAGGCCCCGCCGCGCTTTGACTTGGCGCATCCGCATCCCGCGTGGCCGCGAACCCCAAGGAACCGCGGGCGTGGCCCGCGTTCCCAGACGTTTTTTTCTTTCTCTTCCCTCTGCTGGAGACTCTCTTGTTCATTTCCTCTGCTTTCGCCCAGACCGCGCCCGCTGCAGGCGGCGGCGACATGATGTCCTCGCTCGGCAGCATGCTGCCCCTGGTGCTGATGTTCGTGGTGCTGTATTTCGTCATGATCCGGCCCCAGATGAAGCGCCAGAAGGAAGCCCGCGCCATGATCGAGGCGCTCGCCAAGGGCGACGAAGTCGCCACTGCTGGCGGCCTGCTCGGCAAGATCACCTCGCTGAACGACCAGTACCTCGGCCTTGAGATCGCCAACGGCGTCGAGATCAAGGTCCAGCGCAGCGCGGTGGTGCAGGTCCTGCCCAAGGGCACCGTCAAATAAAGGCGTGAGCTGACCTTGCGCCTTCGGGCGCGGGGCCCCAATTCACGCCGTGTTCCGTTTCAGAAAAAGCGCTTTCTCATGAACCGTTACCCGGTCTGGAAGTACGCGATCATCGTGGTCGTGCTGCTCGTGGGGCTCATCTACGCCCTCCCCAATTTCTTCGGTGAGGCGCCTGCGGTGCAGGTGTCGGCAGCCAAGTCGACCGTCAAGATCGACGCGTCGACCCAGGCCAGGGTGCAGGAACTGCTCAAGACGGCAGGCCTCACGCCCGACCTGCTGACCCTGGAGCCCACCGCGGTGCGCGCCCGCTTCGCGACCACCGACGACCAGATCAAGGCCCGCGACACGCTCCAGCAGGCGCTGGTGCCCGACGCCGACGACGCCTCGTATACGGTCGCGCTCAACCTCGTGTCGCGCTCGCCCTCGTGGCTGACGGCGCTGCACGCCTTCCCGATGTACCTGGGCCTCGACCTGCGCGGCGGCGTCGACTTCCTGCTGCAGGTCGACATGCGCGGCGTGCTCGACAAGAAGGCCGAGTCCTTCGCCGGCGACATCCGCACGGGCCTGCGCGAGAAGAAGGTGCGCGGCAGCGCCGTGAACCGCAACGGCCAGACCGTGGAGATCACGCTGCGCGATGCCGACAGCGTCGAGACCGCCCGGCGCCTGATCCAGGACCAGATGCCCGACCTCAGCACCGTCGAGACCCAGCAGGGCAACGAATGGCGCATCGTGGCCAGCATCAAGCCCGAGGCCGCGCGCCGCTTCCAGGACGGGGCGCTCAAGCAGAACGTGACCACGCTGCACAACCGGATCAACGAACTCGGCGTGGCCGAACCCGTGATCCAGCAGCAGGGCGTCGACCGCATCGTCGTGCAGCTGCCCGGCATGCAGGACCCGGCCCAGGCCAAGCGCATCATCGGCCGCACCGCCACGCTCGAGATGCGCCTGGTGGACGAAAGCGCCGAAGGCCGCGCCGCCGAACTGAGCGGCGGCCCGGTGCCCTTCGGCTCCGAAAAATTCCTCGACCGCCAGGGCCGCCCGGTGATCGTCAAGAAGCAGGTGCTGGTCACCGGCGAGAACCTCACCGACGCGCAGCCCGGCTTCGACCAGCAGAGCAACCAGCCCAAGGTCGACCTGACCATGGACTCCAAGGGCGGCACCATCATGCGTGACGTCAGCCGCGAGAACTACAAGAAGCGCATGGCCCTGCTGATCTTCGAGAAGGGCAAGGGCGAAGTGCTCACGGCTCCCTCGATCAACGGCGAGCTGGGCAACCGCTTCCAGGTCTCGGGCTCGATGAGCGTGGCCGAGGCCAACGACCTCGCGCTGCTGCTGCGCGCCGGCTCGCTGGCCGCGCCCATGGAGATCATCCAGGAACGCACCATCGGCCCGACGCAGGGCGCCGAGAACATCAAGAAGGGCTTCGACAGCGTGATGTACGGCTTCGCCGCGATCATGGTGTTCATGTGCATCTACTACGCGCTGTTCGGCCTGTTCTCGTCGATCGCGCTGGCCGTCAACCTGTTGCTGCTGGTGGCCATCCTCTCGATCCTGCAGGCCACGCTCACGCTGCCGGGCATCGCGGCCATGGCGCTGGCCATCGGCGTGGCGATCGACTCCAACGTGCTGATCAACGAGCGGGTGCGCGAGGAGCTGCGCAACGGTGCGTCGCCGCAGGCGGCGATCCACGCGGGCTACGAGCGCGCCTGGGGCACCATCCTGGACTCCAACGTCACCACACTGATCGCGGGCATCGCGCTGCTGGCCTTCGGCTCGGGCCCGGTGCGCGGCTTCGCGGTGGTGCACTGCATCGGCATCGTCACCTCGATGTTCTCGGCCGTGTTCTTCTCGCGCGGCCTCGTGAACTTCTGGTACGGCCAGAAGAAGAAGCTCAAGTCGGTGTCCATCGGTACGGTGTGGCGCCCCTCGACCGACGGCACCGCCGTGGCCGAAACCAAGTAAGCGGCAGAAGAAGGACGCACAGCCATGGAATTCTTCCGCATCCACAAGACCATCCCGTTCATGCGCCACGCGCTGGTGCTGAACATCGTTTCCGTCGTCACCTTCGTGCTGGCGGTGTTCTTCCTGTTCCACCGCGGGCTGCACCTGTCGGTGGAGTTCACCGGCGGCACGGTGATGGAAGTCGCCTACAACCAGTCGGCCGACGTCGGCAAGGTGCGCGACATCGTCGGCAAGCTGGGCTACACCGAAGTGCAGGTGCAGAGCTTCGGCAAGTCGGTGCAGATCCGCCTGCCGGTGAAGAAGGGCGTGACCTCCGCCCAGCAGAGCGCCGAGGTGATGGACTCGCTGAAGGCCGCCGATCCGACAGTGGAGCTGCGCAGCAACGAATTCGTCGGCCCGCAGGTGGGCGACGAGCTCACCACCAACGGCCTGAAGGCGCTGGCGATGGTGGTCGTCGGCATCATGATCTACCTGGCGTTCCGCTTCGAGTGGAAGTTCGCGCTGGCCACCGTGCTGGCCAACCTGCACGACGTGGTGATCATCCTGGGCTTCTTCGCCTTCTTCCAGTGGGAGTTCTCGCTGGCGGTGCTGGCGGCGGTGCTGGCGGTGCTGGGCTATTCGGTGAACGAGTCGGTCGTGATCTTCGACCGGATCCGCGAGAACTTCCGCCGCTACCGCAAGATGTCGACGGTCGAGATCATCGACAACGCGATCACCTCGACCATCAGCCGGACCATCATCACCCACGGCTCCACCCAGCTGGTGGTGCTGTCGATGTTCTTCTTCGGCGGCCCGACGCTGCACTACTTCGCGCTGGCGCTGACCATCGGCATCTGCTTCGGTATCTATTCGTCAGCCTTCGTGGCCGCTGCCATCGCCATGTGGCTGGGCGTGAAGCGCGAAGACCTCGTCAAGGGCGGCCCCGCCAAGCGCGACGGCGGCTCCGAGGACGACCCGAACGCCGGCGCCGTCGTCTGACGGATACTCCGGGGTTCGACGACTGAAGGTGCCCGCGGCGGTGGCTAAAGCCGCCGCCGCGGTTCGCATGCAACGCAGGGCAATCCCACACTTGTGCGGCAGCCCGTCCCGATGCAAGCTCCGGTTGTCGCCAACGAATCGACCACCCTGGCCCTTCCGACCTTTCAATGAGCATTGCGCGGTCCGCTTCTTCCCTGCAGCTCGCACGCGAGACGCGTGAGCGTTTCGTGTCGGCCACGGAAGGCGCCATCCCTCCCCTGGCACGCGCGATCCGGGATCGGCTGACCACGCTGGCCTCCGAGGCTGGCACAGCCCGCGCCATGCAGGAGAACCGCGACGACTTCGTCGCTTTCCAGGGGCAGGCCACCCATTGGGTCACGCTCGCCCAGACCGGCTGGCGCAACGCGCTGGCGGCCAGTGCGGGCGGCCCTGGCGCGGTGCCTTCGGCGCTGCGGCTCGAACTGATCGGCGACGAGGTGGTCGAGAGCAACATCCTTTCCTCGCGCCTCGCGCAGATCATCCACGACAAGGCCAGCTTCGAGCTCAGCGACCTGCGCCTGCGCATCCAGCACCTCGAAGGCACCACGGAACTCGATTCCAAGGACGTGCTCAAGCCCGAGACGCTGGCCAAGCTGCTCGTCGAGCAATGGCTCGCAGCAGGCCTGAGCCGCGGCCTCTGGACCCGCGTGCAGGACACGGTGCAGCAAGGCCTGGTCGACGTGATCGTCAAGGCCTACGAAAGCGCCAACGCCTACCTGATCGCCGCCGGCGTGATGCCGGAGATCGATCTCAAGAGCTTCGTCCGGCGCACGGGCAATGCCGGTGCTGGAGTTGGCGGCGCAGGCGGTTCGGGCACGGTGCCGATGGACGGAGGCGGCATGTCCGCCGCGCCCGCCCAACAGGCCGCGCAGCGGCCCGGCTTCGGATTCGAAGGCCAGCAGCAGCAGTTTTCGGTGCCCGGCGCCATCGCGACCACGACCACCGGCGGTTCGCCGCTGATGATCGCGCGGCAGCGCGCGCAGACCGCGCTGCTGAGCCTCAAGCGCTTCGTGACCGCGCGCATCGGCGGCGACCCGGGCTCGGCAGGCGGTGCATTCCAGGCCGGCACGGCGGATGGCCGCACCACCAGCCCCGGCAGCCATCCGGGAGGTGGGCAAGGCGGCGGCGCCAGCCCTGCACCGCGCGCCTTCTCCGGGACATTCGCTGGCGCCATCGCCGAGGCCGAGGCCGCCTATCGCATGGCCGCCACGCAGTACATGGAAGGCGCTGGAGAACAGGCCACCGTGATGCAGCAGTCGGCGGTCGACCTGCGCCGGCGCACGGCCGAGCTCAAGAAGCGCGCGCCGACCACCGCGGACAAGGCCACCGTCGAGATCGTCGCGCTGATGTTCCAGGCCATCCTCGCCGAGGAGCGAATCCCGTTCTCGGCCCGCGTGTGGTTCGCCCGCCTGCAGATGCCGGTGCTGCGCGTGGCCATCGCCGAGCCGGAGTTCTTCGGCACCCTGCAGCACCCGGCGCGCATGCTGATCGACCGCATGGGCTCGTGCGTGATGGGTTTCGACGCGGCGGCCATCACCGGCAGCGCGCTCGAGGGCGAGATCCGCCGCGTCGTGCAGGTCATCGAGCAGTACCCCGAGACCGGCCAGCGCGTGTTCAAGCTGGTGTTCGACGAATTCGTCGCCTTCCTCAACCGCTATCTGACGCAGAGCGACACCACGCAGCGCGTGATGAGCGTGGCCCAGCAGGTCGAGCAGAAGGAGACGATGGCGATCCAGTACACCATCGAGCTGCGCAAGATGTTGAACGACATGCCGGTGCGCGACGAGATCCGGGAGTTCCTCTTCAAGGTCTGGGCCGAGGTGCTGGCCATCGCCGCGCTGCGCTACGGCGCACAGGGCGAGCAGACGGTCATGCTCAAGCGCGTGGCCTCCGACCTCGTGTGGGCCGCGAGCGCCAAGCCCAACCGCACCGACCGCGCCCGCGTCATCCAGGACCTGCCGCAGTTGCTGCAGCGCCTGCGCCAGGGCATGGCCCTGCTGGGCATCGTCGACGAGCCGCAGGAAGCGCACATCAAGACCATCGGCGCGACGCTGTCGGACGCCTTTCTGTCGAAGACCGAGGCGATCCCGCAGGCCAAGATCGAGGCGATGGCCGAGCGGCTTGCGCACCTGGAAGACTTCGTGAGCGACCTGGGCGGCGCGGCCGACCTGCCGCTGGACGCGCACAGCATCGAACTCCTGCTGGGCGTGGACGCCGCCTCCATCGAGGTCATTCCCGACACCACTGGCGCCAAGCTGCCCGACGACATGGTCGCCTGGGCGCATGAACTGCAGGTGGGCAACTGGTTCATGCTCGACCACAACGACCGCGTGAGCCAGGTTCAGTTCGTATGGCGCAGCGACCGCAAGCAGCTTCACCTGTTCGCCTCGGGCGACGGCCGCAGCTTCCTGATCCAGGCCGGTCGGCTGGCTGCCTATCTGCAGGCCGGCCTGCTGGTGCCCGCGGAAGAGGAAACGCTCACCGTGCGCGCCACGCGCGAAGCGCTGGCGAAGCTCGACGCCAACCCCGAGCGCCTGCTGAACTAGCAGACCGGGCTTCTGCTCTTTTCAAGGAACACCGAGGAACCGGCTTTGCCGGGCCTCAGGTGTTGCCCCCGCAAGGGGGTTGGCGTAGCGACACGAAGTGCGCGCAGCCTGGGGGTGAGCCTGGCTAATGTGCCGTGCGGCCTTCGCGGCTCTCGCACAGTTCGTCGAGCACCAGCGCATCGGGCTCGATGCCGGTGCTCCAGTGCACCATCAGCACGATGATCTTCAGTTCGTCGAGCGCGACCGGATCGCCCGGCGCGGCCATCGCTCGCTCGACGACGATCTCGCGCAGCCCGCAGGACAGCACGTTCGACGATTCGAGAAAGCGGATGAAGCCGAGGCATTCGGCACCCAGGTGCTCCTGCTCGGCCTGGGAGTAGACGCGCATCGCATCGCTCGATTGCGGCAGCGCCGATTCGGGCCTGCCTCGCGAGCCGATGGTCGCACTGGCCTCGCCGTCGGGGCTGCGTTCGATCTGCAGGCCCTGCGTTGCAAGGCTGAGGCCGTCGAGCCAGTGAAGGGCTTCGCGGATCTCCTCTGCCTCGAAGCCATGGGCACTGAGCTTGCGGCCCAGCTGCTCGGGTTCGGGGCAGGCATCGCCGCGCCAGTAGTTCTCGTAGACAAAGACAAGCACTTCGAACATGGGCCCAATATAGCCGACGTTCGTGCGATGAAAGCCTGGGCTTGTCTGCACTATTTCCGGGTAGCGATGGGCAATCGTGCGGACCACTCGAGGCGCGACGATGTGCGTGCATGCGCACACGCCAGGATTGCCACGCCGAGCGGCCCGCCGTGGCTGCACCTTCCGCGGGGTTGCACACCAGCGCGACCCCGGCAATGGCACGAGCAAGTCCTAAGTGGAGGCGACCCGCAAAAAGAGACCGCCAGGCAGTCGAGACACATGCCCGTCGAGTTCGAGCTCGAGCATCCTGGCCTGCAGCTGGGCCGCGCTCCAGCCGGTGCGCGCGCCGAGGGCATCGAGGCTCACCGGCTCGAAGCCGAGCGCCTCCAGCAGCGGGTCTTCCGGCGATGAGGCCGCGCACGCCCCATTGCCGCCCGATGCAGTCGACGCAGCCGCGGCACTGCGCGGCGCGTGAAGCGGCGGCAGCTCTTCGAGGATGTCGTTCACCGACTCCACGAGCTTCGCGCCCTGCCGGATCAGCGCATGGCAGCCGCGCGACTGCGGCGAGTGGATCGAGCCCGGAATCGCGAACACCTCCTTGCCCTGCTCGGAAGTCAGCCGTGCAGTGATCAGCGAGCCCGACTGCAGCGCTGCCTCGACCACCAGCGTGCCGCGCGCCAGCCCGGCGATGAGGCGGTTGCGCCGCGGGAAGTTCTGCGTGAGCGGCGGCGTGCCCAGAGGCAGCTCGCTCACGATCAGCCCCTGAAGCGTGATGCGGTGTGCAAGGTCGCGGTGCCGCGCGGGATAGACGCGGTCGAGCCCGGTGCCCACGACGGCGACCGTCGCGAGCCGCGGCGCATCGCCTGCGGCATCGAGCGCGCCCATGTGGGCCGCGCCATCCACGCCCAGCGCGAGCCCCGACACCACGGGCAGGCCCGCCTCGCCCAGTGCACGGCCGAAGCTGCGGGCGTTGGTCGCGCCCTGGGGCGTCGGGTTGCGGCTGCCCACGATCGCGATGCTGTGGCCGAGCTGGGTGAGGTCGAAGGCCGGCGCCCCGAGCACGTAGAGCATCGGCGGCGGATCGGCCATTTCGAGCAGCGAGGTTGGATAGCCGGGGTCGCCGAGCGTGACGACGCGGCGCGAGACCTTGTCGTCGCCCGCCTGCAGCCATTGCCAGGTCAGGTCGATCTGCGCCTGCAGGCCGGTGGGCGGTTGCATCAGCGCCTCGGCCTGCGCTTGCGAGACGACTTCGCGCAGCGCGGCTTCGGGCTGTATGAAGATCCGTTCGGGCAGCCCGAAGGCCGCGAGCAGGCGGCGTGCGGCACCGTCGCCGATGCCGGGTGTCATCGAAAGCCGCAGCCAGCCTGCGAGTTCTGCGCGTTCCAATCGAATTTGCGGGAAGAAAGGCCGGGTTCGCGGGTCAGGGATTGACGAGGAAGTCGCCAGCGCGCGGAGTGTCGTTGATTTCGAGCACCAGCGCGTAGGAGACCTTCTCGAAGGTGCGGAAGACCATCAGCAGGCCGATGCGCTCGTTGGGAAGCTTGATGGTTTCCTTGCGTGCGCCGGTGCGGTCGAGGATGGTCTCGCCGTTCTTCAGGATCGCCAGCACGTGGCCGTTGTCGATGCCGTCGCGCGTGCCCTTGTTGATGGCCACCACCTGGTTCTGCGCCGCGAACTGCACCGCGTTGCCGTAGACCGAGATGATGCGGCCGTCGACCTGCGTGGAGGGCGCGCGCGGCACGTAGCTCAGCAGCTGGCGCGGCGGCTCGGGCAGCAGGCGGTCGCCGGCGCGCATCTCCTCGCGCGAAGCGATGATGTCGATGCTCGCGGGCACGACGGTGATGACGTCCTTGTCCTCGACCGTTTCCACGGTGGTGGATTCGCCGCGCTGCAGGCGGGCCTTGCCCAGGTACTGCGCCTCGTAGCCGAGGATTTCGCCGGTGCCCGGGTCCTTCAGCGGCGTGGCATTGCGGAAGATGCGGAAGTTCTGCACCGGGCCCGGCACTTCCACCAGCGGCGCCTCGGCGGTGCCGCGGGCGTAGGCGCGGTCGCCGCGCGACAGGAGCACGCGGCTGTCGTTGCCGGCCACGATGCGAGGTGCCGCCTCCAGCGTGCCGGCGTCCACCACGATGGGTTCGCTCAGGAAGGGTTCGATGATGCTCGGGTTGAGCGTGGGCAGCGCCATGCCGGCCAGCGAGTCGAAACGGGTGCGCGGTGACAGCTTGATGGTGCCGCCTTCGCCGCCGGACACGCCGCGGCGCATGGTCAGGCGTGCGCGGCCGCCCGTCTTGTCCAGGTAGAGGACCTGACCGGGGTAGATCCGGTGCGGGTTGGCGATTTCGTTGAGGTTCATGCCCCACAGCTCCGGCCAGCGCCACGGGCGCAGCAGGTACAGGCGTGAGATGGCCCAGAGCGTGTCGCCCGACTTCACGGTGTATTCGTCGGGCGCATTGGGCGCCAGTTCGCTCAGCGGTACGCCGGTCTGGGCGGTCTGCTGGGCGGTGGCGCGCTGCTGCGGCGTGATGGGGTAGTTCTGAGCCCAGGCCGTCGTGGCGCCGCAACTGCCGATGACCGCCAGGGCTGTCAGCGTGGCAAGGAAGGAGGGGCGCCGGCGTTCGGTGGATCTGAGCTTTTTCATGTCTGATGGTGAGCGCCGCGACGTATCGCTGCACATACGAATCTCACAATTTGCTACGAATTCTGCGCTGAAGCCCCTGGGAGGGCAACGTTTTCGGGGTCCGCGGCCGCGTGCCGTCGCGGAATTGGCGAAAATAGCCACAACTTCCCCCCGATTTCATGGCCAAACGAAACATTCTGAGTTACCCGGACAAGCGCCTGCACACTGTGGCCAAGCCGGTACAGGGCGTGGACGCGCGCATCAAGGCGCTGGTCGCAGACATGCTGGAGACCATGTACGACGCCAACGGCATCGGCCTGGCGGCCACGCAGATCGACGTGCACGAGCGCCTCGTCGTCATCGACGTTTCCGAGGAGCGCAACCAGCCCATCGTGCTGATCAACCCCGAGATCACCTGGGCCAGCGAAGAGAAGGTCTTGAACGAGGAGGGCTGCCTTTCGGTGCCCGGCATCTACGACGGCGTGCAGCGCTCCACCTCTGTGAAGGTGCAGGCGCTCGACGAGAACGGCGAGACGCGCACCATCGAGGCCGACGGCCTGCTTGCCGTGTGCATCCAGCACGAACTCGACCACCTGCTGGGCAAGGTGTTCGTCGAGTACCTCTCCCCCCTGAAGCGCAACCGCATCAAGAGCAAGCTGCTGAAGCAGCAGCGCGAAGAAATGCGGGAGCGGGCTTGATCCCCATGGACGCGGGCCGGCGCTCCAGCTTCCTCGCCGCGCTGGCGCTCGCGGCCGCTGCGGGCCTGGGGCTGCTGGCCGGCTGTGCCAGCGAACCGACGCGCATCCAGCCCGGCACCTCGGCTGCCGAAACCATCCAGCGCCTGGGCGCACCCACCGGCCGCTACCCGCTCAACGGGGGCGGCGAGCGGCTGCAGTACTCGCGCATGCCGGCCGGCTTCGAGGTGGTCGACATCGACGTCGACGCCTCCGGCAAGGTCGTCTCGGTCACGCAGGTGCTCAGCGAGGCGCGCTTCGGCCAGGACATCAAGGTCAACCAGTGGCGCCAGAACGACGTGATGGCCTTCTACGGCCGGCCCTATGAGATCACCCGCGTCAGCTCCTTCGACGGCGCGGTCTGGACCTGGCGCTACAAGGCCGTGAACGAGCGTCGCATGCTGTACATCTACATCGATCCGACCGGCGTGGTCCGGCGCTACCACACGGGGGACGATCTCGAGTTCGATCGGATCCGCGATTGAGCCGCCTGCGAGTCGTCTTCGCGGGCACGCCCGAGTTCGCGCGCGTCGCGCTCGAAGCCATCGCGGCCGCCGGCCATGAGATCGTGCTGGTGATAAGCCAGCCCGACCGCCCCGCCGGGCGCGGCATGAAGCTGCAGGCCTCGCCCGTCAAGCAATGCGCCGTCGCCAACGGCTGGCCCGTCGCCCAGCCTCGCAGCCTGAGGCTGGATGGCAAGTACCCCGACGAAGCCGCCGCCGCGCGCAACACCCTGCTGGCGCTGAAGCCCGACGTGATGGTGGTCGCCGCCTACGGCCTGATCCTGCCGCAGTGGGTGCTTGACCTGCCGGCGCACGGCTGCCTGAACATCCACGCGAGCCTGCTGCCGCGCTGGCGCGGCGCCGCGCCGATCCACCGCGCCATCGAGGCGGGCGATGCGCAGACCGGCATCACCATCATGCAGATGGACGCCGGCCTCGACACCGGCGACATGCTGCTGCGCGAGGCCGTCGACATCGGCGCGGGCGACAACACCGCCCGCCTGCACGACCGCCTGGCCGAGCTCGGCGGCAGGATGATCGTCGAGGCCCTGGCCCGCATCGGCATGCTGGCCCGCACGCCGCAGCCGGCCGAAGGCGTCACCTACGCCAGCAAGGTCGAGAAGCACGAGGCGCAGGTCGACTGGGCCCAGCCCGCGAATGCCATCGTGCGCCGCGTGCTGGCCTTCGATCCGTTCCCGGGCGCCAACAGCCCGCTGGACGGCGAGACCGTCAAGCTCTGGGCCGCCCATGCCGAAAAGGCCCCGGCGGTTTCTCCGGCTGCGCCGGGCACGATCCTGGCCGTCGACCCGGCCGGCGTCACGGTGGCCGCGGCCGACGGCTCGGCGGTCGTCCTCACCGAACTGCAGCGGCCCGGCGGCAAGCGTCTGCCCGTGGCCGACTTCCTGCACGGCTTCGACCTGAAGGCCGGGCAGGTGTTCGGCTGATGTTCCTCTCGCGAAGCATCCGCGGCCGCCCCGAGTTCCGCGTCGGCGTGCGCGACATGACCCCCGTGGCGCTGGGCATCGGCGCCTGGGGACTCATGACCGGCGTGGCCATGGTCAAGTCGAACATGAGCGTGGTCGAGGCGGTGGCGATGACGCTGCTGGTCTACGCCGGCAGCTCGCAGCTGGCGGCCATTCCGCTGCTCTTCGCCGGGGCGCCGGCGTGGGTGATCCTGGCGACCGGCTTCTGCGTCAACCTGCGCTTCGTGGTGTTCAGCCTGCACCTGCGGCCCTACCTCATGCACATGCCGCGCTGGCGCCGCATGCTGCACGGCTACCTCACGGCCGACATGAGCTACGCGCTCTTCACCAAGAAGTACCCCAAGCCGCCGCTGACCGTGGCCGAGCAGCAGGCGCAGGAGGCCTACCTCACCGGCAACTACTTCGTCACATGGTGCGCCTGGATGGGCATGAGCCTGCTGGGCATCGCGCTGGCCAACTTCATTCCCCAGACCTGGGGCCTGAGCTTCGCCGGCGTGCTGAGCCTGGTGGCCATCGTCTGCTCGATGGCGACGACCCGCCTGCGCCTGCTGGCCGCACTGATCGCCGGCGCCACCGCGGTCGCGGCCTACGCGCTGCCGCTGAAACTCAACATCGTGGCCGCGATCGGCGTGGCGGTGCTGCTGTGCTTCTGGCTCGAGAAGCAGCTCGGGCTCGATCCGAAGGTGGAGGATGACAAGTGAGCGCCGCCCGGCCGCCCGAAGGCGCTCGCCCCCTCCGTCCGGAGGGGGTAGGCGAAGCGACGCGAAGTGCGCGCAGCCTGGGGGAGGACAACGAATGAGCACTGCGAATGCGACCACCGACTGGTGGACCATGGGCGTGATCGTCGGCCTGGCGCTGGTCACCGTGCTCACGCGCTGCTTCTTCTTCATCCTCGACCGGCCCTGGGGCCTGCCCGAGTGGGCGCACCGCGCGCTGCACTACGCGCCGGCCGCCGCGCTCGCGGGCGTGATCGCGCCCGAGATCGTCATGACGCAGGGCCACCTCATCACCACGCTGCACGACGCGCGCCTGTACGCGGCGGTGGTCGGCGCCGCGTATTTCTACTGGCGGCGCGGTGTGCTGGGCACGATGCTCGCAGGGATGGCGGTGTACCTGCCACTGCACCTCGGACTGGGTTGGTAGGCGGCCGCCGCCGGGCCGCCCCAAGGCGGGCCGCGCCTCCCCCTCGGGGGTGGAGTTACACGCAGCGAAGCGAAGTGAAAAGCCGGGGGGCTCCGATTTCTAGTCGAGCTTCACGCCAGCCGCGACGATGATCTTGCCCCAGCGCTCGCTCTCGGCGCGCGAGAGCTTGTAGAAGTCCTGCGGCGTCCCGGGCAGCGCCTCGAAGCCGAAGTCCGCGAACAGCTTCACCACCTTCGGCGCCTTCATCGCCTTGTGCAGCTCGGCATTGAGCCGCGCCACCGCTTCCGGTGGCATGCCTGCCGGGCCGATGAGGCCGTGGAAGGCATAGGCGTTGACGTCGCTGAAGCCGGCCTCGACGAAGGTCGGTACGTCGGGCAGGGCGCTCGCGCGCTGCGGCAGCGCGATCGCCAGGACTCGCACCTTGCCGGCCTTGATGATCGGCAGGCCCGAGGCCAGGTCGAGCATCATCGTCGGCACCTGTCCGCCCATCACGTCGGTCATGGCCGGCGCCGCGCCCTTGTACGGCACGTGCGTGATCGTCAGGCCGGCCTTTTGCTTGAAGAGCTCCATCGCCATGTGGTGCGGCGAGCCGTTGCCCGGCGAGGCGTAGCTCACCTTGTCGGGGTTGGCCTTCACGTAGCGCACGAACTCCGCCACGTTCTTCGCGGGAAAGTCGGGGTGCACCACCAGCGCCACCGGGAAGCGGCCGATGGTGCCGATGTAGGTGAAGTCGCTCGCGGGCTTGTACGGCAGCTTGGCGAACATGTGCTCGTTGAAGAGCAGCGCGGCATTCTCGGCCTGCATGATGGTGTAGCCGTCGGGCCTGGCCTGCATCATCACGCCCACGCCGATGTTGGTCGAGGCTCCCGGCCGGTTGTCGATGATGAGCGGCTGTCCCAGCGACGGCTGCATCGCCTCGGCGAGCGTGCGCGCGAGGTTGTCGGTGCCGCCGCCGGCCACGTAGGGCACGATCCATTTGATCGGCTGGGTGGGATAGGCCGCCGTTTGCGCCGATGCGAAGGTGGAAGTGGCCAGCGCGAGGGCCGCTGCCAGCAGGGGAAGGAATCGCTTCATCGTCTCTTGTCTCCGTTGCTCGTTTTGAAATCGGTCGGGCCGGCTTGCTAGCCGCGCAATGTCTGCCACAGCTCGCGGTCGCGCTCGGCGGTCCACACCACCGGGTGTTCGATGCCGCGCAGTTCGTCGTAGGCGCGCGAGACGTCGAATGGCAGCACGTGCTGGAACACGGGCCAGTCGCCGAAGCGCGGCGTCATCGCCGCCTCGGCGCGCGCGAAGCAGCCCTTGAGCGTTTCGCCGGCCGCGATGCCGGCCTTCACGCTTTCCAGCAGCGTCGAGAGGAAGGCCTTGGTGAGGCCGATGGCCTCGGCGCAGGCGGCCTCGTCCTGCAGCACCGCGCCGCGGCCAGGCACCAGCACGCGCGGCTTCAGCGCGGCCACGGCGTCGAGCGTGCCGGCCCAGTCGCCGATGTAGGCGTCGCCCGCGTACACGCCGCAGCGGTTCTCGACCACGTCGCCCGAGAAGAGCACGCCGCAGTCGGCCAGCCACGCGACCGCGTCGCCGCCCGAATGGCCGCGGCCCAGCGACATCAGCTGCAGTTCGCGCC
>CAJYQC010000093.1 GCA_913776885.1 uncultured Variovorax sp.
GGTGGAAGGCCGAGGTCATCCACGCGCTGGGCGGCGCGCAGCTGACGGCGCTGGCCGAGGGCTGCGGCATCCCGACCAGCGCGCGGCTGCTGGGCGTCTACGGCTTCTCGGGCGACGTCGGCAGCCACGAGCGGCGGCTGCGCGAATGGCTCTCGGCCAGCCGCACGGGCGACGTGCTCATGTGCCACCCATCCGTCGGCATGATGCCCGGCGACCCGCATGGCGGTGCGCGCCTGCGCGAATACACGGCGCTGCTCGCGCTGGCGCCGGGTGCGTCCGGCTGCGATGGAGAAGAAGCTGGCGGTGTCGAACTCGCGCCGCTGTCGCGGACCCTGCAGCTACGGTGAGCGCGCGGCTCGCTAAGACGCCGCGCGCGGAGATGCGCAGATGCGCAGATGGGCAGATGCGCAGATCCGGGCGGGCGAACAGGATCAGCAAGCCGATGCCCGCGATGCCACGCGTCGCGCCGGGCCCCGTCCCTACGGCTTGCAGGCAGCTTCCAGGCTCAGGGCGCCAGAAGCCGCGTCAGCGCCCGGATCTCGGCCGCGGCGGCCAGGCGCGCGGCGTTCTCGATGGCCCGGTAGTGCTTGACGATCTCCTCGCCGACCGGCGTGAGCGCCGTGCCGCCGCCCCGCGAGCCGCCTGCCGCCGTGTTCACGGCCGGAGACGCCAGCGACTGGTTCATCTCGTCGATCAGCATCCAGGCCCGCCGGTACGACATGCCCAGCAGCCGGGCGGCCGCCGAGATCGAGCCGGTTTCGGCCACCGCCTCGAGCACCGCGATCTTGCCGGGGCCGATGGCGATGGCGTCGTCCCGGTAGACGCGCAGGCGGAACTGGACTTTGGATTTCATGTGGGCGCCAAGCGTAAACCAATGCTGGACGCCATTGTCCGCCTGCAACCGTCAAGGCCGGCGCGCGGCCGGCTTGAGCTTGAGAACGTCAGTGGAATAACTTGGCGGCGCTCATCAACGTCTTGTAGACGCCCCAGGCCAGCGGGATGCCCACCGCCAGCCAGGCCAGCGCGACGACCACCGGGCTCACCGCGTCGGCGCGGCCGGAGCCGCTGCCCACTTCGGCGGCCGAAGCCTTCTCGTGCGCCAGCTTCTTCTCGACGGCCAGCTCCTCGTCGCTCATGAAGTGCTTGTCGGCCACCGGGCGCACCAGCAGGTTGGCGATGAAGCCGATCACCAGCATGCCCACGAGGATGTACATGGTCTGGTTGTAGACCTGCTCGCGCGGCAGGCCCAGGCCCAGCTGGTACTCGCGCATGTAGTTCACCACCACCGGGCCGAGGATGCCGGCCGTGGCCCATGCCGTCAGCAGGCGGCCATGGATGGCGCCCACGAACTGCGTGCCGAACAGGTCGGCCAGATAGGCCGGCACCGTGGCGAAGCCGCCGCCGTACATCGACACGATCACGCAGCACGCGCCCACGAAGAGCAGCTTGCTGCCCGCGCCGGCGGAAGAAGGAATGCTCGCGTACAGGAGGCCGCCGAGCACGAAGAACACCGTGTAGGTGAGCTTGCGGCCCAGCTTGTCCGACATGCTCGCCCACACGAAGCGACCGCCGATGTTGAAGAGCGACAGCAGCGCGGTGAAGCCGCCCGCCACGGCCGCGATGGCCGCGAGCTGGGTCTTGTCGAGTTCGCCGTACCTGGCCGGCAGGTCGATCAGCGCACCGCCGAAAACTTCCTGCAGCATGGGCGACGCCATGCCGATCACGCCGATGCCCGCGCTCACGTTCATGCACAGCACCAGCCACACGAGCCAGAACTGCGGAATGCCCCAGACCTTCTTCACGTGCACGTGGCGCTGCGTGATCATGGCGTTGCTGGTCTGCGCCGGCGGCGGCGCCCAGCCTTCGGGCTTCCAGCCCGAGGGCGGCACGCGGTAGCCCAGCGCGCCGGCCATCATGAAGACGAAGTAGCCGATGGCCATGACCACGAAGGTCTGCATCACGCCCACGTCGGTGGCGGTGGAGAAGCGCTTCATCAGGTCGACCGCCAGCGGCGAGCCGATCATCGCGCCGCCGCCGAAGCCCATGATGGCCATGCCTGTGGCCATGCCGCGGCGGTCGGGGAACCACTTGATGAGCGTGCTCACCGGCGAGATGTAGCCAAGGCCCAGGCCGATGCCGCCGATCACGCCGGAGCCGAGGATCATCAGCCAGAACTGGTGCAGGTGGATGCCCAGTGCCGACAGCAGCATGCCGCCGCACCAGCACAGCGCCGACACGACGCCGGCCTTGCGCGGACCCGCGCGTTCGAGCCAGCCGCCCCACAGCGCCGCCGAGCAGCCGAGGAAGACGAAGAACAGGGTGTACATCCAGCCGAGGGTGGCCACGCGCCAGTCGCAGGTGGTGGCGAAGAGTTCGGCGAAGAAGCTCATGTCCTTGGCGCAGGCCTGGGCTCCGGTGCCGGCGGTGCCCAGCGCCTTCGACAGCGGCAGCCAGAACACCGAGAAGCCGTAGGCCATGCCGATGCACAGGTGGATGGCCAGTGCGGCCGGGGGAACGAGCCAGCGGTTGAAGCCGGGGCCCGCGATGATGCGTTCTTTTTCGAGGAAGCCGGGTTGCGTCTGCGCCCCTCCTCCAGCTACGCGTTCTCCGTCGAGAACGCCTGCAGATGAACCTGCCATATTTCTCCTTGTTCGCCGGATGTGTAAGTTTTTGCTAATCCGGGGCGCGGAGTGTCTGCGAACGGTTCGAGCGCCGTCAAATTCGATCAGGGCATGGCCTGATTCAATAACTAAATGAGAAGGGCCCTGGCTGGCGCTCGGGGCCCTGCCGCGATCAATTGCCCAGCGAGCCCTCGTGCGCCTGCAGATGCGCTTGCCACTCGGTCGCCTGCATGAACGCCAGCGCAGCTTCGAGGGCCCGCGAAGCACGAACGCCGTCCTGCGTCATGAAGCCGATGGGCGTGCGAACGTCCGGCCCCACCAGCGGCAGTGCTTCCAGTTCGCGATGGGTGCGCACGGCATCCACCATGCCTCCGGGCAGCACGCTGCTGACCTTGCCCGCGCTCACCGCGAGCGCCAGCGCAAGCACCGAGTTGGTCTCGATGGCCGGATTCACCGGCGCGCCCGCCTCGCGCAGCGCCTGGTCGACGATGGCGCGGTTGTGCATGTCGGAGGTCAGCAGGCACAGCGGCAGCTTGCCCGCTTCGGCCCACGACAGCGGCTGGCCGATGCGCAGCTGGTCGGACGAAGGCTTCTTCGCGCGGCGCAGCAGGAAGTAGTGCTCCACGCTCTGCGGCCAGGCCGCGAGCTTGATGCCCGGCAGATGCATGCGCTCGGTGTAGCCCAGCGCGAGGTCGACGGAGAGGTTCTCCAGCCCCGTCTCCAGGTCCTGCGAGCTCATCGACAGCACCGCCGGCACGATGCCCGGATGCCGCTCCTGCAGCATGGCCGCGAAGCGCGAGAGCATCGGGATCGCGGTGGGCACGGCCGCCATGCGCAGGCTTCCGTGCGGGTTGTCGGCGTCGCTGCGCAGCTCCTGCAGCAGCACCTCGTTGTCGCGCAGCATGCGCTGCGCCGTGGCCAGCACGCGCTCGCCCTCGTGCGTGAGGCCCACGTATACGCGGGCCCGCTTGACGATGACGACGCCGAACTCCGTTTCCAGCGCGCGCAGCGCGTTCGACAAAGCCGGCTGCGTGATGTGGCAAGCCTGCGCCGCGCGGCCGAAGTGCTTGTGCTCGTTCAGCGCCACCAGGTAGCGCATCGAGGCGAGCAGGTTCATCGGGAAAGGCCGCTCTTCTTCAGGTGTTCTTGCTGATCGAGATCGTCGGGAACTTCGCCGAGAAGTCCTTCGCCTTCTCGGCGATGCCGACGGCGACGCGGCGCGCGACCGCCTTGTAGATGCCGGCGGCCTCGCTGTCGGGCTGCGACACCACGGTGGGCGCGCCGCTGTCGGCCTGCAGGCGGATATTGATGTCCAGCGGCAGCGCGCCCAGATAGTCCATCTGGTATTCGGCCGCCATCTTCTTGCCGCCGTCGGCGCCGAAGATGTGCTCGGCATGGCCGCAGTTCGAGCAAACGTGCACCGCCATGTTCTCGACGATGCCCAGGATCGGCACGCCGACCTTCTCGAACATCTTGATGCCCTTCTTCGCGTCGAGCAGCGCGATGTCCTGCGGCGTGGTGACGATCACCGCGCCCGTCATCGGCACGCGCTGGCTCAGCGTGAGCTGGATGTCGCCGGTACCCGGGGGCATGTCGACGACGAGGTAGTCCAGGTCTTTCCAGTTGGTCTGGCGCAGCAGCTGCTCGAGCGCCTGCGTGGCCATGGGGCCGCGCCAGATCATGGCCTGGTCCTGGTCGACCAGGAAGCCGATCGACATGACCTGCACGCCGTGGCGCTCCATGGGCTCCATGGTCTTGCCGTCGGCACTGTCGGGGCGGCCCTCGATGCCCATCATCATGGGCTGGCTCGGCCCGTAGATGTCGGCGTCTAGCAGGCCGACGGTTGCGCCTTCCGATGCCAGCGCCAGCGCCAGGTTGGCGGCGGTCGTACTCTTGCCCACGCCACCCTTGCCCGAGGCCACCGCGATGATGTTGCGAACGTTGGGCATCAGTTGCACGCCGCGCTGCACGGCATGGCTGATGACCTTGGTGACGATGTTCACCGACACGTTCTCCACGCCCGGCACCGCCTTGGCGGCTGCCACCAGTTCCTTGCGGATGGCCGCGTGCTGGCTCTTGGCCGGGTAGCCGAGCTCGAGGTCGAACGAGACGTCGCCCTCCGAGACCTGGAGGTTCTTGAGCGAGCGGGTGGCGGCGAAAGGCTTGCCGGTGTTGGGGTCCTGGACGGCCTTGAGCGCCTCCATGAGCCCTTCTGGGGTGAGTGCCATTGATCAAACTCCTGAATGGCCGGTAGTCTAAGGCGCTCGCCAGGCCGGCACCCCGAGCCCTCCCAATAGCCCGACAACGAACAAAAATGCCCGAGACAAGCCCCGTCACCGGCCTTCTGCTCACCGGCGGCGGCGCCCGGGCCGCCTACCAGGTGGGCGTGCTCGAAGCCATCGCAGAGATCCGCCGCGCGGCCGGGCCGGCAGTCACCGGCACCGCCAACCCATTCCAGGTCATCACCGGCACCTCGGCCGGCGCCATCAACGCGGCAGCGCTGGCCTGCGGCTGCGACGACTTCGACTACGTGGTCGGCCACATCGCCGACGTCTGGGGCCGGTTCCGCGCCGAGCAGGTGTACCGCGCCGATTCGCTCTCGGTGATCGGCAGCGGCACGCGCTGGCGCATGCTGCTGGGCTTCGGGCGCTTCGCAGCCAACTGGATGCGCATCAAGCCGAAGTCGCTGCTCGACAACACGCCGCTTTCCGAACTGCTGCAGCACATGGTGCTGCTCGACCGTCTGCCGCAGCTCATGCAGCAAGGCCACCTCCAGGCCCTGGCCGTGACCGCGTCGAGCTACAGCTCGGGCGAGCACGTCACCTTCTTCGAGGCGGCCGTGCCGATGGAGCCGTGGGTGTGCTCGCAGCGCCTTTCGGTGCGCGACCGCATCACGCACGCGCACCTGCTGGCTTCGTCGGCCATTCCATTCGTGTTTCCCGCCACGGCCCTGTCGATTCAGGACCACACCGAATACTTCGGCGACGGCTCGATGCGCCAGTCGGCGCCCATCGCCGCGGCCATCCACCTCGGCGCGCAGCGCATCGTGGTGATCGGCGCGGGCCGCATGCACGAGCCGCGCGACACCACCGCGCCCAACACGCACAGCGGCTATCCGACCATGGCGCAGATCGCGGGCCATGCGCTCTCGAGCATATTCCTCGACGCGCTGGCGGTGGACATCGAACGCCTGCGCCGCATCAACCACACGCTGGGGCTGATTCCCGAGGAGGCGCGCGCGGCGAGCTCGCTGCGCCCGCTCGACCTGCTGGTGATCTCGCCCTCGGAGCGCCTCGACGTGATCGCGGCGCGCCATGTCGACGCCCTGCCCGGCGCGGTGCGGCATCTGCTCGGCGGCTCGAAGGTGGCGGCCGACGTGAAGGGCGGCGCGCTCGCGAGCTACCTGCTGTTCGAGTCGGGCTACACGCGCGAGCTGATGGCGCTGGGCCGCGCCGACACGATGAAGCAGCGCGACGAGGTGCTGCGCTTCTTCGGCTGGAACGCAGCGTAACGGCGGGTTCGATGTCCCGGCGCCGGCGCACGCCGGCCACGATGAACCCGCTGAAGCTCAGTCCGGACGCGCCGCTGCCCGCGAGCCGAGCTCTGCCGCAACAGATGGCACCGGCATCATCGAACGCAGCAGCAGCGCCACAGCGCACACGATAGGCGCCAGCGCGAGCAGGCGCCCGGGCTCGAAGGCCAGCCCCGCACCCACGCCGACGGCGCAGCCGATCTTGATCCAGCGCGCGACAGCCTCCCAGCCGCGCCGATGCGCGAAGCCAAAGCCGACCAGCGCGATCCAGCCCCAGATGCCGCCCAGAACGGAAAAGACCCAGCTCAAAAGGTAGTAGACGGTGTCGAGGTCACGGAACGCGATCGCTGTGCCCAGGCCCTGCCAGGTGTGGCGCCAGCCGTCGAAGAGGAAGAAGCCGGTGGCCGAAGCGGCCCACCAGAAGAAGGCATACAGGCTCGCAGTGCCGGCCAGTACGGCGAGCCATGCGAGCGCGCGGCGCGTGATGTCGTCGAAGGGCGTTTGGTCGCGCCAGGCGATGGTGTGTCCGTTGTCCATTCGGGGCTCCAGTGGTTTTCGCAATGGAGGCCGAAGTTAGGCACTGGATGTGCGGGCTGCGTGAAGCCCGTGTGAAATGGCGCGATCAGAAGTTGCTCGATGAGCCGCTCACCCCGCCTCCGAAATCCCCAGCTCAGAGCACACCCGCCCCAGCAGCGCCTTCAGCGACGCCACTTCGGCTTCGAGCCGCGCCACGTTGGCCTTGAGCGCCGCGACCTCGCCGAGCGACACGTCGTGCGAGGCCTGCGCCGCTTCGGACGACGCACCGGCGCCGCGCAGGGTCTCCTCGGGCGGCGGGCCGCTCAGCAGGTGCGCCCAGCGGCTCTCGCGTGCGCCGGGCAGGCGCGGAAGCTTCACCACCAGCGCGCCGGCCGGGCGCTCGGCGAGTTCGTCGAGGAAGCCCTCGACCGAGGAGATGTCGGCGAAGTTGTGCATGCGGTCGCAGGCGATGCGCAGTTCGCCTGCGGTCTGCGGGCCGCGCAGCATCAGCACTATGAGCAGGATCACCGACTGCGACGGAATGCGCAGCACGCGGTCGATGTTGTGCTCGTAGCGGAAGGCGCGCCCGCCGCTGGTCTCGGCCACGAGGCTGTAGCCGCGCAGGCTGTCGATGGCGGCCTGCACCTGCGACTCGGTGAGCTCGAGCACCGGGTTGCGGCTGGTCTTCTGGTTGCAGCCCGACACCAGCGAGTTGAGCGTGAGCGGGTAGCTGTCGGGCACGGTGCGCTGCTTTTCGGCAAGCACGCCGAGCACGCGGGTTTCGACCAGGGAAAGGACTGGAAGTGCTGTCGATGACATGGATGCCCGGAAAGAACGAAGAGAGAAGAGAGAGATGGACAGGCGCGCAGATCAGGCGCCCTGGATCCGGCTGACCAGCGCCTTGGTGAACGCCTCTGTGCCCGCCGTGCCGCCCAGGTCGCCGGTGCGCACCTTGTCGATGTTCAGCGTCTCGTCGATGGCGGTGCGCAGGCGCGTGGCCAGATCGGGCAGCTTCACGTGGTCGAGCATCAGCGCGGCGGCCAGCAGCAAGGCGGTGGGGTTGGCGATGCCCTTGCCGGCGATATCGGGCGCGGAGCCGTGCACGGCCTCGAAGATCGCCGCATCGGTGCCGATGTTGGCGCCGGGCGCCATGCCCAGGCCGCCGACCAGCCCGGCCACCAGGTCGGACAGGATGTCGCCGAAAAGGTTGGTGGTGACCAGCATGTCGAACTGCCAGGGGTTGAGCACCAGCTTCATCGCGCAGGCGTCGATGATGACCGTGTCGAGCTCGAACCTGCCCTTGTACTTCTTCTCGTAGAGGTCCAGGCCGGTCTCCAGGAAGATGCCGGTGAGCGCCTTCATGATGTTGGCCTTGTGCACCAGCGTGACCTTCTTGCGGCCGGTGGCGGCGGCGGTGTCGAAGGCATATTCGAGCAGCCGGCGGCTGCCCTGGCGGGTGTTGATGCCGGTGGCCATGGCCACGGCGTGCGGGTCGCCGTCGATGGGCACGTAGTGCTCGTGGCCGATGTACAGGCCCTCGAGGTTCTCGCGCACGACCACCAGGTCGATCATGTCGAAGCGGCCGCCCGGGATGATGGTGCGCGCGGGGCGCAGGTTGGCGTAGAGCTGGAATTCCTCGCGCAGCCGCACGTTCGACGAGCGGTAGCCGCCGCCCGAGGGCGTCTCCAGCGGGCCCTTGAGGGCGAGGCGGGTGCGGCGAATGCTGTCCAGCGTGGCCAGCGGCAGCGGATCGCCCGCAGCCACGACGCCGCCCAGGCCCGCGATCTGGCGGTCCCACTCGAATGGAGCGCCCAGCGCATCGAGCGCAGCCAGCGTGGCGTCGACGATCTCGGGGCCGATGCCGTCGCCGGGGATCAGGGTTGCGGGGATGCGAGGGGAGGTCATCGGCGGTCTCACTTTCTGTATCGGGGCCTGGAGCATACGTCGCACGCGCGACAGCGCCGGGTGCGCCGGCGCTCAATGCACTGCTGGCCCCGGGGTGTTTGCAGGGCGCGATGCCGCACCCGGACCATGGGCGGACGCGCCCACCTAAAATGCCCGGTTCCCCGTCAGCCACATCCGAAAGCGCCCTCCCCGATGTCCGCCCCGCGCAAGCTCTTCGTCACCACCGCCCTGCCGTACGCCAACGGCAAGTTCCACATCGGCCACATGATGGAGTACATCCAGGCCGACATCTGGGTGCGGAACCAGCGAATGAACGGTGCCGACGTCAACTTCGTGTGCGCCGACGACGCCCACGGCGCGGCCATCACCATCGCGGCCGACAAGGCCGGCGTGACGCCGCAGGCCTTCGTGGCGGAGATCGCGGCGGGCCGCAAGCCCTACCTCGACGGCTACTACATCTCCTTCGACAACTGGCACTCGACCGACGCGCCCGAGAACCACCAGCTCGCCCAGGACATCTACCGCGACCTGCGCGCCAACGGCCTCATCAGCACCAAGAGCGTCGAGCAGTTCTACGACCCTGAAAAGGGCATGTTCCTGGCCGACCGCTTCATCAAGGGCGAGTGCCCCAACTGCCATTCGAAGGACCAGTACGGCGACAACTGCGAGGTGTGCGGCGCCGTGTACGCGCCCACCGAGCTGATCAACCCCTACTCGGCCCTCTCGGGCGCCAAGCCGGAACTGCGCAGCTCCGAACACTTCTTCTTCAAGCTGTCGGACCCGCGCTGCGAGGCCTACCTGAAGGAATGGACCGCCGCCCCCGGCCACGTTCAGCCCGAGGTGCAGAACAAGATCCGCGAGTGGCTCTACAAGGACGACGAGGGCAAGGGCGGCCTCGGCGATTGGGACATCAGCCGCGACGCACCCTACTTCGGCATCGAGATCCCCGATGCGCCCGGCAAGTACTTCTACGTGTGGCTCGACGCCCCCGTGGGCTACCTGGCCTCGCTGAAGAACCTGCTGGACAAGCGCTGCATCGAACTGGGCGGCGACGGCATCTCGTACACCGAGTACATGGCCGACCCCGACCTGGAGCAGGTGCATTTCATCGGCAAGGACATCATCACCTTCCACACGCTGTTCTGGCCCGCGATGCTGCACTTCAGCGGCCGCAAGGCGCCCGACGCGGTGTACGTGCACGGCCACCTCACGGTGAGCGGCGAGAAGATGAGCAAGAGCCGCGGCACCGGCATCGACCCGCTCAAGTACCTGTCGATCGGGCTCGACCCTGAATGGCTGCGCTACTACATCGCCGCCAAGCTCAACGGCCGAAATGAAGACATCGACTTCAACCCCGAGGACTTCGTCGCGCGCGTCAACAGCGACCTCGTGGGCAAGTACATCAACATCGCCAGCCGCGCCGCGGGCTTCATCGGCAAGCGCTTCGGCGGCAAGCTGGGCGAGGTCTCGGCCGACGGCGATGCGCTGCTGTTCACGCTGCGCGACGCGGCGGCGCAGCTGCATTCGCTCTACGACGGCCGCGACTACGCACGCGCGCTGCGCGAGGTGATGGCGCTGGCCGACAAGGTCAATGAATACGTCGACCAGAACAAGCCCTGGGAGCTGGCCAAGAAGGAAGGCGCCGAGGCGCGCCTGCACGACGTGTGCACCGTGTGCATCGAGGCCTTCCGCCTGCTCACGCTGTACCTGAAGCCGGTGCTGCCGGCGCTGGCTGTGAACGTCGAAGCCTTCCTGAAGATCCAGCCGCTCACCTGGGCAGACGCCGTGCAGCCGCTGCCCGCGGGCCACGCCATCGGCGACTACAAGCACCTGATGCAGCGTGCCGACCCGAAGCTGGTCGACAAGCTCTTCGACGCGCCCGAACCCGCCGCTGCAGCTCCGGCCGCGGTCGAGGCCACGGAGCTGCCGGGCGGCGAGGCCATCGCGCCCACCATCACCATCGACGACTTCGCGAAGATCGACCTGCGCATCGCGAAGATCGTGGCGTGCGAGAAGGTCGAAGGCTCGACCAAGCTGCTTCGCCTGACGCTCGACGCGGGCGAGGGCAAGACCCGCAACGTCTTCAGCGGCATCGCCTCGGCCTACCAGCCTGAGCAGCTGGTGGGCAAGCTCACGGTGCTGGTCGCGAACCTGGCGCCGCGCAAGATGAAGTTCGGGGTGAGCGAAGGCATGGTGCTGGCTGCCAGCCACGGCGACGAGAAGGCGCACCCCGGCATCCACGTGCTCGAACCCTGGCCGGGCGCGACGCCGGGCATGCGGGTCCGCTGAGCGGCCTCGTCCAACATCAAGAAACCGCCATGACCGCGCTGCTGCGCCGCCTCCTCCTGCTCGCATCGCTCTCGGCAATGCTGGGCGGCTGTGCCGTGGTCACGGTGGCGAGCACGGCGGTGAGCGTGGGCGCAGGCGCGGTCGGCCTGGCGGCCGACGCGGCCATCGGCACTGTGCGCATCACGGGCAAGGCAGTGGGTGCGGCGGCCGATGCGGTGATTCCCGACAGCCAGTAGGCCAGCCAGGATCGTCCCGCCAGCCCGGTGCGGGCATTGCTTTTTCGCCTTTTCGGTGCCAACGAGTGCCGGTCGGCGCGCTGGGTGATGCTCGCATCTGTCGCATGCCGGGCCGTCTCGCTTGCCGGTCAAGCCCTCACTCGACGTACGAGAGCGGCAGCGCGGTGGTGAACTTGATCTCCTCCATCGCGAAGCTGGAGCTCACGTCCGACAGGTCGGTGTCGGCGGTCAGGCGCTTGTAGACCTTGTCGTAGGCCGCGATGTCTGGCACGACCACGCGCAGCAGGTAGTCGATGTCGCCGCTCATCCGGTAGAACTCGACCACCTCGGGAATCACGTCGACCACCGCCTTGAAGTGGTCGAACCACGCCTGCGAATGCGTGCGGGTGCGCACGGCGACGAAAACGGTGACGCCCACGTTCACTTTCTGCGGATCGACCAGCGTCACGCTGCGGGTGATCACGCCAGCCTCCTTCAGGCGCTGCACGCGCCGCCAGCACGGCGTTTGCGAGAGGCCGACGCGCGCGGCCAGTTCGGCGACCTGCCACTCGGCGTTCTGCTGCAGGAGTTCGAGGATCTTGCGATCCATGGAATCAATTTTTATCTTCTTCATTGTTTTAAGAACAGGATTCCCTAATATTGAAGATTAGGAGCCTGGAACGCAAGCCTTTTCCCGCTGCGCGTCAGCAGAATCCTCGTCCATGGAAATCTATCTGGACGCCAACGCCACCACTCCCGTTCTGCCCGAAGCACGCACCGCGGCGCTCGCCGCCATGGCCGCCGACTTCGGCAACCCCAGCAGCATCCACACCACAGGCCTGAAGGCCCGCGCGCTGGTGGACGCGGTGCGCGCCCGTGCCCGCCGGGTGATCGGCGCGCCCTCGGGGCGGCTGCTGTTCCTCAGCGGCGCGACCGAGGGCATCCAGACCGCCGTGCTCTCGGCACTGAGCGCGCTGCGGGCGCGGCGCGAGGCCGGCGATGCGGCTGCCGAGCTGCTGCTGTACGGCGCGACCGAGCACAAGGCGGTGCCCGAGGCGCTGCGGCACTGGAACACGCTGCTGGGCCTGGAGCTGCAGGTGCTGGCCATTCCCGTGGGCCTCGACGGCCGCCACGACCTCGGCTGGCTGCGCGCCCACGCGCCGCGCGCCGGCATGGTCTGCACGATGGCCGCCAACAACGAGACCGGCGTGGTGAGCGACCTCGACGGTATCGCCGCAGCGCTCGCGCACAGCCCGGCGCTGTGGATGGTCGACAGCGTGCAGGCCCTCGGCAAGCTGCCGCTGTGGCTGGGCGAGCGCCCCATCGACTACGCGCCCTTCTCCGGCCACAAGCTCTACGCGCCCAAGGGCATCGGCATGCTCTACGTGCGCCAGGGCGCGCCTTTCACGCCGCTGATGGCCGGCGGCGGCCAGGAAGACTCGCTGCGCTCCGGCACCGAGAACATGTCGGGCATCGCCGCGCTGGGCACCGTGCTGGAGGCACTGGAGGAAGGCAGGACCTTCCAGGACCACGTCACGCTCGCCGGCTACCGCGGCCGCCTCGCCGCCGCGCTGGAGGACGCCTTTGCGGGGCTGGTGTTCAACGCACCGCCCGAGCTGTCCCTGCCGACCACGCTGAACTTCTCCGTGCCCGGTCTGAGCTCGAAGCTGCTGCTCGACCTGTTCGACGCCGCCGACATTCGCGTGAGCGGCGGCTCGGCCTGCAGCGCGTCGAAGGCCCGGCCGAGCTATGTGCTCGAAGCGATGGGGCTGCCGGCCTGGCGCACCGCGTCGGCGGTGCGGCTGTCCTTCGGCCCGGCCGCGGACGACGCCTTCATCGACGAGGCCTGCGCCCGCATCGCGGCGTGCGGCGAATCGCTGCGCAACAGCTGCCTGGGCACCACGCCGCAGAGCCACGCGCTGCCGCCCGAGCGGCTGACCCGCTTCGTGGTCGACGGCGCCTGCTGCTACCTTTTGGCCGATGCGGCCAGCCGCCGCTGCGTGGTGATCGATCCGCTGCCCGAGCTGACCAGCCAGCTCACGCAATGGCTGGGCTGCCACGGCTACACGCTGGCCGCGGTGCTCGATACGCACAGCCACGGCGACCATGCCTCGTCGCGGCCCGAACTGCTCGCCGCAGTGCCGGCATCGCAACAAGACGCCGGGCCGGTGGATGCACTCGGATGGCCGCAGGGCGCGCAGCAGATCGAGCTCGGCAGCCAGCGGCTCACCCGGCTGGCGC
>CAJYQC010000094.1 GCA_913776885.1 uncultured Variovorax sp.
ATCGCGCCCTTTGTCTCCTGCAACCGAAAGTTCGCCGTGCGTGCCCATCCCTTCCTGCCGAAGCTGCTGAAACCCGCCCTCGTGCTCCTGGCATGCGCTTCGCTGGCCGTGGCGGCGCGGGCGCAGCCGGAGGCCGGCGCCTATCCGTCGAAGCCCGTGCACATCACCGTGGCGAACACGCCCGGCAGCTCGCCCGACGTGCTGGCCCGCTACCTGGGACAGCGGCTTTCGCAGCAGTGGAAGCAGCCGGTCGTCATCGACAACCGCGCTGGCGCGGGCGGCATCCTGGCGGCCGACGGGCTGGCCAAGGCGCAGCCGGACGGCTATTCGCTGCTGGTGGGCGCCGACGGGCCGATCACCATCCTCCCCAACCTGCAGGCCGGTTTGCCCTACGACGCTCGGCGCGATCTGGTGCCGGTGGTTTCGCTGGGACAGATCGACTTCGTGCTGGTCGCCAACCCGAAGACCGGCTTGCGCACGGTCGCCGACTTCGTGCGCGCGGCCAAGGCCAGGCCAGGCCACATCAACTACGCCTCGGCCGGCAACGGCAGCCCGCAGCAGCTGAGCATGGAGCTGCTCAAGCAGAAGGCGGGCATCTACGTCACGCACATCCCGTACCGCGGCGGCCCGCTGGGCATGCAGGACGTGATCGCGGGGCAGGTCGACGTGATGTTCATCGCGGTCGGCCCTGCGCTGCCGCAGATCCGCAGCGGCCGGCTGGTGGCGCTGGGCACCAGCGGCGAGAAGCGCCATGCGCTGCTGCCCGAGGTGCCGACGGTGGCGGAGACCTACAAGGGCTACCGCTCGGGCACGTGGTTCGGCCTGTTCGCGCCGGCGCGCACGCCGCAGCCGGTGCTCGACGCCATCGCCACCGAGGCCGGGCGCATCGTGCAGACCCCGGCCGCGCGCGCCGAACTCGCCGCGCAGGGCATCGAGGCCACGGGGTTTGCGCAGCGCCAGTTCCAGACCCAGGTGTCGGCCGAGTACGAGCGCTATGCGCAGATCGTGAAGGCGGTCGGCATCAAGGCCGAATAGCGTCTCGCCCGGTTCATTTGAGGCAACGGGCCAGAGCCTTGCCGAAGGCGTCCACGTCGTGCTCGCTGCATGCCTCGGCTGCCAGCGGGGCAAGTCCCTGCGCCACGGCGGCCAGCGCGACGGCTTTCTTCGGGCACAGGCCGAGGCAGCTGCACTGCACCACGCGCATCCGCACCGGCAGGTGCGAGAGGCCATGCTTGAGTTCCTTGCGGACCTGCCTGGCCTTCAGCTTCGTGGGACCGTCCTTGCGTTCTTCGCAATCGCCGCATACCAGCACGACGCCGACCAGCTTGGTCTCTACCAGGGGAGGGGAATGGCTCACTTGGCTTTCTCGGCTTTCCTTGGTGTGGTTGCAGGCAATGTTGGGCACGGCGCAACCTTATGCAAGTCAGCCAACCGGCCGTTTCCGTGCCTGCGGCGGGCCTCGAATGCGCTAAGGTCCGGTCATTCGCGTTCCTGAACACCTTTGCCCGACCATGTCACGTCCTCCCATCGAGATCGAAACCGCTCCCAACCCCACTGCCACGGTGATCGTGATGCACGGCCTCGGCGCCGACGGCAACGACTTCGTGCCCATCGCCGGCGAGATGGACCTTTCTTCCGTGGGCCCGGTGCGCTTCGTCTTTCCTAATGCGCCCGTCATGCCGGTGACCATCAACGGCGGCTACCAGATGCCGGCCTGGTACGACATCGCGGCGGCCGATCTGACTTCCGGAGAGGACGAAGCCGGCCTGCGCCGCTCGCAGGCCGCCATCGAGGCGATCATCGCCAACGAGAAGGCCCGTGGCATAGCCGCCGGCCGCATCGTGGTGGCCGGCTTCTCGCAAGGCTGCGCGATGGCGCTGATGACTGGTCTGCGCCACACCGAGCGGCTGGCCGGCATCGTCGGCCTCTCGGGCTACCTGCCGATCGCGGCCACCACCGCGGCAGAGCGCCACGCAGCCAACCACGAAACGCCGGTGTTCCTCGCCCATGGCCGGCAAGACCCGGTGGTGCCCTACGCGGCCGCCGTGCGTACGCGCGAGGCGCTTTCGGCGTTCGGCTACACCGTCGAGTGGCACGAATACGCCATGGCGCACTCGGTGTGCATGGAAGAAATCGCCGACCTGAACCGCTTTCTGCTGCGGGTGCTCGGCTGAACCCGAACGAACACGGAGACATCGATGATCCTCGTCATAGGCCACGCGATGGCCAAGCCCGACACCCTGCAGGCGATGCTCGCCATCAGCACCGAGCACGTGCGCCGCTCGCGCGCGGAGCCCGGCTGCATCTCGCATGAAGTCTGCGCAGACGCTCAGGAGCCGCTGCGCCTGACCTTCGTGGAGCGCTGGAGCGACATGGACGCATTGCAGGCGCACTTTCGCGTCGATGCCTCGCGCGCCTTCGCCAAGGCGCTCTCGGCGATGGCCGAGGGCACGCCGCAGATGCGCGTCTATCGCGCCGACGAGATCGACCTGTCGGCGGGCGCGGCCAAGGCCTGAATGGCGTTGACCACGCCGACAGCTATCAAAAACATAGCGAACAACAGGGTAGCCAGCCATGGGATTCCCTGCACGAGCAGTGCCCGCTTGCCCGTGCTACCTTCCAGCCCCTCAGAAGATTGATGGGTCATAACAATATGAGCAACAGATTGCAGGAGAGGTTGGGTGCACTTTCAGCCGCACGACTGAAGGGCATGCGACGCGGAATCGAGAAGGAGAGCCTGCGCGCGTTGCCCGACGGAAAGCTGGCGCTGACGCCGCATCCGCTGGCGCTGGGCTCCGCGCTCACGCATCCGCACATCACCACCGACTTCAGCGAATCGCAGCTCGAACTCATCACCGGCGTACACGCCGACGCCGACTCGGCCCTCGACGAGCTCACGCGGGTGCACCAGTTCACCTACCGCGTGCTCGACGGCCTCGGCGACGAGCGGCTCTGGGTGTCGAGCATGCCCTGCGGCCTGCCCACCGACGAGACCA
Source organism: uncultured Variovorax sp. (assembly GCA_913776885.1). Lineage (GTDB taxonomy): Bacteria > Pseudomonadota > Gammaproteobacteria > Burkholderiales > Burkholderiaceae_C > Variovorax. The sequence goes on from CAJYQC010000094.1 coordinate 2,997, forward strand.
TTCCCATCGGCGTGTATGGCTCGTCGAACGTCGGCCGCGCCAAGAGCGTCTACCGCATGGGCCTGAGCCACCGTTACGGCCGCCGCATGCAGACGATTTCGGGCATCCACTACAACTGGTCGCTGCCCGAGGTGTCGAGCGAAGAGTATTTCGCGCTCATCCGCAACTTCCGCCGCCACGCCTTTTTGCTGCTGTACCTGTTCGGCGCCTCGCCGGCGCTGTGTTCGAGCTTCGTGGCGGGCCGCCCGCACGAGCTGCAGCCGCTGGGCGACGGCAGCATGTTCATGCCGCACGGCACCTCGCTTCGCATGGGCCGGCTGGGCTACCAGAGCGACGCGCAGGCCTCGCTGGCCGTGAGCTATAACAGCCTCGAAGGCTACGCCGCCTCGCTGCAGGACGCGCTCACGCGCCCGTGGCCGGCCTACGAGGCCATCGGCATCCGCAATCTGGGCGGCGACTACAACCAGCTTGCCACCAGCCTGCTGCAGATCGAGAACGAGTTCTACGGCACCATCCGCCCCAAGCGCGTGATCAACCCCGGCGAGCGCCCGCTGCATGCGCTGCGCGAGCGCGGCGTCGAGTACGTCGAAGTGCGCCTGATGGACCTCGACCCTTTCGAGACCGTCGGCATCAACGCGCAGACCATGCGCTTCATCGACGTGTTCCTGCTGCACTGCCTGCTGAGCGACAGCCCCAGCGACACGCCCCAGGAAATCGCCGACCTCGCGCACAACCAGCATCTCACCGCCGCGCGCGGCCGCGAGTCCGGCCTGAAGCTGCGGCGCAACTCAGCCGAAGCCACGCTGGCCGACTGGGGCCTGGAGCTGGTCGGGCAGTGCATGCCCATTGCAGCGGCGCTCGATGCGGCGCACGGCAGCGGCACGGCGCATGTCGACGCGGTGCGCGCCGCCGCGGCTGCGCTGCACAACCCCGACAGCCTGCCTTCGGCACGCGTGCTGGCCGCCATCGAGAACGAGCACGCCAACTCCTTCGTCGGCTTCGTGCGCGCGCGCTCCGAAGAGACCCGTGCCACGCTGCTGGCCCTGCCTTTCTCGGCGGCGCAGCAGGCCGAGTTCGAGCGGATGACGGCCGAGTCCATCCAGGAGCAGAAGCGCATCGAGGCGGCTGACACCATGCCCTTCGAGATCTACCGCGAGCAGTACGTCTCGCCCGCGCGCCTGGGCATGCCGCGCAGCCGTACCGCGGTCGCGGCCTGACGCGCTGGCGACTGGGCCGGCCGCGCCGAAGCTGCCCCGCGGCCGCTTTCTGGGGTAAAACGCCTCGCTGCCGCCCTGGCCAGGCAAGCCCGGCGCGGCACCGAACAACGGCAACTCCCATGGAAGGCGACAAAGAGACATGAGCAACGGCAGCAGCAATCTCGATTTCAAGGGCCGCGTGGCCATCGTGACCGGCGCGGGCGGCGGCCTGGGCCGCCAGCATGCGCTGGCACTGGCGGCGCGCGGCGCCAGGGTGGTGGTCAACGACCTGGGCGGCGCGCGCGACGGCTCCGGCGGTTCGGTCAGCGCCGCGCAGGCGGTAGTCGACGAGATCAAGGCCGCAGGCGGCGAGGCCATCGCCAACGGCGCCTCGGTCACCGACTTCGATGCGGTGCAGGCCATGGTCCAGGAGGCGGTCGACGCCTGGGGCCGTGTTGACATCCTCGTCAACAACGCCGGCATCCTGCGCGACAAGAGCTTCGCCAAGATGGACCTGGCCGATTTCAGACTGGTGGTCGACGTGCACCTGATGGGCGCCGTGAACTGCACCAAGGCCGTCTGGGCGCTCATGAACGAACAGAAGTACGGCCGCATCGTGATGACCACCTCTTCGTCGGGCCTGTACGGCAATTTCGGCCAGAGCAACTACGGCGCGGCCAAGCTCGCGCTGGTGGGCCTGATGCAGACGCTGAGCATCGAGGGCGCGAAGAACGACATCCGCGTGAACTGCCTGGCGCCCACGGCCGCCACCCGAATGACCGAGGACCTGTTCCCCAAGGAAATGCTCGAGGCCTTCCGCCCCGAGGCCGTGGTGCCGGCCATGCTGGTGCTGGCAGGGCAGGACGCGCCCAACCGCACCATCCTCTGCGCGGGCGCCGGCACCTTCGAGGCCGCGCACATCACGCTGACGCAGGGCGCGTGGCTGGGCATCGAGGCCGGCACGCCTGAGCAGCTGGCGGCGCGCCTGTCCGAAGTGACCGACCGCGAAGGCGAGGCGGTGCCGCAAAGCGGCGCTGCGCAGGGCGCCAACGAAGTCGCAAAGGGCATGGCCAACGCCAAGCGCAACTGATCCCCGGCATCGTCTTCATGGCGCTTGACCTAGAGCGCACTCGAGCATTTCCAATGAATTCACCGGATATCCGGTTGATTCAAAAGAAGGAAATCAAGCCATGAAAACGATCGAGAACAAGGCCATCGTCCAGCACATCCACGACGAACTGGACAAGGGGAACGGCCAGCCCTTCGTCGACAGCCTCGCCGACGACGCGAGCTGGAAGCTGGAGGGCAGCACCGCGTGGTCGCGCACCTATCACGGCAAGAGGGCGATCCGCGAGGAGCTTCTGAATCCGCTCTTCGCCCAGTTCGCGGCGCCCTACAGGAGCAAGACCGAGCGCGTCATCGCCGAGGACGACCGGGTGGTGGTGCTCTTCAGCGGTGACGTGCCCACCAGGGCCGGCAAGCGCTACAACAACCGCTACTGCTACGTCTACCGACTCGAAGGAGGCAAGGTGAAAGAGCTGACCGAATACTTCGACACCGCCCTGGTGCAGGAGGCGCTGCAGCCTCCGACCGTGGTCCATGCCGGCTGAGAAGGCCGTCGAGCGCGGCTCTCCCTTCCACATCGGCGAGCTGGCCGCGCGCACCGGCCGCACGGTCCACGCCATCCGCTGGTACGAAACGCAGGGCCTCGTGCCCGGCGTGGCGCGCGACGAGGGCGGCCGGCGCCTCTACGTCGAGCTGCACGTCGGGTGGCTGGACCTGATGGAGCGCCTGCGCAGCACCGGCATGTCTATCGCCGAGATGCGCGAATACACCGCGCTCGCGATGCGCGGCAAGACCACGCTGCGCGAGCGGCGCGACATGCTGGCCGCCCACCGCGAGCGGGTGAACGAGACGATTGCCGAGTGGAAGAGGGCGCTGTCGCTGGTCGAGCGAAAGATCGACTTCTACGACGAGTGGATGGCCAGCGGCCACCGCCCGCCGCTGGTGGATGCCCGACCCGCCGCCGCCCCTGCCAAGCGCAGGAGCCGGTCCGCTACTCGGCGATGAAGTTGGGGTCGGTGCGGATCGACTCGCGGTCCCGGTGGTTGTGAATCCGGCCCAGGGTGTTCTCGATCAGGCGCTTGAGCTTGTCGGATGCACCCCGGAAGGCTTCGTCGAGGCTGCTCGCGTGCTGCGTCACAGCGAGCGGCTGGTGGTGCGCGAGGCGCGCTTCCATGACGCAGCACTTGTCGTTGGCGCCAGACTTTTCGTGGTTCTCGTCGCTCAGGTGCACTTCCACGCGCGTCACGTCGTCGACGAAACGGCTCAGGTTCTGCTTGATCTCGGTGTCGGCCCAACGCTCCAGCGCGTCCTTGTTGGTGATGCCGTTGCTCGTGTTGACCTGAATCTGCATGCAATTTCCTCCGCTGGATGGATGAACGAAAGCCCACTTTGCACCGGGCTGCGAAGGCGGGCCGTAGGTCTGGTTCCTACCTGCGCGACGGGCAGGTCCCCATCAGCTGTGGATGTAGGTGGTCAGTTGCTCGATGGTGGCTTCCTGGTCGCAGATGATGTCGTCCATCAGGTCCTGGATGGAGATCATGCCGACCACCTTGCTGCCGTCGACCACCGGCAGGTGGCGGAACTTGCGCTGGCTCATGAGCGCCATGCACTCGCGCGTGCGGGTCTGCGGCGTCACGGTCATCACGTCGGGCGTCATGATCTCGCGGACCTTCATTTCCTTGGAGTTCTTGCCCTGCAGCGCCACCTTGCGGGTGTAGTCGCGCTCGGAAAGGAAGCCCACAAGCTTCTCGCCGTCCATCACCATCAGCGCGCCCACCTCGAAGCGCGCCAGGATGGATAGCGCGTCGAACACGCTGGTGTCGGGGGAGGTGCGCCATGCTGCGGAATCATGGCGTTTGAGCAGTTCGGAGACGGGTTTCATCGTTGGCAACTCCATGAAGGGTTTTCGATTCGACCGACGCTCGGGCGCCGCACTCGAACAAATCATAGAGGCGATGGATGACCGCGCGGCGCAAAAACTCTAGGGGATTGCGCGTGTGTGCAGGAGAGGCGCAATGCGCGAGAACTTAAGGCTGCGCCGCCGCCGGCCGTGATGCGCGCCGGCGTGCCGACGGCGACGATGATCGTGCCCTGCACGTCGTAGTTGATGTCGCTGATCGAGTCGCCGCAGGTGCGGTCCTCGGCAGCGAAGGGATTCTAGGAGTCAATACCCCCGCACCGAAGGCAGAATGTGCGCCTGCAGCTATGGAAAACGTAGCAACCAGCTTGCGTTCAGGTTCCCGGTTCACAATTCGCACCGGCCCTGCCCGGGCCGTTCCCCACACTCCGAGACAGCGCGAGAGAAAGAAGAGCCCACCGATGGCGATCCAGTGGTTCCCCGGTCACATGTACTCGACCCAGAAGGCCATCACCGAACGGGTGAAGGACATCGACGTGGTCATCGAGCTGCTCGACGCACGCCTGCCCGGCTCCAGCGCCAACCCGATGCTGGCCGAACTCACGGCCGGCCGGCCCACGCTCAAGGTGCTCAACAAGCAGGACCTGGCCGATCCCGCGCGCACCGCGCTCTGGCTGGCGCACTACAACGCGCTGCCCGCCACCCGCGCCATTCCGCTCGATGCGAGCCTGACGACGCCCGCCCAGCAGATCGTGAAGGCCTGCCATGAGCTCTCGCCCAACCGCGGGGGCATGGCCAAGCCGATGCGGGTGCTGATCTGCGGCATTCCCAACGTGGGCAAGTCCACTCTCATCAACACGCTCACCGGCAGCCGCAAGGCCAAGACCGGCGACGAGGCCGGCATCACCAAGCTCGAACAGCGAATCACCCTGGCCGACGACTTCTACCTGTGGGACACGCCCGGCATGCTGTGGCCGCGCATCATCGTGCCCAAGAGCGGCTACAACCTCGCGGCCAGTGGTGCCGTCGGGCGCAATGCCTTCGACGAGGAGGAAGTGGCGCTCGAACTGCTCGGCTACCTCAAGTCGAACTACGCCGCCGGCATCGCAGCGCGCTTCAAGCTCGTGGAGCTCGACCCCGAGACCATGGCCGGCATGAAGGACGAGGCCCTGCTCGACACCATCGGCCGCAAGCGCGGCGCCTTGCTGGGCAAGGGCCGCGTCAACCTGCAGAAGGCCGCGGAGATCGTGATGCACGAGTTCCGCGCCGGCAACCTCGGCCGCATCACGCTCGAGACCCCCGAGGAGTTCGCGGCATGGCTGGCCGAAGGCCAGCGCGCAGACGCGGAACGCGCCGCGAAGAAGGCGGCGCGCAAGCACAAGGGCGGGCCGAAGCCCGAGGCCGCGCCCGGACAGGACGCCTGAGCCAAGCGATGCCCGAAGACGCCCCTGACGCTGCCGCCTGGCAGGAAGCGCTGGCGCGGCGCTTTCCCGAACTGGCGCCGGCATCGCTCAAACAGCTCGCCGCGCAGGCGCGCCGGGAGCCGCTGCAACCGCACGCCACGCTGCTGGCGGCCGGCAGCGACTGGCAGCACGCGTTCTGGGTCGAGCGCGGCGTGCTGCGGCTCTTCTACATCGACAGCGAGGGGGGCGAGTCGAACAAGAACTTCCATGCCGAGGATGCCTTCATCTGGCCCGTGACCGAGGCGATGCGTCGCGAGCCCGTCGCATTCTTCGTTGCGGCGCTGGTGCCGGCCACGGTCTGGCGCCTTTCGCATGCCGCCTTGCGCGCCGCGGTGGATGGGCTGCCTTCCTGGACCGCGCTGCAGCTGCAAGCGCTTTCAGTGCTGCTCGACGACAAGATGCGGCGCGAACAGGTCTTCCTGCAATGCTCGGCACGGCGGCGCTACGAGGACCTGCTGCGCGAGCGGCCCGATTGGGCGGAGCGCATTCCGCTGCGCCACCTGGCCTCGTACCTGGGCATGACGGATGTGTCGCTCTCGCGGCTGCGCTCGGAGATGGGACTTATCGCGGGTTAAGGCGCCCGCTGCGCGGTCGCCCGACAGTGCAG
>CAJYQC010000095.1 GCA_913776885.1 uncultured Variovorax sp.
GGCGTGGAGTAGCCGGGCGACACCTGGCCGGCGTTGCCGAAGCTGGTTTCCTCGGCGGGGCCGGCCTGCCGGTCGAGCAGGGTGACCTCGGCCCCCGAGCGGGCGAGATAGTAGGCCGTGGTGGTGCCGATCACGCCGCCGCCGAGAACGATGACTTTCATGGTGTATTCGCCGATTCAGATGGAATGAAAGGAATCTAAAGTTCTCCAGGCAGTGGATTCCACTGATTTACGTGGTTTGGCAGTGGAATACACTGCCAGCAACCTTCCAGGGCCGCCGCCGGAGTGAAATGCCTGAACTCGACCGAATAGACCGCAAGATCCTCGACGTTCTGCAGCGTCAGGGGCGCATTTCCATGACCGAACTGGCCGAGCACATCGGCCTGTCGGCGTCGCCCTGCTCAGAACGCGTCAAGCGCATGGAGCGCGATGGCGTCATCACCGGCTACCACGCCCACGTCTCGCCCGAGGCGCTGGGCCGCACGCTGCTGGTGTTCGTGGAGATCAAGCTCTCTGCCAAGTCGGGCGACGTGTTCGACAAGGTCCGCAAGGAGCTGCTGCACATGCCCGAGGTGCTCGAATGCCACCTGGTGTCCGGCAGCTTCTACTACCTCGTGAAGGCGCGGCTGAGCGGCATGAGCGAATACCGCCACCTGCTGGGCGACATCCTCAAGAAGCTGCCGGTGGCGGCCGAGTCGCACAGTTACGTGGTGATGGAAGAAATCAAGGAAACGCTGATGCTGGCGGTGGACCGCTGAATCGCTGAATCGCCGCACCGATGCACGGCGCTCTTCCACCAGGCTGTGCATGAAAAGCCATTTCCCCCGAACCGCAACCACCTCCCCGAGGACACACGCATGAGCATCACGATCCGCCGCGACGGCATCACCGGCACCCGCCACATCCTGAAGATTCGCAACCACGAGATCCCGGTCGATGCCTCGCCCGCCGGCGGCGGCAGCGACGCCGGCCCCGAGCCGCACGACCTGTACGACGCGTCGCTCGCAGCCTGCAAGGCGCTCACCGTGTTGATCTACGCGCGCCGCAAGGGCATTCCGGTGGAAGACATCGAAGTGGTGGTCGACCGCGACGACAGCGAGGAGCGCAAGGGCGTCTACCGTCTCAAGTCGGGCCTGCGCCTGAGCGGCAACCTGAGCGACGCGCAGCGCGACGAACTGCTGCGCGTGGCCGGCAAATGCCCCGTGCACAAGCTCATGACCGAGGTGAAGACCGAGATCGAGACCGGCTGGGCGGACTGATCCGGAGCTTCCTCTTGCCGGTCACTGCAGCGCGCGATAGGTGCGCAGCGCGCGCAGCAGCGCCCACAGGCCGGCCTCCGCCGGCACCTTCTTCTCGTTGAACGCGACGGCGATGTACACGTCGTCGGCCGGCACGTAGGCCACGATGCTCGTGAAGCCCTCGATGCCGCCGCTGTGACCGAGCATCAGGCCGGGGCCGTCGGGCACGTCGTAGAGCTGCACGCCCATGCCATAGAACGAGCTGCTGCCCGCGTAGGGCCCGATCATCGCGGGCATGCCAGTGAACATGCGGTGCACCGACTGGCCGGGCAGCACCTTGCCCGCAAGCAGCGCGTGCCAGAACACCGCGAGGTCGCCGGCCGTCGATGCCAGCGCGCCGGCGGCGTAGGGTGTGGCGTACTGGTCGGGCGCATCGACCGGCCGTCCGGCCGCGTGGCCGGTGGCAACGGGCAGCTCCACGCCGGGCTTGCGCATGACCGTGTGCGTCAACGCCAGCGGCTTGATGAGCCGCTTCGCAAGGACATCCGCGAACGGTGCGCCGTCCACCTTTTCGACGATCACGCCGAGCATCGCGTAGCCGGTGTTGGTGTAGCTCCAGTTCGCGCCGGGGCAGAACTGCGGCTTCTGCGAAGTGCCGAGCGCGATGACCTCGGCGGGCGTGCGGTAGGCCGTGCCCAGAGAGGGGATCGCGTTGAAGCTTACGAAGCCACTGGTGTGGCGCAGCAACTGCTCGATGGTGGTGAGCTTCGCGTTCGGCGCGTCGGGAAACCACCTGTCGATGGTGTCGTCGAGCTTCAGCTTGCCTTCCTCGACCAGCTGCAGCACGACGACTGCCGTCAGCGTCTTGGTGGTGCTTGCGACCTGGAAGGGCTGGTCGGGCACCACGGGCTGCGGCGGTTCCTTGCGCGCCAGCCCGCGCGTAGCGGACCAGGTACCTTCTCCGGGAATAGCGAGCGCGACGCTGGCAGCGGGCACGTGCTGCAGCATCTTGTCGAGCGCGTCGCCGAGCGATTTCTGCAGCGCGGCCGGCAGTTCCCCTTCTATCGAGCGCTTGAAGTCCTTCTGCCAGACCGTTTCGGGGGCGGAACGCATCGATGGCCCGGCCCAGGTAGGCGAGGGCGTGCACGCGGTCTGCGCCACGCCCGGCGAAGCATGCACGACCGCGCACAGCGAGAGCAGCGCAGCAGCGGTCTTCGCCCGTGTCGTCGTCACTTCGCGGCCTCGGCCCGGGTGCGCGCGGCTTCCACGCGCCTGGCATAGCGGTCGCCCCAATCGGCCAGTGGCGCGAGCGCTGCATTGAGCGTGGCGCCAAGCTTCGTCTCAGAGTACTCCACGCGCGGCGGTACTTCGTGGAACACCTCGCGGTGGACGATGCCGTCGGCCTCCATCTCGCGCAGCTGCTGGATCAGCATCTTCTCGCTGATGTCGGGCAGCGCCCGCTTCAGTTCGCCGAAGCGCAGCGGCTGCTCTTGCAGCTCCCTCAGGATGACGGCCTTCCACTTGCCGCCGATCACGTCGAAGGCTGTGTCGATGCCGGAGGGCTTCCTTGATTTCATCTCGATCCGCTGGTGAATGCCTGCGTCCGTGGCAGGCGGGAGGACATGTGCTCGCCATCCATCATGGCTCAGGCCCATTTCATGAACTTGATGGCGCGCAGCACTTCGGCTTCGCGCTCCATGAAGAAGTCGCCGTGGCTGGCGTTGTCCAGCGTCAGGCGGTTCGGCGTGTCGAGCGCCGCCACGAGCTGGTTCGAATCCGCGATGCGGACCTGCCTGATGATGCGCAGGTAATCCGTCGCGTCCTTCTCCGTCTTGGCATCCAGCGGCAGTTCCAGCCAGGGAAACATGTCGCGGTGGCTCGCGGGAAGGGCGGTCGTGACCAGCGAGGGCGCGCGTACGGCCTTGTAGTCGGGCGAGAACGATCGGGAGGCTGTTTCCATGGCGTCATTCACTTCGCTGGGTGTGTTCGGGCTCACGCTCCCGTCGGCATGGATGTCGAGGCTGTCGCGCAGATTTGCCTCATGTACAGGCCCCCAGGTCTTGGAATTGCGCCGGAAGAAGGCGATGGCGGCCTGCAGCGACCTGCCATCCTCCGGCTTCGGTTCGGGTTCATTCAGCAGCAATGGATTCGCCGGGGGTTCCTCGCCGCCGATGTCCGGGTTCGCTGTGTTGTCGAAGGTCGTGTCGAGATAGATCAGGCCTTGCGTCCGGTCGGGATACAGACCGGCGAAGCGTGTGAGTTCGTTGCCCGCGATCGAATGGCCGCCGAGAACCGCTCGCTGCACGCCCAGCGCGTCGAGCACGGCCTTCAGGTCGGCAACGAGCGTGTCGACGTCGTAGTACTGCGTGGCCGTCTTCTCCGGCAGCGGTTTGTCCGAAAGACCGTAGCCGCGGCGGCTGACCGCGATCACACGCGATTTGGGAGCCAGACCGGATGCGAGGCCATCGAAGCTGCGTGCGTTGGCGCCGAGCCCTGGCAGAAACACGAAGACCGGGCCGCTGCTGCGGGGCGGCTGCCAGTCGCGCACCTGCAGCGAGACTTCGGGTGAGTTCGATACCTTGATGCGGCGGTCGATGACCGATACCTTGATTTCGCCGCCATCGTCCTGCGGGCTGGTGCTGCCGGCAGCCACAGGGGCAATCGGGGCGGCGCTCGGTTGGGCGCCGGGTGCGGCGGGGCTCTCGCCAGGGCCGGCACCGATCCCGGGCCCGATGCCGACGCCGCCGTGGCTGCCGCCTCCGCAGGCCGAGAGGCCGGCGGCGCCGCCCAGTGCGATGACATGAAGAATGTCCCTTCGCCGCAGGCGGTCGTGATCGTGGCGGTCGCGACGGGCGGGCAGGGTGTGCGGTGGATTCACTTCAGTACTCCATTCAATGGGGGTGCGTGGAATCACCGCAGTGTCCCGGCCGCAGCTGAAGACCTGCTTCGGCCTTCATGAAGATTTCCTGAAGTGCGGCTTCGGCGCTTGGCAGATACTTCCGCCACATTCCGGAAGCGGAGTGGTCAGTTCACGTGGAGGCTCATGAATCTCTTGCTTGTTGAGGACGACCTTGACCTCGGCAACGGCGTGCGCATCGCGCTGGTCAATCAGGGCATGGACGTGGTGTGGGTCCGCAGGCTCGAGGACGCACTGCGCACGCTCGAGGGCGGCACCTTCGACATGGTGCTGCTCGACCTCGGCCTGCCGGACGGCGACGGGCTCGACCTGCTTTTCCGCCTGCGCCGCGACCGCCAGATGATGCCGGTGCTGGTGCTCAGCGCGCACGATGCGCTCAACGACAGGCTGCGCAGCCTCGACGAAGGCGCCGACGACTACCTGATCAAGCCCTTCGTGCTGGCCGAGCTGCTTTCGCGGGTGCGTGCGCTCGCGCGCCGCAGCTACGGCTTCAACGACGAGACCATCCGCATGCGCGGCCTGTCGCTGCACGAGCCCACGCGCGGGGTGATCGTCGACGGCGAGCCTGTCGAGCTCTCGCGCTGCGAGTTCGACCTGCTCGCGCTCCTGCTCAAGCGCACCGGCCGCGTGGTCACGCGCCGCGTGATGGAAGAGCAGGTGCTGCCCGGCGGCCAGGCCAACGGCAGCAATTCGCTCGAAGTGCACATCTCCAACCTGCGCAAGAAGATCGGCCAGGGCTACATCCGCACGGTGCGCGGCATCGGCTACGTGATCGACATGCAGCCGCTCGCGCGGAGCACGCAGAAATGATCCGTGCGCTGGCGCGGCGCTGGAAGCAGTGGATGCAGCCTTCCCTGATGCGGCGCCTGCTGCTCGCGCAGATGGGCGTGGTCGCGCTGCTGTGGACCATGGCCGTCGCGCTGCTGCTTTACGACTCCTACGACGACCCCGAGCTGCTGAAGTTCGACAAGATCTTCCAGACGGTGGCCTTGATCGCGAAGAACACCGCCGATCGGCCCGACAGGCAGCAGGAGACGATCGCGGCCTTCGATGCCGCGCTGCAGCACGCCGTCGCCGACGGCGACGGGCACGCCGACAGCTCGCCGGTGCTGCAGGTGTGGCAGTCCGACCGGCTGATCTACCGCTCGACGGCCGCAGCGCCCATCATCCTGAATACCCGGCTGAATCGCATCGAGACCGTGAATGCAGGCGGGCGCGAATGGCGCGCACGCACACTGGCCTCGCCTGACGGCGATATCCGCGTGATGCTGGCCGAGCCCAGCGTCTGGCGGCTCACGGTGACGGTGCTGTCCCGCGGCTACTACCTGCTGCCGCTGGTCATCAGCCTGCCGTTCCTGGTGTTTCCTGCATGGCTGTCGGTGCGCCTCGCGCTGCGGCCCTGGCGGCGGGTGAGCCAGGAGACCGCCGAGCGGGGGCCGGCCGACCTCACGCCGCTGTCGTACATGCCGCCCCACAAGGAGCTGCAGCCGCTGGTGCTGGGCATCAACAGCCTGCTGCAGCGGGTGCGGGAGAGCACGTCGCGCGAGCGCAGCCTGATCGCCGATGCGGCGCACGAACTGCGAACGCCGCTGGCCGCCATGCGCGTCAACGTCGAGGCGCTGAAGGAGCAGAGCACCGACGACGGCCAGCGCGAGCTCATGGACAACCTGCTGCGCAGCAACGATCGCGCTGCGCGGCTGGTGGGACAGCTGCTGCAGCTGATGCGCAGCGACGCCGTGTCCGACAGCGCGCTGCCCGCCATGCTGTCGTTCGACGGGCTGGTGCAGGACCGGCTGGCCATGATCGAAAGCCTGGCCAGCGCCCGCGGGGTGGAGCTCGAGCTCGAGTGCGAAGACAGCGTGCCGGTGCTCGGCGAGCGCGAGAGCCTGGTCTCGATGATCGACAACCTCATCGACAACGCGATCAAGTACAGCCCGTCCGGGGGCAGGGTGGTCGTGCACGTGTCGCGCGACGGCGCGCATGCCTTGCTGACCGTGGCGGACCAGGGCCCCGGCGTGCCGCCGGCGCTGCGCGAGCGGGTGTTCGACCGCTTCTTCCGCAGTCCCGACCAGAGCCAGAGCGGCAGCGGGCTGGGGCTGGCCATCGTCAAGGCGGTGGTCGACCGGCACGGCGGCGAGGCGACGCTCGGCGCTGCCGTCAGCGGCGGTTTGCTGGCCACGGTGCGGCTGCCGCTGGCCGTGGCCGAGTCGCCCCAGCCGATGCTGTGCAGCTGAAGCCATGCCCGGTGTGCTGCCTGGCGTAGGAAGGGCATAAAGGGGGCGGTCAGGTACCAACAGGGGCAAGGACTTACACTACCCGGCGCTGTTTACAGGACGTTTTCCCATGAAGTGGGTCATTCTTGCCATCTTTGCGCTCAGCGCGCTCTACGTTCATTTCCGCGGTCAGGTTCGGCATCGTTTCTTCAGGCAGCTCTCCGATCACTCGACCTTCCTGGCGCCGCTGAACGTCTTCATGTACCTCTTCTCGAAGGTGCCGGGCACGCCCTACCTGTCGCCTGCCGAGTTCCCCGAGATGCGCGTGCTCGAGGAGAACTGGGAAGTGATCCGCGAGGAGGCGCTGGCCATGCGCAACGGCGGCAGCATCAAGGCCTCCAGCCAGTTCAACGACGTGGGCTTCAACTCCTTCTTCAAGAGCGGCTGGAAGCGCTTCTACCTGAAGTGGTACGACGATGCGCATCCCTCGGCCGCCGTGCTGTGCCCGCGAACCACCGAGCTGCTCAAGGGCATCGGCACCATCAAGGCCGCGATGTTCGCCGAGCTGCCGCCGGGCAGCCGCCTCGTGCGCCACCGCGACCCCTTCGCCGGTTCGCTGCGTTACCACCTGGGGCTTTGGACGCCGGGCGTCGAGGGCTGCTACATCGACGTGGACGGCCAGCGCTACCACTGGCGCGACGGCGAGGCCGTGGTGTTCGACGAAACCTACATCCACTATGCCGAGAACACGACCGACCACGACCGCGTGATCCTGTTCTGCGACATCGAGCGTCCGCTGAAGTACCGCTGGGCCAGCGCGGTGAACCGCTGGTTTGCGAAGAACCTGCTGGCCGCCGCCGCATCGCCCAACGATGCCGGCGACAAGACCGGCGGCATCAACCGCGCTTTCAAGTACATCTACCAGATCCGCGTGGTCGGCAAGCGCCTGAAGGCGTGGGACAAGCGGGTTTACTACCTCGTGAAGTGGGCCATCTTCGGCGGCCTGGCGCTCTGGATCTTCTGGTAGGGGCTCGTTCAGGCCCCGTTCCACGCCAGCCGGGCGCGCGCTGTGCCTGCCCGGCTCACGACGGCCGCCAGCAGCGTGCCGCCGAGCACGTCCAGCAGCACATGCTGGCGCGTCGCCAGCGTCGAGTAGACGATGCCCAGGGCCCACAGCACGTTGAGCACGCGCACCCACGCCGGAGCCCGCACCTCGCGAAGCTGGCGCTCCAGCAGCACCGCGCTGAACACCGCGAACGCCACGTGCAATGACGGAAACGCATTGCCGCCCGCGTCGGCGTTCTTGAGGAACATGAGCGACGGGTACTGCGCCCAGTCGATGGCGAATGCCGGCACCGTCGTCGGAAAGAACCAGAACACCGCGAGGCCCATGCCCGCCATGAGTGCGGCATCGCGCGCGCAGGCGCGCAGCTCTGCCCAGCCCTTCTCGAAGGCTGGCGGCAGCG
>CAJYQC010000096.1 GCA_913776885.1 uncultured Variovorax sp.
AGCACCACCATGCCCGGCTCGCCGTAGGCCAGACCGATCAGCGCGATGCCGATCATCACAGTATTGCTGTAGGTGTTGGCCAGCGCGATCACCGCGGCCGTGCGGTTGAATCCACGCAGCGCCAGCGTGCCCGCGAACAGCAGGCCCGAGGCGATGAAGTACGCCGCTACCGGCTTGAGGCTCAGTTGCTCGACGTGCACCGTGCTCATCGCGCGGAACAGCAGCGCCGGCGCGAGCAGCAGGAAGATGAGATGAGACAGGTCCTTCACCGCCCCGCCGCCGATCCAGCGCCGCTTGCCGGCCAGGTAGCCCACTGCGATCAGCACGACCACGGGCACGAGCGAGGAGATGACGAAGGAATTCACCCGGCGAGGATAGCCGAGGGGTTCAGCCGCCTTGCTCCTTCCCCCTCTGGGGGAAGGTTGGGATGGGGGCAGACGGCGCTTGCAGAAGCCATGGTTCTGTCAAAGGCCGCTTGCCCCCACCCCTGCCCTCCCCCAGAGAGGGAGGGAGACAGGCACGATCAGAACGTCACGCGCAGACCGACCTTCAGCGTGCGACCCGGCAGCGGCGCGTTCGGATACACCGTCGTCGTCAGGATCGAGGTCGCGCTGTAGGCCAGCTTGTTCGTGATGTTGTCCATGCGCGCATACCAGGTGAGGTTGGCGCGCTGCACCTTCATGCGGTAGGTGATGGCCGCATTCCACAGGGTGTAAGCATCGATCTCGCGTGCGCCCACCGTGGGCACGCGGTGCTGCGCCGCGTTGTAGTCGAAGCCGAAGCGCGCGCCCCAGGGGCCGTTGCTGTAGGCCAGCGTGGCACCCAGGCGCAGCGGCGCGATGCGCGGCAGCGGCTCGCCGGTGTCGAGGTTCTTCGCGCGCACGATGTCGCCGCGCCACTCCAGGTCGAGCGTGCCCGCGTCGTTCATGCGCGCGAAGCCGTCCGACCCCAGCAGGCGCAGGTTGCCGTTGGCCTCGATGCCGGTGAAGCGCGCGCGCACGCCGCCGTAGACGTACTCGGCCAGGGTATCGGTGGCGCCGGACTCAGCCACGTTGCCTTCCTCGTCGAGGCTGCGGCCCGTCGCGGTCAGGCCGATGTAGTTGCGAAAGCGCGTGACGTAGGCATTGACGCGGGCGGTGTTGGGGCCCGACTTCCATTGCGCGCCCAGGTCGAAGCCGGTGGACTTCTCCTTCTTCAGGTTCGGATCGCCCACTTCCCACGCACCCGTCGCCACGTGCGGACCGTTGGCCAGCAGTTCGTAGTCCTTGGGCGCGCGCTCGGTGTAGGCGAGGTTCGAGGTCAGCTGCCACTGCGGCGCGAGGTTGACCAGCGCACCGAAGGCCGCACTGTGCGGATTGAAGGTGCGCTCGCCGATGGCGAAGCGCGTGACCGTCGGATCGTCCGGATAGCCCAGCGAGCGGATGCGCACCTGCTCGCTGCGCGCGCCGAAGCTCAGGCGGCCCCACGACGTGCCGTATTCCTCATGCAGGAAGAATGCGTTCGAGCGCGTGCGGCTGTGCGGCGCGAAGGCCTCCTCGCCGTCGGCGGCGAAGCGGTTGGTCTCGCTGCTGAAGCCGACCAGGCCCTCGAAGTTGCCGATCTTCTGGTGGCGCGCCTCGATGCGCAGGTCGTTGCTCATGTTCGAGAAGGTGGTGCCGGGCGTGCCGCCTTCGAACTCGGTGTGGCGGTAGTCGGTGTGGCTGAGCTTGGCGTGGATGCTGCTGATGAAGCCGCCCGGGCGCCATTCGCCTTCCAGCGCGTAGCGGTCGGACTTCATGTTGATGGTCACGTCGTCCTCGGCCACCGTGCCGTACTTGCTGCGGTAGCTGCTGACCGAGGCGCCGATATAGCCCTGGTCGAAGAACAGCGTGCCGCCGAGCGCGCCGCCATTGGCTTCGTTGGCGGAATTGCAGATCTTACGCGCCGTCCACGGCGAGCCGGGCTTGCTGCATTCGAGCGTGATCGGCACCGAGACATCCTTGGAGTCGCGGTTGAAGGCGTCGACGTGTACCGCGAAGCGGTCGTTCCCGCCTTCGAGCACCACGCCGCCGTTCTTCTCCTTGTTGCCGGTGGAATAGCCCAGGTCGGCGCGGCCGCCGAAGCCGTTGATCGGCTCCGTGGGAATGCGGTTGTCGATCACGTTGACCACGCCGCCCACGGCGCTGCCGCCGTACTGCAGCGCCGAGGGGCCGCGCAGCACCTCGATGCGCTCGGTGACCAGCGCGTCGACGGGCACGGCGTGGTCGTAGCTGAGCGCCGACGCGTCGGGCGCGGCGCCGCCGTTCTGCAGGATGCGGATGCGGTCGCCGTCCTGGCCGCGGATGATCGGCCGGCTGGCGTTGGGGCCGAAGTAGCTGCTGCTCACGCCCGGCACGTTGTCCAGCGTCTCGCCGAGGGTCGACTGGGAACGCAGCAGCAGCTTGTCGCCCGACAGCGCGGTGGTGGGCGCGATCAGGTCGGTGGCGCCCAGCGGATTGCCGGTGACGGTGATCTCGCGCAGGCTCGCGGCGTCGGCGGGTTGAGCCGAAGCGGCATCGGGCGCCTGCGTCTGGGCCATGCTTGCGAAGGAGGCAAGCGAAAGAACGGCAACGCCGATGGCGTTGCGACGGAAATTGGGGGTCATGAAATGGACACTCGGTGAATCAGGGAACGACCGGCCGCCACCGCGCGCGAAGCGGGTGCAGCAGCAGCCGGCACACAGGGGATTCAGCGAGTGGAAGGCGGGCCGCGCGCGTCGAAGAGCGCGACCCAGCGGGCGAGTGCCTCGCCCTGCAGGAAAGCGAAGGTGGCCGAGGGCAGCAGCATCGGCAGCATCAGCAGCGGTACGCCGGGCATGGCCGAGCCGTGGGAGAGCTGGTCGTACAGCCGGCACTCGGCATCGGTGTGATCGCCGAACAGGCTGGCCAGGTGATCAGCGTGCTTGTGGACGATCTGCCCAGCCTGCGCTGCTGCGGCCGGCAGGCCCGGCACGTGCAGCGAACGGTGCATCAGCCCCAGCGTGCCCGCGAACCAAAGCGCGACCGCGAGCACCACCACGAGCGCGCGGCTCGGGCGGGAGCGGGACTGTGGGATGGCGATGTGCACGAACGGGTCGGATTCAGGCCGCTCGGCCGGTCAGGCCTTGAGATGCGACGCGAAGGTCTTCTGGAATTTCTCGACCTTCGGGCCGACGACGAAGGCGCAATAGCCCTGGTTCGGGTGGTTCAGGAAGTAGTCCTGGTGGTAGGCCTCGGCCGTCGAGTAATTCGCCAGCGGGGCCACTTCGGTGACCACCGGCGACGAATAGGTCTTGCCTGCCTCGATCTCGCGGATGACGTCTTCGGCCACCTGCTTCTGGGCGTCGTCGGTGTAGTAGATGCCGCTGCGGTACTGCGTGCCGACGTCGTTGCCCTGGCGGTTGAGCGTGGTCGGATCGTGCACGACGAAGAAGATCTCGAGGATTTGGCGCAGGCTGATCTGCGCCGGGTCGAATTCGAGCTTCACAACCTCGGCATGGCCGGTGCGGCCGGTGCAGACCTGCTCGTAGGTCGGGTTGACGGCCTGGCCGTTGCAATAGCCCGACTCGACGTCGAGCACGCCCTGCACGCGGTCGAAGACCGCTTCGGTGCACCAGAAGCAGCCACCGCCCAGCACGATGGTTTCGGGGGTCGGCGATGAAGAAGACATGGTGCTGCTCCGCAGGAGTTTAAAAAGACGAACCCGATATTGTCGCGGCTTGACGTGGCGGATGCCTGTCACTACATTACTAACCCGCGAGTCATTAATAACATGTCACCGTCCCGCTCCCTCGTCGACAAGATCTGCCCGGTGCGCGCCAAGCGAGAGCGCCGCAAGGAGGCGCGCCCCGGCGAGCTGCTGGCGGCCGCGCTCGATCTGTTCGTCGAAAAAGGCTTCGCGGCGACACGTTCCGAAGAGGTGGCGGCGCGCGCCGGGGTTTCCAAGGGCACCCTCTTCCTCTACTTTCCGAGCAAGGAAGAGCTCTTCAAGGCCGTCGTCATCGAAAACCTCGGCGGCCGTTTCACGGAATGGAATGCCGAGTTCGAGGCCTTCGAGGGCACCACCGCCGACATGCTGCGCTACTGCATGAACGTGTGGTGGGAGCGCGTGGGCAAGACCCAGGCCTCGGGGCTGACCAAGCTCATGATGTGCGAAGGCGCCAATTTCCCCGGGCTCGCGGAGTTCTATCGCGAGCAGGTGGTCCGGCCCGGCCACGAGCTGCTGCGGCGCATCTTCCAGCGCGGCATCGACAGCGGCGAGTTCGCTCCCATGGACATCGACCATGCGATCTATTCGGTGGTCGCGCCGATGGTCTTTCTCATGCTCTGGAAGCACTCGGCCATGGTCTGCGTCGACGGCGCCGCGGCGCTCGACCCTGAAAAATACCTGGCGACCCAGGCCGAAGTGGTGATCAACGGGCTCAGCGTGCGCCCCGGAAGGCCGACCGAACCGGTGGTGTCACCGGCGGCACCTAAAATTGAAGGTTTGTCCTGAGCCCACAAGGAAAGCCACGCCATGA
>CAJYQC010000097.1 GCA_913776885.1 uncultured Variovorax sp.
GATCGGAACGATGATCCCGCGCAGGTTCACCACTCCCTTGATGTATTCCGGCGCGTTCGCGATCCGCGTCACCGCGTCGTACCCGCGCAGCTCCTGCACCTTCTGGATGTCGATCCCGTACTCTTCCACCCCCAGCTTGAAGGTCACCACCTCCAGGCGCGCGATGGCGCCCTGAAGCTGCGGCGCCTGCGCCTGCCGGGTTGTGGTTGCTGCTGCGGTCTCTGCCATGGCTTTTCCTTGGTGCGGTGAGCGCTCGGCTCAACCGAATTTCTGCATGATCCGAACCAGCTTCTCGCCGTAGCGGGGGTCGGTCGCGTAGCCCGCGCGCTGCAGCCCGTGGGCCGCCTCGCTCGGATCGTCGGTCGCCAGCACGTTCGCGTAGCGCGGGTTGCGCGTGATGAAGCGTGCGTAGTCGGTGAAGGCCTCCTCGTACGAGGCGTAGGCGCGGAACTTGGCGCGCACCTTCTGCGGCTCGCCGTCGACGTACTCGGTGGTGGTGGTCTCCACCGTCGCGCCTTTCCAGCTGCGATCGGCCTTGATGCCGAAGAGGTTGAAGCTCTGCGTGCCGTCGTCGGCGCGGATCTCGCGCTTGCCCCAGCCCGATTCGAGCGCGGCCTGCGCGAGGATCAGCGGCGCTGGCACGCCGCTGGCCGTGCTCGCCGCCTGCGCCGATGCGCCCATGCGGCCCACGAACTCGTCGACCTGGCCCTGCAGCGATCCTGCATTCGCGCCCTGTGCGCGCCGCTCGCTGTTGAACTGGTAGATGCCGAGGTCCGCCGTGCGCGCCGCCGGAGCGACCGGCGCCGAGCCGATCGGAATTCCCGCACGCGCGCCCAGCGGGAAGCCTGGCAAGGCCGGGTCCAGCGGCATCGGCTTCACGCCGATCTCGGCGTCGGCCTGCGCATCGGGCGGGCCCGAGGGCATGCTGCGGCGCAGCTGCGCGAGCATCGCCTCGGCGAGCCCCACCCCGCGCCCCGAAAGGTTCTGCGTGAGCTGCTGGTCGAACATCGACAGGTACACCTTCTGGTCCTGGCTGTCGAAGAGGCCGCTGGAGGGCGTCGCCTCGCGCATGCTCTTGAGCACCATGCTCATGAACATGGCCTCGAACTGGCGCGAGACCTGCTGCAGCCCCTCTTCAGGCGAAGAGCGCACGGTGCGCCGCAGCGCATCAACGCCCTGCACGTCGAGCGCGAAACGCTGGTCGAGCGCGTCAGTGCGGTCGTTGGCCGATACCGTCATCGCCCCGGCCCCGTCAGATGATCTCGAGCTCGGCGCTCAGGGCGCCGGCCGACTTCATGGCCTGGAGGATGGAGACCAGGTCCTGCGGATTCGCGCCCAGGCTGTTGAGCCCCTTGACCACGTCCGACAGCGAAGCGCCGCCGCGCACCATCTGGATCGCGCCGCCGCCCTGGTTGACCGAGATCTGCGATGTCTGCGCCGCCACCGTGCTGCCGCCCGAGAACGCGCCCGGCTGGCTGATGATCGGCTCGGTATTGATGACCACCGACAGGTTGCCGTGCGCGATGGCGCAGTCCTTCACGCGCACCGCCTGGTTCATCACCACGGAACCGGTGCGTGCGTTCACCACCACGCGGGCGCCCGCCTGGGTCGGCGTCACCTCGAGATCTTCCAGCCGCGCGAGGAAGCCCACGCGCTGCTGCGGCTCGGGCGCGCGCACGCGGATCGAGCGCGCATCGATGGCCTCGGCCGTGCCCGAGCCGAACTGGCGGTTGATCGCGTCCACCGCGCGCTGCGTGGTGCCGAAGTCGGAGCGGTTCAGCTCGATCGAGAAAGTGCCCTCGGCACCCACGGGCGACTCCACCGTGCGCTCCACCAGCGCGCCGCCGGGAATGCGCCCCGAGCTGAGCTGGTTCACCTGCACCTTGCTGCCGTTGGCCGAGGCACCCGCGCCGCCCACCACCATGTTCCCCTGCGCCACGGCATAAGTCATGCCGTCCACGCCCTTCAGCGGCGTCATCAGCAGCGTGCCGCCACGCAGGCTCTTCGCATTGCCCATCGAGGAGACCGTCACGTCGATGTTCTGCCCCGGCCGCGCGAACGAAGGCAGCGTGGCCGTCACCATCACCGCCGCCACGTTCTTCAGCTGCATGTTCACGCCCTGCGGAATCGTGATGCCCAACTGCTGCAGCATGTTGTTCAGGCTCTGCGTCGTGAACGGCGTCTGCATCGTCTGGTCGCCCGTGCCGTCCAGCCCCACCATCAGCCCATAGCCGATCAGCGGGTTGTCGCGCACACCCTGGATGCTTGCCAGCTCCTTCAACCGCTCCGCGTGTACGGGCGCGAAGGAGAAAGACGCCAGCACCGCCAGCGCCGCGATGCGCAAGCGAGCCGAAAATTTCGTGGGATGCCACGGAACCGGCTTTGCCGGGCCGTTGGCATCGCCCCCTGCAAGGGGGTGGGAGTAGCGACACGAAGTGCGCGAAGCCTGGGGGTGTTTCATCAGAACGGCATGACGTTGAGGAAGAAGCGCTGCATCCAGCCCATGTGCTGCGCCTCGTCGATGTAGCCCTTGGCCGAGTACTCGATGCGTGCATCGGCCACCAATGTGGAGGGCACTGTGTTGTTGCCCGAGACGGTGCGCGGATTCACCACGCCCGAGAAGCGGATGAATTCCGTGCCCTGGTTGATGCCCATCTGCTTCTCGCCGCTGACCAGCAGGTTGCCGTTGCTCATCACGTCGGTCACCGTGACCGTGATCACGCCGTTGAAGGTGTTGTTGGCATTGGCACCGCCCTTGGCGGTGAGCGAGTTGGTGCCCGAGAGCTTCGTGTCCTGCCCGTCGAGCAGGCCGCCGATGAGCTTGGGAATGGCGGCGAACACGCTGGCCGTGCTGCCGGTGCGGCTGGCATTGGCGCCCGAGTTCTTCGTCGCGTTGACCTTTTCGCTGATGAGGATGGTGAGGATGTCGCCCACGTTGCGCGGCCGGCGGTCCTCGAAGAGCGCGTTCGCACCCGGGCCGTCCTGGAAGATCGCGCCGGGCGAGCGCCGCGACTGCACCGCCGCATAGTTGTCGGAGCGCGCCGTCATCGGCTGGTGCACCAGGGGCTCGCGCGGCACCTGCGCGCAGCCGGTGGCGAGCACCGCCGCAGCGAGCAGCGGCAGCGCCCATGCCCTGGCATGGGCCATGCCGCGGCACACGCGGTCCACGCGGCCGGCGCTGCGCACCAGGCACAGCGCCTGCAACATCGTCGCCATCATGCTCATCACAGCTGCGCGAGGCGCTGCAGCATCTGGTCCGAGGTCTGGACCGCCTTGCTGTTGATCTCGTACGAGCGCTGCGTCGCGATCATGTTGACAAGCTCTTCCACCACGTTCACGTTGGAGGCTTCCACGTAGCCCTGGCTCAGCGTGCCCGCGCCGTCGACGCCGGGGTTCACCTGGTTGGGCGCGCCCGATGCGTCGGTCTCGGCGTAGAGGTTCTCGCCCTTGCTCTGCAGGCCGGTGGGGTTGACGAAGGTGGCGAGCTGCAGCTGGCCGATCTGCACGGTGTTGGTGCTGCCCGCCTGCACCACCGAGACGATGCCGTCGCGGCCCACGGTGATGCTGGTGGCGTTGGCCGGCACGGTGATGGCCGGCTGCACCGGAAAGCCGCTGGCCGTGACCAACTGGCCGTCGCGGTCGGTCTGGAACGAGCCGTCGCGGGTGTAAGAGGTGGTGCCGTCGGGCATCAGCACCTGGAAGAAGCCGCTGCCGTTGATGGCCACGTCGGTGGGCTTGTCGGTCTTGGTGAGGTTGCCCTGCGAGTGGATGCGCTCGGTGGCCACCACGTGCACGCCGGTGCCGACCTGCAGGCCCGAGGGCAGGCGCGTCTGGTCCGACGACTGGCCGCCGACCTGGCGCAGGTTCTGGTAGACGAGGTCCTCGAACACGGCGCGGCTGCGCTTGAAGCCGGTGGTGCCGACGTTGGCGAGGTTGTTGGAGACCACGTCGAGCTGCGTCTGCTGCGCGTCGAGGCCGGTCTTGGCGATGTAGAGGGAGCGGATCATGTTTTACGGAAGTCCTGCAAAAGAGGTAGCGAAAGGGCGCGCGCTTCAGCCGTAGGCCAGCAGCTTGTTGGCGGACTGCGCGTTGGTGTCGGCCGTCTGCAGCGACTTCATCTGCATCTCGAAGCTGCGTGCGTTGGCGATCATGGAAACCATGGCCTCGACGGGATTGACGTTGCTGCCCTCGACCACGCCGCTGACCAGCGTGACGGCCTCGTCGGCCTCGGCCGGCGGCTGGCCGGCGCGCATGCGGAACAGGCCGTCTTCACCGC
>CAJYQC010000098.1 GCA_913776885.1 uncultured Variovorax sp.
CCGCGAAACGCGAGCACCGCAGGTTGCCCCGTAGCGCAGCGAAGGGGTCGCAGACAGCGGGGTCGCCTTTTCTTTGCTTACTTTCTTTTGGCGAAGCAAAAGAAAGTGAGTCGGCCGCCGGGCCGAGACCCGGCCCCGGGAAACAAGCTCTGAGCATGCTCCCAGAAGGAGCAGCGAGATGAACCTGTCGCTCCCCTTCGTCCGCCGCCCCATAGGCACAGTCCTCCTGACCATAGGCATAGCCCTGGCCGGCATAGCCGCCTTCTTCGTCCTCCCAGTCTCCCCCCTCCCGCAGGTCGACTACCCCGTGATCTCGGTAAGAGCCTCGATCCCGGGAGCGAGCCCCGAAACGATGGCCACCAGCGTGGCAACCCCGCTGGAGCGCCACCTGGGAACGATCGCAGGCGTCAACGAAATGACGTCGACGAGCTCGGTCGGCTCGACCCGGGTCACGCTGCAGTTCGACCTCAGCCGCAACATCGACGGCGCAGCCCGCGAAGTGCAGGCCGCGATCAACGCGAGCCGCATCGACCTGCCTGCCACGCTGCGCAGCAACCCGACCTACCGCAAGGCCAACCCGGCGGCGTCGCCGGTGATCATCCTGGCGCTCACGTCCAAGACCAAGACGCCGGGCCAGATCTACGACGCGGTGTCGAACATCGTGAGCCAGCGCCTCTCGCAGGTCGATGGCGTGGGCGACGTGGAGATCGGCGGGGGCTCGCTGCCTGCGGTGCGCATCGAGCTGCTGCCGTTCGCGCTGAACCGCTACGGCATCAGCACCGAGGACGTGCGCGCCGCCATCCAGGCTTCCAACGCCAACCGGCCCAAGGGCATGGTGCAGGGCGACGGGCGCAAGCTGCAGATCTATACGCAGACGCCGGCCCTGCGCGCGAGCGACTACGCGCCGATGGTCATCGCGTGGCGCAATGGCGCGGCGGTGCGGCTGCAGGACGTGGCCGAGGTGGTCGACGGCGTGGAGGACACGCGCACGCTGGGCCTGTTCAACGGTGAGCCGGCGATCATCGTGCTGATCACGCGCCAGCCTTCGGCCAACATCATCGAGACGGTCGACAGCGTGCGCGCGCTGCTGCCGGAGCTGCAGGCGCAGCTGCCGCCGGACGTGAAGCTGCAGGTTGCGTCGGACAGCACCAATTCCATCCGCGGCTCGCTGCGCGAGGTGGAGTTCACGCTGGTGATCTCGGTCATCCTGGTGGTGCTGGTGGTGAGCCTGTTCCTGCGCAGCGTGCGCGCGACGGTGGTGCCGGCGGTGGCGACGGTGGCGGCGCTGCTGGGCACCTTCGGGGTGATGTACCTGCTGGGCTTCAGCCTGAACAACCTGAGCCTGATGGCGCTCACCGTGGCCACCGGCTTCGTGGTGGACGACGCGATCGTGGTGCTGGAGAACACCAGCCGGCACATCGAGTCGGGCATGACGCGCATGAAGGCCGCGCTGCTGGGCGCGAAGGAAGTGGGCTTCACCGTGCTGTCGATCAGCGTGTCGCTGGTGGCGGTGTTCATCCCGCTGCTGTTCATGGGCGGGCAGGTGGGGCGGCTGTTCCGCGAGTTCGCAGTGACGCTTTCTGCGGCGGTGCTGATCTCGCTGGTGATCTCGCTGACCACCACGCCGATGATGTGCGCCTGGATGCTCAAGCCCGGCGGCGAGCACGACAGGAACAAGCCTCAGGGCAGGCTGGGCCGCATGGCCGCGCGCAGCTACGACTGGGTGCTCAGGCGCTACGAGCACAGCCTCGACTGGGCGCTCGACAGCAAGGCGCTGGTGATGCTGATCCTGGTGGCGGTGGTCGGGCTCAACGTGTATCTGTTCAGCGCGGCGCCCAAGGGCTTCTTCCCGCAGCAGGACAGCGGCCAGCTCAACGGCGGCCTGCGCGCCGACCAGAGCATCTCGTCGCAGGCGCTCGCCGAGAAGCTGCGGCAGGTGGTCGACATCATCCGCAAGGACGAGGCGGTCGACACGGTGGTGGGCTTCACCGGCGCGGGCCGGGCAGGCGGCGGCTTCATGTTCGTCAACCTCAAGCCCGCCAACCAGCGCAAGGACAGCGGCCTGGCGGTGATCGCGAGGCTGCGCCCGCAGCTCAACCAGGTGGCCGGCCTGCGCGTGTTCCTGGGCACGGTGCAGGACGTGCGCTCCTGCGGCCGCGCCAGCAACTCGACCTACCAGTACACGCTCAAGAGCGACAACGTCGCCGACCTGCGCACCTGGGCCGTGAAACTGGCCGACGAGCTGAAGCTGCAGCCGTCGCTGACCGACATCGACACCGACCAGGACCAGAACGGCGTGGAGACGGTAGCGAAAGTCGACCCCGACAGCGCACGCCGGCTGGGCCTGACTTCCACGGCCATCGACAACGCGCTGTACAACGCCTTCGGCCAGCGGCAGGTGGCCACCATCTACACCGAGCTGAACCAGTACCACGTGGTCATGGAGTGGGCCCCTCGCTACACGCGCAGCCCCAATTCGCTGGCCGACGTTTACGTGCCGGCCACCAGGACCTCGGTGGTGGGCGGGCAGACCGTGACGACGCAGGTGGCGGCCAGCAGCACGTCGGGTTCTTCTTCTTCTTCTTCTTCTTCCTCGACGGGGTCGAGGTCGTCTTCGTCTGCCGCGTCCTCATCGAGTTC
>CAJYQC010000099.1 GCA_913776885.1 uncultured Variovorax sp.
GTTTCGGCCATGAATCCTGTCCCTCCCGAGCTTGGCCCCAATGCGGCCGATGTGGCCGTCAGCATCGAAGGCGTGGTCAAGAAGTACCACGACCAGACCGTGCTGCGCGAGGTCTCGCTGAAGATCCGGCGCGGCGAGTTCCTCACACTGCTGGGGCCTTCGGGCTGCGGCAAGACCACGCTGCTGAACCTGATCGCAGGCTTCGCCGAGGCCGACAGCGGCGAGGTCTTCATCGACGGCCGCCCCGTCACCAGCGACCCGCCGCACCTGCGCAAGATCGGCCTGGTGTTCCAGAACTACGCGCTGTTCCCGCACATGACGGTGGAGCGCAACATCGGCTACGGCCTGCGCATGCAGGGCGTGCCTAACGACGAAGCGGCAAGGCGCATTCGCGATGCCATGGCCATGGTCAAGCTTGACGGCCTCGGCCACCGCAAGCCGCGCGAACTCTCGGGGGGCCAGCAGCAGCGCGTGGCACTGGCGCGCGCGCTCGTCATCCAGCCCAAGGTGCTGCTGCTCGACGAACCCTTCTCGGCCCTCGACAAGAGCCTGCGCGGCTCCATGCAGGTGGAGATTCGCGAGATTCAGCGCCGCCTGGGTCTGACCACCGTGTTCGTCACGCACGACCAGGGCGAGGCGCTGGCCATGTCCGACCGCATCGCGGTGATGTCGGCGGGCGTGATCCGCCAGATCGCGCCGCCGGCCGAGCTCTACCAGAGCCCGCAGGACCCTTTCGTCGCGTCCTTCCTGGGCGACGTGAACATCCTGCCGGCCCACTACCACGGCAAAGGCGCGGGCGACGTGCAGCTGCGCCTGGGCTCTGGGCTCATCAGCCTCTCGCAGGACCGGCTCGTGCACGCCTCGCATGAAGGCGAGCGGCTCGACGTCTACGTGCGGCCCGAGCACCTGCGGTTGGAGAACCTGCACCCGGCCTCGGCGCTGAGCGGCACCGTGGTCAACCACGTGTTCCAGGGCGACCACATCAACACCTTCGTCGACGTGGACCTGCCGATGACGGCACGCCAGATCGTCACCGTGCGCAGCCCCGGCCTCACGGCCATGCGGCAATGGCCTGTCGGCTCGGTCGCAGGACTGGCGCTGGCCCCTGAAGGCGTGAGCGTCTTCAGCCCGCAGCCATGAACGCCGTGAGCCACATGACCGAAGCGGTGACAGAAGCCCTGCCCTCCACCATGCAGGCCATAGTGGCCCGCGAACCGGGCGATGCCAGCGTGCTCGTGCTCGCCGAGCGGCCCGTGCCGCGCCCCGGCTCCGGCGAGCTGCTGCTGCGCGTGCTGGCCGCCGGCATCAACCGGCCCGACATCATGCAGCGCCAGGGCATCGCCAAGCCCGCGCCCGGCGTCACCGACGTGCTGGGCCTCGAAGTCTGCGGCGAGGTCGTCGCCTGCGGCCCGGGCGTCGACCCTGCGCTGCGCGGCACGCGGCGCATGGCACTCGTGCCCGGCGGCGGCTATGCGCCCTGGTGCGTGACCGCGGTGGACCATTCGTTCGCAGTGCCGGCCCGCCTGTCCGACGCAGAGGCCGCGGCCCTGCCGGAAGGGCTCTTCACCGTCTGGCACAACCTCTTCGAGCTGGGCCGGCTGGCCATGGGCGAGACCGTGCTGATCCACGGCGCCACGGGCGGTATCGGCTCGCTCGCGGTGCAGATGGCGCATGCGGCCAGCTGTACCGTCATCGCGACCGCCAGCGACGAAGCCCGCTTCGCCGATCTGAAAGCCATGGGCGCGAACCTCGCAATCTGCTGGCCCACCACCGACTTCGTGCAGGCCTGCCTCGACTTCACCGGCGGGCGCGGCGTGGACGTGGTGCTGGACATCGTCGGCGGCGACTATGTGCGCCGCAACCTGCAGGCCATGGCCTTCGGCGGCCGGCACGTGAGCCTTTCTTTCATGCAGGGCTCCGCCGTCACGGTTGAACTGCTCACGCTGATGCAGCGCCAGCTGAGCCTGCATTCCTCCACCATGCGCCCGCAGACGCATGCCGAGAAGGCACGCATGGCGCAGGCCATCGCGCGCCACGTGCTGCCGCTGCTCGCCAGCGGACGCATCGCGCCGCGCCTGCACGCGCGGCTGCCGCTGGCCCAGGCCGCACAGGCCCATGCGCTGCTGGAGAGCGGCCAGGTGTTCGGCAAACTCGTCCTGGAGCCTTGAGCATCATGCGACTGCTGTACGCCCCTACTTCGCCCTTCGTGCGCAAGGTCATGGTCTGCGCCCACCTGAGCGGCCAGGCCGAACGCATCGAGTGGCTCGACAGCGCCGCCCACCCAGTGCGCCGCGACAACCGCATCGCGGCGCACAACCCGCTGGCCAAGGTGCCCACGCTGATACTGGACGACGGCGAGTCGCTCTACGACAGCCGCGTGATCTGCGAATACATCGACAGCCTGGGCAGCGCCGGCATCTTTCCGCCGGCCGGCCCCGCGCGCTGGAAGGCGCTCACGCGCCAGTCGATGGGCGACGGCCTGCTCGACGCCGCATTGCTTGCGCGCTACGAACTCACGGCACGGCCCACTGAAATGCAGTGGCCCGTCTGGCGCCAGGCATTGTTGACCAAGGTCATGGCCTGCCTCGGCGCCATCGAAGCCATCGCGCCGGAGCTGGCAACGGCTGGCCCCACCATCGGCGAAGTCGCCATCGGTTGCAGCCTGGGCTACCTCGACTTCCGCTTTCCCGAACTGGACTGGCGCGCCAGCCATCCCGCCGCAACGCGCTGGTATGCCGGG
>CAJYQC010000100.1 GCA_913776885.1 uncultured Variovorax sp.
CGCCGGGCGAGGATTCCCATGCGCCGCGATGCGCCTTGCGCTATCGCGGCAGTTGGAACACAGAGGGAAATGCTAGGGAAGCAGGCACCGGTGGGGTATCACCGGAATCCGTAGTTCAGGGGGTAGGCGGCGCCGGAATGAGGCGGGATGTAAGGCTATCGGATGACACCGAGCCTGCGCGCGATCGCCACCGCCTGCGTGCGGCTCTTCGCGTCCAGCTTCATGTTGATGTTGCGCAGGTGCGTGCGCACCGTGCTGTCCGACACGAAGAGCTTCTCGGCCATCGCGCTGTTCGAGTAGCCCTCGGCCAGCAGCTGCAGCACGCGGATCTCCTTGCGCGTGAGCGGTTCCTTCATCGCGTCGCCGCCGGAGGGCGCCTGCGACTCGGCCGGCGCCGGCAACGGCCCCACGGCCTGCACCAGCCGCTGAATGTGGTCCGCCAGGATCGGGTCGCTGCCTCCGCCTTCCTGCATGGCTGCGGCGCTGCGGTGCACCAGCGATACCACGGCCGGGCCTTCGTCGAGGATCAGCCGCATGAAACCTTCCTGGCTCGCGGACTGCAGCACGCCAGCGAACTCCTCGGCGGCGGCGGCCGGGTCGCCGGCGCGCTGCAGGGCCAGCGCGCGCAGCACCCTGAGCTTGAGCACGCGGCGGTTGCGGGCCACGGCGAGCGCGGCGTGCAGTTCGGCGTCCAGCACCGACAGCGCCGCGCGCGCGTCGCCGAAGGCGATCTCCCATCGCGCCTTGGCCAGCGCCAGGTAGTCGAGGTCGTGGGCCGGCAGGCGCTGGCGGAGCTCGCGGTCCCACAGGGCGGGGTCGTCGGCGCGCAGCAGCTCGTCGTGCGAGGCGGGGCCGTTGCCCTGCAGCAGCAGCATGCGCGAGCGCTCCAGCTTGGCGCCGGCCACCACGCGCGGCAGCTGGCGCGCATGGCCCAGGTACTCGAGCTCGGTGAGCGCCTGGAAGGCCGCGTCGATGTCGCCCGCATGGAAGGCCAGCCGCGAGCGCATCGCGTGGCTCAGGATCATGTGGTCGGGCAGGCCCACGTCGCGCGCCAGCGGCAGGTAGACGTTGAGCAGGCGCTCGGCCTGCACGAGCTGGTTGGTCTCGTACACGGCGCCCGCGTAGAGCACGCCGGCCCATGCGTTGCCGTGGCTGTGGTTGTACGACACCGCATGCGTGGAATCGACCGCCATGCGCAGCCGCGCGGTGGCCTGCCGCAGCCGGCCTTCGTGCAGGTCGAACAGGCCGGCGAGCGACTCGGTGTACATGCGGTTGAAGGCGCTGTTGCCCTGCTCGCGCCGCGCCGCGTCGAGCAGGCGCCGTGCCTCGTGCTGGTCGCCGCGCACCGCGAGGATGTGCGCCATCGCGTTGAGCAGCACGCTGTCGGCGAAGGCCAGGCCTGTGGGCAGGCGCGCCAGGCTCTGGCGGCCGGCTTCGTAGGCTTCGTCGTGGCGGTCCTGCATGGCCAGCAGCAGCGGCACCAGCGTGTGGGCGCTCGCGCGCACCTCGGCGATGGGGCTTTCGAGGCAGCCCGATTCGTCGAGCTGCTGCATCGCGTCCCACGGGCCGTGGGTGAAGCAGGTGGCCCACAGCGAGATCGGCTGCAGGAACGGATGCCCGCGCAGCTGGTGCTCGGGAATGGCCGAGAACCAGCGCGCCAGCATGCGCATGCGACCCTCTTCGAGGAACTGCGCGGCGTGATGGTCGAGCAGGTTCAGCGCATGCGGATGGTCGCCGCCCTCGATCGCATGGTCGATCGCCGGCACCGGGCGGCCGTGCGATTCGTACCAGCCCGAGGCCGCAAGGTGCAGCCGCGCAGGCTCGCCGGGCATCTCGCGCGCGAGCTGCGCGCGCAGGAAGTCGGCGAAGAGGCTGTGGTAGCGCCACGCATCGCCATCGCCGCTCACCGGCGTGAGGAACAGGTTCGACGCGGCCAGCTGCTCGAGGATGGCCGCGCAGTCCATCCGCGGGCACAGCGCCTGGCATACCGAGGCGTCGAGCTGCCGCAGGATGCTGGTGCGCAGCAGGAAGTCGCGTATCTCCTTCGGCTGGTGCGCGAGCACGTCCTCGGCCAGGTACTCGGCCACCGCGCGGTCGGAGCCCGAGAAGCGTTCGACAAAAGCAGTGGCGGTGGCGCCTGCCGAGCCCGCGCCGTGGCGCTCCAGCGCCATCGATGCGAGCCAGATCGCCGCCACCCAGCCCTCGGTCTTGCGGTGCAGCAGCGAGAGCATCTCGGCCGGCAGCGACTGGCGCAGGCCGAAGAAGGCGCCGGTCTCCTCCAGGCTGAAGCGCAGCCGGTCGGTGTCGATCTCGGTGAGCTGCCCGCGCGCGCGCAGCCGGCCCAGGCCCAGGTCGGGCAGGCTGCGCGAGCCGATCACGATCTGCCCGCGGCGCGGCAGGTGCTCGACGATCTCGCGCACCAGCCCCAGTACGGCGGGCTCCTGCACGCGCTCGAAGTCGTCGAGGAAGAGCGTGAAGGGCGACTCATGCGCCGCCAGCGCGGCCACCGCGTCGAACGGGTTGCTGCCGCCGCTGCCGCGCGGGTCTTCCACGCCCAGGCGCTGCACGGCCTCGGCCAGGCAGTCGAGAAAGCGCGAGACGTCGTTGTCGGCGCGGTCCAGCGTGAGCCATGCGGTGGCGATGCCCCGGGCCTCCATTCGCTCGCGGATCTGCGCCATGGCGGTGGTCTTGCCGAAGCCGGCCGGCGCGCGCACGAGCACCAGCTTCACGGCCGCCGAAGCGACCTCTTCGCCGATCGCGGTGCGCGGCACCTGCGCGGCGACGAAGGCCGGGGGATTGAGCTTGGTTTCGAGGATCCGGGGTGTGGGCGGCTGCATGCGGCGCTGAAATCCCGTCGTTTCCGACGATGTGTGCGGCCGATTCTGCTTCCTAAACTGGACGGGGACAAACCGTTGAAGACACCT
This sequence comes from uncultured Variovorax sp., assembly GCA_913776885.1. Classification (GTDB taxonomy): domain Bacteria; phylum Pseudomonadota; class Gammaproteobacteria; order Burkholderiales; family Burkholderiaceae_C; genus Variovorax. The sequence continues at coordinate 2,925 of CAJYQC010000100.1, forward strand.
CAAGGACACCAGCAGATGCAACTCGATTCCAGCATTGCCGCCGTGGTCACCGGCGGCGCCTCGGGCTTGGGCGCCGCCACCGCGCGCCGGCTCGCGGGCCACGGCGTGAAAGTCGCGCTCTTCGACCTCAACGCCGAACAGGGCGAGGCGCTGGCGAAGGAGCTCGGCGGCATCTTCTGCAAGGTCGACGTCACCTCGGAGGAACAGGTGGACGCCGCCTTCGCCAAGGCCCGCGCGGCGCACGGCCAGGAGCGCGTGCTCGTCAACTGCGCCGGCACCGGCAACGCGGTGAAGACTGCCAGCCGCGACAAGGCCACCGGCGAGATCAAGCACTTTCCGCTCGCGAATTTCGACCGCATCATCCAGATCAACCTGGTGGGCACCTTCCGCTGCATCGCCAAGTCGGCCGCCGGCATGCTCACGCTCGACATGCTGCAAGACGGCGAGCGCGGCGCCATCGTCAACACCGCCTCGGTGGCCGCACAGGACGGCCAGATGGGCCAGGCGGCCTACACAGCCTCGAAGGCCGGCATCGTCGGCATGACGCTGCCCATCGCGCGCGACCTCATGAGCGAGGGCATCCGCGTCAACACCATCCTGCCGGGCATCTTCGACACGCCGCTGCTGCAGGGCGCGCCCGACAACGTGAAGGCCGCGCTGGCGGCCTCGGTGCCGTTCCCCAAGCGGCTGGGCAACCCGGCGGAGTACGCGACGCTGGCCGAGCTGATGATCACCAACGGCTACTTCAACGGCGAGAGCGTGCGGCTCGACGGCGCCATCCGCATGGCGCCGCGCTGAGCGGGCTACGCATTCGCACAGATACACACAGACAGGAGAACTCCCATGCCCGAAGCATTCATCGTCGCCGCCGCCCGCACCGCCGGCGGCCGCCGCAACGGCCGGCTCGCCGGCTGGCACCCGGCCGACCTCGCCGCGCAGGTGCTGAACGCGCTGGTGGACCGCACCGGCGCCGACCCCGCGCTGGTAGAGGACGTCATCATGGGCTGCGTCGACCAGGCCGGCGAGCAGTCTTCCAACATCGCGCGCAACGCGGTGCTGGCCTCGAAGCTGCCCGAGTCGGTGCCGGCCACCTCGGTCGACCGGCAGTGCGGCTCGTCGCAACAGGCGCTGCACTTCGCGGCGCAGGCCGTGATGTCGGGCACCATGGACATCGTCATCGCCGCCGGCGTGGAGAGCATGACGCGCGTGCCCATGGGCATGCCGGTCACGCTGCCGCTGAAGAACGGGCTGGGCTTCTACGTGAGCCCGCTGATGGCCAGGCGCTACCCCGACGTTCAGTTCAGCCAGTTCACCGGCGCCGAGATGATCGCGAGCAACTACGGCATCGAGAAGGACGAGCTCGACCGCTACGCGCTCGAGAGCCACAGGCGCGCCATCGCCGCCACCAGGGCGGGCCACTTCGAACGCGAGATCGTGCCCGTGTCGGTGCGCATGGCCGACGGCACCGAGCCCGGCGAGCAGCACACGGTGGACGAGGGCATCCGCTTCGACGCCACGCTGGAGAGCATCGCGGCCGTGAAGCTCATCGCAGAGGGTGGACGCTGCACCGCGGCCACCGCCAGCCAGATCTGCGACGGCGCCAGCGGCCTGATGGTGGTGAACGAGCGCGGCCTGAAGACGCTGGGCGTGGAGCCGCTCGCGCGCATCCACCACATGAGCGTGATGGGGCACGACCCGGTGATCATGCTGGAGGCGCCGCTGCCCGCCACGCAGCGCGCGCTGAAGAAGGCCGGCATGTCGATCGCCGACATCGACCTGTACGAGGTCAATGAAGCCTTCGCTCCGGTACCGCTGGCCTGGCTGCAGGCGCTGGACGCCGACCCGGCCCGGCTGAACGTGAACGGCGGCGCGATCGCGCTGGGCCATCCGCTGGGCGCATCGGGCACCAAGCTCATGACCACGCTGGTGCACGCACTGGGCCAGCGCGGCAAGCGCTACGGCCTGCAGACCATGTGCGAAGGCGGCGGCATGGCCAACGTGACCATCGTCGAGCGGCTCTGAACCGCCCCCAGGGCAGGCGCGGAAGGCCGCCCGCGGGGCGGGGAACGCCGATGCCAACATAATCGGGGTCCATGGGCGCATCGCCATCCATCCTCGACCCCCGTTCCATCATCCTGCTTGCCGGGGTGATGGGCGTCATCATGGCGCTCGTGGTCTTCTTCATGCAGCGCAGCTATCCGCGCAGCATCCAGGGCCTGGGCGACTGGGCGAAAGCCCCGCTGGTCGCGTTCGTGAGCACCATGCTGTTCGCGGCGCGCGGGTACCTGCCCGACTTCATCACCATAGTGGTCGCCAACTTCGTGCTGTACCAGGCCTGCATCCTGTACTACTCGGGCAGCCAGAAATTCCTGTTCGGCCGCAGCGACACGCGGGCCTGGACGGTGGTCAATTGCGCCCTGGCGGCGGTGCTGTTCTGGTTCGGCGTCGTCAAGCCCGACTTCGAGGTACGGCTGCTGTTCGTCACGCTGGCGGTCGCGGCGCTCTTCTTCCGGCACGCGCAGCTCTACATGCGGCATGCGGGCAAGGTGTTCGGCAAGCGGCTGATGACCGGGCTGCTGCTGGCCCAGGCCGTGGTGGCGGCGCTGCGCTTCATGTCGGTGGTGGCGGGTATGGCAGGCGCGGGGCTCATGGAGGGCAGCTGGATCCAGTCGCTCTACATCAGCATGTACTCGTTCACCGTGCTGCTGCTGACGATCGCCGCCATCCTGATGGCCACCGACCGCGTGCACACCGAGTTCGAATACCTCGCCACGCGCGACCCGCTGACCGGCGCGCTCAACCGCCGCGCCGTGCTCGAGGCCAGCGAGCGCGCCTTCTCCTCGGGCGAGCGCGGCGGTGCGCTGCTGATGGTGGACCTGGACCACTTCAAGGACATCAACGACCGCTTCGGCCACCAGATGGGCGACGCCGTGCTGCGCGAAGCGGTCCACCGCATGCAGCGCGCCATCGGCGACAAGGGCGTGCTCGGCCGCTACGGCGGCGAGGAGTTCGTCGTGCTGCTGCCGCAGGCCGATCAGGCCGAGGCGATGGAAGTCGCGACACGCCTGCGGCAGGCCGTCGGCGAGCCCTTCCCGGCGGATTCGAGCATGGCCGTCGTCGGCTCGATGGCCGTGAGCATCGGCCTCGCAGCCAACGAGAGCAGCGCTGGCGACTCCCGCATCGACGACGTGCTGGCGCTGGCGGATGCGGCGCTGTACCGCGCGAAGGCGATGGGGCGTGATCGGGTGATCGCTGCGGCCTGAGAGATTCGCTCAGCGTCGCATCATCCTGCGCAGCAGCGGGCTGCAGGCGCGCATTGCGGCATGCCGCACACCTGGCGCCGCGGACGTGAAGCTCGCGCAGCGATGCCGGCCCCCACTCAGATCCCCAAGAACTCCGCCACCTCCGACAGCGCCGCACGCTCGGTCACGAGCCCATCGAGCGGCCGGCTGCGGTCGGCGTAGCCGATGGCCATGCCGGTGAAGAGCATGCGCTCGGGGGGCAGGCCGATGAAGCTGCCGATGGTCTGCGGGTAGATCGCCCAGCATTCCTGCGGGCAGCTGTCCAGGCCCTCGGCGCGCAGCAGCAGCATCACGTTCTGCAGCAGCATGCCCAGGTCGGACCACTGCGGCGGCCCCATGCGGCGGTCGACGCTGCAGAAGAGCGCGAGCGGTGCGCCGAAGAACTGGTAGTTGCGCGCGAACCATTCGCGGCGCGCGGCCTTGTCCTCGCGCGGAATGCCCAGGCGCGCGTACATCGCCTCGCCGACGGCGAAGCGGCGGTCTCGGTAGGGCGCGAGCAGTTCGCGCGGGTAGATGTCGTACTCGCTGCCTTCGCCGGTGGGCGCCTCGTGCACGCGCGTGCGCATGATGGCCTTGAGCTCCGCGAGCTTCTCGCCGCCCACCACGTGAAGATGCCATGGCTGCAGGTTGCCGCCCGAAGGCGCGCGCAGCGCCTGTTCGATCACGCGGCGAATGACGTCGCCGTGCACTGGCGTGTCGAGAAAGTCGCGCACCGAGCGGCGGGTGGCGATGGCGTCCTGAACGTTCATTCCAAAGTCCTCTTGAGGGGATGCTAGGGGCAACCCTCGGATGGCCTCAATCGTCCGTTCCGACGATGCCGCGCGGCGTAGCCCCTGCCTAGCATCCGCCCAGCGTACAGGAGACAAGACATGTTCGGATTGATGCAAGACCGCCCGCTGCTGATCTCGTCGCTCATCGACTATGCGGCCACCTTCCATCCGCACGCGGAGATCGTGGGCCGCACCGTCGAGGGGCCGGTGCATCGCACCGACTATGCGCAGATACAGCGCAGCGCCAAGCAGGTGGCCAATGCGCTGAAGACGCTGGGCATCGAGCCCGGCGACCGCGTGGGCACGCTCGCGTGGAACACCTGGCGGCACCTCGCGCTGTACTTCGGAGTGTCGGGTTCGGGCGCTGTGCTGCACACGGTGAACCCGCGGCTCTTTCCGGAGCAGATCGACTACATCGTCAACCACGCGGAAGACAAGGTGCTGTTCTTCGACACCACCTTCGCGCCGCTGGTGGAGAAGCTCGCGCCTGCGCTGAAGTCGGTGCGCGCCTTCATCGCGATGACCGACCGCGCGCACATGCCGGCCATCGACGTGCCCAACCTGCTGTGCTTCGACGAGCTCGTCGGTTCGCAGAGCGAGCAGTACGAGTGGCCCGAGTTCGACGAGCGCACCGCATCGTCGCTCTGCTACACCTCGGGCACCACGGGCAACCCGAAGGGCGTGCTGTATTCGCATCGCTCCACCGTGCTGCACTCGCTGATGGAGTGCGCGCCCGACACTTTCGGCGTCAATTCGCAGATGACGCTGCTGCTCGCGGTGCCGATGTTCCACGCCAATGCATGGGGCATGCCGTACGCGGCGGCGATGACCGGCATGAAGCTGGTCATGCCGGGCCCGCACATGGACGGCCAGAGCCTCTACGAGCTGATGCGCGACGAGAAGGTCGGCTTCTCGCAGGCCGTGCCCACCATCTGGCTGATGCTGTTCCAGTACTTCGACGCGCACCCCGAGATCGACACGCGCGCCATCGGCCTCAAGCGCATCGGCGTGGGCGGCGCGGCCACGCCGCGCAGCATGATCGAGCGCTTCGAGCGCGACTTCGGCGCCGACTTCGTGCAGGGCTGGGGCATGACCGAGACCAGCCCCATCGGCGTGATCGGCAACCTGCTGCCCAAGCACCTGTCGATGCCGAAGGACGAACAGCTGCGCGTGAAGATGCGCCAGGGCCGCGGCGTGTGGGGCGTGCAGCTGAAGATCGTGGGCGAGGACGGCCAGCGCCTGCCGCACGACGGCAAGACCTTCGGCCACCTGCACGTGCGCGGTCCGTGGATCGCGAGCGGTTACTTCAAGGGCGAGGGCGGTTCGGTGCTCGATGCCGAGGGCTTCTTTCCGACGGGCGACGTGGCCAACATCGACGAGGACGGCTACGTGCAGCTCGTCGATCGCGCGAAGGACGTCATCAAGTCGGGCGGCGAGTGGATATCGTCCATCGACCTCGAGAACGCGGCGAGCCTGCACCCCGCGGTGGCCGAGGCGGCGGTGATCGGCATCGCGCATCCGAAGTGGCAGGAGCGTCCGCTGCTCATCGTGGTCAAGCGTGCGGGCATGGAAGCCACGCGCGAGGAACTGCTCACATTCCTTGCGGAGCGCGTCGTGAAATGGTGGCTACCGGAAGACGTGGTCTTCGTCGACAGCCTGCCGCACACGGCCACCGGAAAACTGCTGAAGACCAAGCTGCGCGAACAGTTCAAAGGTTACGTCGCGACGACATCCGTTTGACAGTTCGGTGACTTGTTCGAATTTTCTGTGGACAACTCTGTGAGTTGAGGGGGGAGGCCGGGACGCGGAGCGAGAACTGGCGTGGCTTCCCACCACGTTGCCTGTTGAATAGGCAGCGGTGCCTCGCAGTGAAAGTTCACACGGGCCTTTCGGATGGAAGGGTCTTCGGCATCGATTGACGGTGGTAGGGCGGGCCGCTACATTCCAGACCGCCTTGCGACCAGCGAGGCCAGGTTTGACAGCCTGAAAGAACCGCGGTGAAAGCCGCACACCGCACTTGGTTTGCGGCTTTTGCCATTCCGGCTTCCTTTTGGCGGCTCGGATGGGAGGGCTCGCGCCCTGCCGGTTTCGCCTAGCGGTTCCCGGTCTGTCAACCTGTTCGAGCCGCCGCCTTCGTTTGACAGCGGATGCGACGGTTTCAGCAAAGCCGAACCGACAGGGAGGGCCGACATGGCCGATTCATCAAGTACCGCGCAAACCACAAGCGCGGAGTTCAAGCCGTTCGCATGGAACACCGTTCACGGGCTCGACCACGAGGAGCGACGGCGGGCCTCGTTCCTCAACGACGCGCGCGACGTGATCGACGGCGCGCACACGCTGATGCAGCTGCTCGCGTGGGACGAAGGGCGTCGCGACGCAGCGCAGCCCCTGCTCGACGAAACCCATCGCTCGTCGATACAGCGCCTGCTGATCGCATCGCTGGGCATGCTGCGCGCGGGCATCGAAGGGCAGTGCGAAGCGCTGGAAACGGCGCGGATGTAGGCGAAAAAAGCGCAACGGGTCGGGTTGCGGGCCCGCCCGGCCGAAATTCCGGATGCCGCGAACTCATCTGGTCGTGCCGCGCGCGAGCTGCGCCCGGCCGAATGGCGTGATGCGCTTGATCACCGCCAGCTCCTGCGGCTCGCCGCACGCGTCCTTCCACGTCAGCGCGGGGCTGATGACCGCATCGACCAGGCCGGCGTTCTTCAGCGCCTCCACGCAGCCGATCTCCTGCCGGTCGTCCACGCGAAGGGGGAAGGCCGAACGTTCTATGGTGCGCAGGTAGTCCAGCGGCTCGAGCCTAGCCTTCGGCGGCTTCTTCTGCGATGCGCCGTCGCCGCCGCGCAGCCTGTCGATCTCCGCCTGCCCCTCTTCGGTGATGCA